>NZ_CP044205.1:716250-1074375 GCF_009498235.1 Candidatus Methylospira mobilis | reverse complement strand
TTGCTGTAGACTGAGACGATTACGGAAATCCATCAGCCCGGCGCCCTGAAGCGCAATATCCAGACCCGGCAAGCCGACCTGCAGGATAGGCAAGCCGTAAACGGAAAGATCTTCCAGCAGTTGTTTCCAAAGCGTTTCATCTACATTGCGGTAAGCTTGAGTGGGGTCGCGCCGGTTATGGGCAACGATATACCCCTGAACAAACCCGCTGGTAAGCGCTCGCACCTGGGCGGAATCTCCTTCCCCAGGAAAAAGCTCCGGCTGTTTATCATAGTCCGTTACGCCATGAGCATACAGCGCGTAAGAGTCGGTCACGTGCACGGCCTTGTTACGCTCCAGCACCATATCGAGATTGATTATCAGATCGTAAGCCCGCCGCTGCTTTTTCAGCAACTTGCGCGTCAGCACTGCGCGCACATACGGGCTGTTGGCAAACACCTCGGGGTAACGGGTAACCACATCTATTTCGCAATACCCCTCCCTGTCCTGATGCAGTTTGCGGATAATCGGCGTCGCCAGCAGGACGTCGCCCATAGCGCCGGATCGTATCACCAGTATGCGCGGTTTACAGGTAAACCCTCGTGCGGAATAAGCCTGTTTGTCCCGGAAAAAGCCGTCCGGCAACAAGGGAGCAACCTTTTCATAAACGGATGGCGTGGGTTCGCGCAGACTATAGCGGGTTTTCAGCAAATAATTGCGCGGCAGATATTCACCGAACAGGTATTGTTTGAAACCTGCCACCCCGGTATCCTTTAACAGATTAGCCATTTTTCCGAGCGCAACCGGTAGCCAGAACGGATTAGCGAGTATGCGCAGCAGCGTATGAGCGGCCAGATACAGGCTCAATGAAACAGTCTTTTTAATGACGGCACCACATCAACAGGGTATGCTAGAATTTGAGCGTTAGTTTACCAAAATTTAAGCATACTACATAAATTCAGACCGAATAATGTTCTCTCTCCGTTTAATCCCTGTCCGCTGATGGATTTTCCCGATACACAAAAACCAAACGTACTCACAGCGGCCTGCCGGCTATTCTTCATATGCATGGCCGGTTTCCCGGTTTTTGCGCTAACCGTACCGCGCTGGGTTAATGTCGCCATTTTCGCCGCCGCATTCATCGCTCTATACATACTATTTTGCACCCGGAACATCAGACAATCACAGTCACACAGGAATTGGATCGCTGTTTTGACGGTCATTTTGCTTGCTCCCGCCGTAGCGGTCTTTCTGGGACAGCTTTTCCGACAGCAATTTTCATGGCCGGGTTTCGACTCGCCGTTGCGCTTTCTGCTCGCAATTCCGATTTTGCTGGCGTTGTTGCGCACCCGTGTAAATACGCCGCGCATGCTGCATCTAAGCATTCCGCTTTCAGTCTTCGCAACCTGGGCCATCGCGTCTTACGCTCCCAACCTGCATTGGGGAGAAGAAAGACTGGCGACTTCGGTAGCGGATCCGCTCAACTTCGGCCGTATTACCCTGTCCCTGGGGCTGCTGAGCCTCGCGTCCGTCAATTGGACAGGAATTGATCAATGGGGAGTCAAGCTGTTCAAGGTTGCCGCATTCATCCTGGCTTGCTACCTGTCGGTACGTTCCGCCAGCCGAACCGGGTGGATGGCGTTTCCTCTTGTTCTGATCCTGCTGGCGTTCACCAAAGGTCCTCAATGCAGACATCCTTTATGGGTGAAGATCCTCGCTACGCTGGCAACGATACTGGCCAGTCTTTTACTTTATCAACACATTGATGTCGTACATGACAGACTGGCTTTGGGAATACGGGAGTTTGCCGACTACCGCTGGAACGAAGTTAACCCCGACACCTCGGTGGGACTGCGCATCTCTTTCGCGCGCATGGGCTATCACCTGTTTTTAATGCATCCCTGGGGCGGGTGGGGAGATATGGGCTATTTCTCAGCCATTAACACGCCCGAGTTTGCGGCTTTTACCAGCCAGTTCGGACGCTGGGGCGCCGTGATGTCAGGTTTTCACAATGAAATCACCACCAACATGGTGCGTTCCGGCGTCTGGGGTCTGTGCTCCAGCGTAGCGCTTTTTCTGGCGCCCCTTCTACTGTTCGGCTCGCGGCTGCGCGCCAGCGACAAACTGACCCGCAACACCGCCGTCGTCGGATTCAGCTATGTCATAATCGAGTTGATCAGTGCCATGACTACCGAGGTATTCGAGTTAAAATACACTGCAGCACTCTACGCGCTGATGCTGATCAGCCTGAGCGCCCCTCTCATCGCATTGGAATCGTAAACTGTTATGTCCCCTCCCACCGTCGCAATAACCTTTGCCTGTTACAACCAGGTCGACTACACTCGCCAATGCGTAGACAGCATGGTCAGGCATGGTCAGGATTTAAGCCGTCTGGTGGTTGTAGACAATTGTTCGCATGACGATACTCGCGCTTATCTGCGATCATTGCCGCTGGGTGGACTGATTTTCAACCAGGACAACCTCGGTTGCGGCGTTGCGTGGAATCAGGGCGTTCTGGCCTTGCAGGCGGACTGGAGCATCATCATGAACAATGATGTATTGGTATCGGCGGGTTGGCTTCACAATCTGATCGAAGCTGCCGAGGAGTATCAGTTGAGAGTGATCTCTCCTGCCATGATTGAAGGCGCGCTGGACTATGACTTCGACGCTTTTGCCGCAAATGCCGGCGTAAAGATGAAACAGGCCTTGCGGCTGGGAGTCGGGCATGCAGTCTGTATGGCTGTGCATCGTTCAGTGTGGATGGAGATTGGCTACTTTCAACCCGTCCCCAAGCTGTTAGGCTATGAAGACACCATGTTTTTTCACGAACTGGACAAAGCAGGAATAAAACCCGGCATCACCGGGCGCTCATGGCTGCATCACTACGGCTCGGTCACGCAAACCGCCATGAAGCTGGAACGAGGATTATCCCAGAAAGACGAACTCGGCTACCGTTACAATCACCATCTATTGCGACAGTCCTGGCTGGAGCGCAAGCTCAAAAAGCTGGCGCGTACCCGGCAACTCAAGGCATGGCGCGATGCCGAGGTCCGGCAATTCGGCTTCAGCATGCATGGGCAGAGGGAAAATGAGAGTTTCCACTGGTTGTGAGCGGGTAAGCAGTCGATCCAAAATTCAGCGTATTGTTCGCACATTGGAATTATCATGTCTATCGCCGTCATTGTCACCACCTATCAAAGACCGCTCGCGCTCAATTGCGTGCTTTCCAGTCTTGCCGCGCAAACTCGACTACCCGACGAAGTTATTATCGCCGACGACGGCTCCGGCGCGGAAACAGCCGATCTGATCAGCATCTGGCAAAAAAAATTTCCGTGCCCTCTGCAACACGTGTGGCAGAAAAATCTGGGGTTTAGGGCGGCTCGGTCGCGCAACCGTGCTGTGGTTGCATCGCGCAGCGATTATCTGATTTTTCTGGATGGCGATTGCCTGGTTTTTCCCGACTTTGTAGCCAAACACCGGGCTCTGGCCGAAACCAAGCATATAGTCATGGGTAGCCGCATTCTATGCTCGCAGGAACTCACCCGCCGCATAGAACAACAACAGGAACAACCGGCACATTGGGGCCCTTTTTTCTGGCTGCAAGCCCGGCTATGCAAGCATGTCAATAGGTTGTTGCCTTTGCTAATGCTACCAGGGCATAAGTGGCGCAAGCAGAAAAACAAGCATTGGAAAGGCATACGCACCTTTAATCTCGCTGTCTGGCGTAGCGACTTTTTCCGCGTCAATGGCTTTGACGAAACATTTCAAGGCTGGGGACACGAGGATGCCGATCTCGCGGTACGTCTTCTGCATAGCGGAGTATCGCGCAAGCACGGACAATTTGCGCTGCCCGTCCTACATCTCTGGCACACTGAGAGCGACCGCAGCCGTGAAGCAATCAATAGGGCAAATTTGGAGCAGCGGCTCGCAAAAGCGCAGATACGGGCGCAAAACGGGATTGACCAATATGCCGCCCCCCACGGCGCAGAAGCGATTACGGAATATGCATCCTGATTCTAAACTGGATACATATAATTTGGTGATTAGCGCTAATGTTCACAAGCCATTGATTACTCGTGCAGGGCGGAAATCATCTTATCATTATAATTCAAAGATCTCCATTGGTCTAATCCATACTTTCGTGAATTTCAGTGCTAATCACCTTAAACCATTACACTGATGCGTGTTCTTTTCAAATCACCTATAGCGCGTCTTGCGATAATGAAACAGGATCTTGATCACATGGAACGGGTGCTTATCTATGGAACCACTGATTAATTCAAACGATTGTGGGCACATACAATCAAAGGCTTGCCGCGTATTTCATGGTACAAACGGATTAAATCAGCGCATCCCTATACCGGCAGATGAAAATTACAACAGCTTATTAAATGCGCCTATGCGAAGCGCATAATGCTTGCCAGCGCTTTTTTAAACGCCTGATAGGAGCATTGATGACGGTAATTGTTCAACTGTTCCGAACAGGATGAAGTTGCGCTCAACGATTCGATTGCTGAAGCAAGCGCACGCGCATCATTATCCTTAAACAAGACACCCAACCCATAATTCCCCACCAGGCGCCCGATCAAATGATAATCGCTGGCAATAACGGGTTTCGCATATTGGGCCGCCTTGGATAATATATTGGATGAGCCATAATGCGACAAATAAGGTATCGTTAGATAATCAGCGTATTGCAGCAGAAATTTCTCTTCAGCACCGCTGATAAAACGGTCGATCAACACGAACGAATGCGGTTTTTTCAACCCAGCGAGACTGTCAGTCAACCCTGTGTTTCTTTGAAACCCGGCAATTATCAAGGTTAACGGAACATCTGCATCCGCCTGCTTTAGCGCGTTTACCAGCAATTCTGTTCCCTTGCGCCTATCGCCAACACCATATTGCAGCAACCGTATTCCGCGGGTCTGCGCGCCAACCAACTCCGGCGGACAAACCGGATCTTCGTCGTTATCGCGCCACGGGTCGGGAATAAATACAAAGCGGGAATAAGCACCGTACATTTCAACGGAGCTTTCGATCAAAAACGGGTCGAGCAGTAATATTCCGGCAAAAAACCCTTGATGTAACAGCAAGCGCATTCCCTGGCGCTTCCAGGTATTCCCCAGCGTTTTCTGCGTGACGTCTAGAGGGCGCGGACGATGATATATCGCGTTTATTTTACCGAACAAGCACTGAGGCGGCCTATAACCCAGCAACACCTTACGAAACAAACCAGACGCAATCGTATCGAAATTATTCAGAATGATCCGGTCGCAACGATATTGCAAAAACACCGCCGCAACCGCAGACAAATAGGTTTCCACCGACGTTTTCCGCCCGCGCGGAAAACCGGCCAGCGTCACTACGGAAAGAAGCTCGCCGTCTAATTGATTGATTCTGCTCTTTACTTCATCAAGGTCGCCATGCGCCAGCAAAACAGCGTCGCAGCCCAATTCAAGCATGGATCGCGCCACCAGACCCAGCCACAGGATGTGATGCCCGGCGATTTGAGCATCGACAATCAGAATTTTAGGCCTATTCATCTTCCTTATCACGATAAATCGGCCCATCTTTCAAGGAATACTCCAGAAGCATATTATAACGAAAGAAAGTACTGTAAGCCTGCTGCACCGCAATAATAAACCCCGGATATCCATCCAGAAACCCCAGCTTGATAAAATAGCCACGAAAGAACTTCCAAAACGAACGCCAAATGGCGCCCGCCATGCTGAATTTTTTTACACCGAGGTTGGCGTCGATAAACGCCCTGGTAAAGCTGTCGTTTTTTGCAAGAAACAAGTACATGGTTTGAAAGCTGTAATGCAATAAATTTTCACGCGACTTCAATATCCCGCCATCTACCACCAGCTTCTCATGAAGATAATTACCTTCGAAACGCGCACGATCCCTTCTGAACAGACGAACCACGCGATCCGGATACCAATCACCGTGCTTTATCCAGCGATCGAGCAGCCAGGTTTTACGGCAAAAACTTACCGCTGCAATTCTTTCATCATTTTCTGCAACAACTTTTTCCATTTCATTTCTCAACGCCGGCGTAGTTTCCTCATCGGCATCAATACTGAAAACCCAATCATTCCTGGCATAACTCAATGCAAGATTTTTTTGATTGACGAATCCCTGCCACTGATGGTGATAAACACGCGCTCCATATCGCAAGAGAATAGCCTCGCTATTGTCTGTGCAATCGTTAAGTACAGCAACAATTTCGCCAGCGAAAGCATGAACGGATTTTAAACAACGATCTAAATTGTGCTCTTCATTTTTAATGATAAGAATAACACTAACAGGCAATTGCCTCACATTTACCTCCATAACAATTGCACGGAAAACATAATCAGACCGGCGTTATCCTGCAAATAACAACCCGCACATCATATCGTTTTTCTATAAAAATGCTAATATAAGGCATAATGTATCCATCAACCTTCGTGAACGCCGAAGCTGTTCGTCCACACATATTCCGATAACCTCACATGCGTATCCTGATTATCAAAATGACCTCGCTGGGCGATATCGTGCATATGCTTCCCGCCTTAACCGACGCAGCGGCGCGTTTACCCGGATTAAGCGTCGACTGGGTCGTGGAAGAGAATTTTGCCGCCATCCCCGAACTGCATCCGGCAGTTGGCCGCATTATTCCCATCGCACTTAGACGCTGGCGCAAAACCCCGCTGTCGGCATCGGTACGCCGCGAAATCGGCAGCTTTGCAGCATCCCTACGAAAGGAACCCTACGACCTCATTATCGACAGCCAGGGGCTGATCAAAAGCGCCGCAGTCGGCATGCTGGCTCGCGGCGTGCGTAGCGGTTACAGCTTTGCCTCTGTGCGCGAGCCATTTTCGTCCCTGTTTTTACAAAAACGCTTTTCCGTCGAAAAAAACATTGCGGCCATACTGCGCAACCGTCTGCTGATGGCCGGAGCAATAGGCTATCAAATAGCCGACGATGCGCCTTTGAATTACGGAATAGGCTCCGTTTTCGCAACCGCACCCGCTGATTTTCTTCCGGCGCGCTATCTGCTGGCGCTGCACGGAACGGCACGGCGTGAAAAAGAATACCCGCTCGCCGACTGGAAAGTATTGATCGAGCGCTGCTCGAAGGCTGGCTGGCCGGTAGCCCTGCCTTGGGGCAACGCCAGAGAGAAACAGAGAGCCGAACAACTGGCCGCGTATGGCGGCACGGTATTGCCGACAATGGGACTAAGGCAATTAGCCACAATTGTCGCATCCTGCCAAGGCGTGGTAGGCGTCGACACAGGGCTCATGCATCTTGCCGCCGCTTTGCGTAAACCCGGCATCGGGCTTTACCCGTCCACAGCTATCAGCCGCTTCGGCGTTCTATGCGAACCCGACGGTCCGCTTATCGCAAATTATTGCGAAACCTCTGATCTCGAACCGGAACGGGTCTCGGAAAGCTTACTGGCCTTGCTTGAGCCGGCGTTTCCCAGGACCGCCATCGCTGACAAGTAGTTAATATTATCAATGAAATACCAGGTCATTCCGAATAAATCAGTAAGCCATTTACTTTGTGATAAACTTAGCTCCATTAGCGCCAGCCGCACATACAAAGCAGGTTCCAGATTAAAACCCCACGAGCTTGACCCTAACGACAATAGCCATCCATGCCCAAAATTCATCGCAACAACAGCCTCGCCGTATTCCGCAGGTTGTCGCAGATCGGCCTTCCCTACTGGAAGATGTTTGCCGTATCTCTGGTTTCGATGGCGATCTACGCGAGTCTTACCCCGGTTTTCGCCAAGCTGATCCAACCGTTGATCGATGGCAGCTTCATCAGGAACGACCCCAGTTTTTTACGCGAAGCGCCCTTTATTTTATTGGGTTTATCTCTGGCTCGAGGGATCACCGGCTTTCTGGCTGATTATTATTCGGGCTGGGTCGGAAGGCGCATCATTGCCGATATGCGTCGCAAGCTTTTCGATCAGCTGCTGAACCTGCCCTGTAAATTTTACGACAAATCCTCGTCGGGCGAGTTGCTGTCGCGCCTGCTGTACAATACCGAGCAAGTCGCACACGCCATGACCAGTGGCTTTGTCAGTCTGGTCAAGGACGGTCTGGCCATCATCGGACTTACCGCGCTGATGATTTACGAAAACATTCAGCTTTTTCTGGTCTTCCTGGTAATAGGTCCGTTACTTGCTGGCGGCGTTGGCAAAATTGCGAAACGTTTCCGCCGCATCAGCGCGCATATTCAGGAATCGATGGGTAATGTCGGCCATGTGGCCCAGGAAGTCATCGATAACCAGCGCATCGTCAAGGTTTTCAACGGACGCAGTTACGAGGCAGCAAAGTTCGCCAAGGAAAACGAGTGGAATCAAACGCAGCAGATGAAAATGATCATGAACGATGCGATGGGCAGTTCAGTGATCCAGTTCATTTATATCTGCGGTTTTTCAGCTATTCTCTATGTCGTTTCCATAGACAGCGTACGGGCAAGCATCACGCCGGGCAGCCTGATATCGTTCGTGGCGGCAATGGCGATGATGCAGAGTCCAATCAAACGCATTACCCAGCACTTTGGCGTCATTCAGCGCGGCGTAGCGGCAGCCGACAGTATTTTCGAACTGGTCGATCTGGATAGTGAATCGGACCGGGGTACATTGGAGCTGGATCATGTGAAAGGCGATATCGAATATCGTCATGTCACGCTGGCTTATGACGGGCGCCTCGGCAACGCGCTGGATGATGTCAACCTGCGAGTTCCGGCTGGCTGCTCGGTCGCGCTGGTCGGACAGTCCGGCAGCGGAAAAACCTCGCTGATACGCCTGCTGCCGCGCCTTTATGATCCGACCAACGGTGAAATCCTGATAGACGGACATAATATCCGCGAATTTTCCCTGCGTAACCTGCGCAAACACATTGCCTACGTAGGACAAGAGGTCACACTGTTCAATGACACCATCCTCAACAACATTGCCTACGGCGCAGAAAAAGGCGAGCAGGTACCTTTCGTCGCAATACGCGATGCGGCGCAACAGGCTCACGCGCTTGACTTTATCGAAGAACTGCCGCAGGGCTTTGATACGCTGGTCGGACAACAGGGCGTCGTGCTTTCCGGCGGTCAGCGTCAGCGCATTGCGATTGCCAGAGCGCTGCTTAAAAACGCGCCGATACTGATACTGGATGAAGCAACCTCGGCGCTTGATGCCGAATCGGAGCGCCATGTACAACAAGCGCTTGATGTATTAATGAAAAACCGCACCACACTGATGATAGCGCACAGACTATCGACGATACAGGATGCGAACTGCATCCATGTCATGCGCGACGGACGTATAGTCGAATCCGGCTCGCATGCGGAGTTGCTTGAAGCCCGATCATGCTTTGCCGAACTTCACGCACTGCAATTTGGCGAAACAATCGCCTAAAGGTTACGGAGTTGCGTTTATGGTCATGTTGGGGCTATTGTCCCTGATCCAGATGTTTTTCCTGCCCGGCTGGCTGATAGCCAGCGTCGGGCTGGGATGGCTGCCGCGCATAGATCAGGCTTTGTTGGTCGCTCCACTCAGTATCGTCACCAGTTACTGCCTGATAGCATCCCTGACCTTGACCGGTATCTATACCCAGGAAACCGTACTCGCCTTGTTTGTATTCGAGGCCTTGCTGGTACTGTCGCTGATGCACGACGAGCGCAATACCGAAGGAGCGGGCGAATGGATGAGCATACGCGATCTGATACCCGATTATGCCAGCGGTTTACTGATGTTGCTTGCGCTTGCCAGCGGAATGCTGATATTCCTGCAAATGAAAACCGCATTTGCCGGAGAAGAGTTTCTGATGTTCTGGGATCGTTGGGCGGAGGACTGGTACCATGGTCACCTGCCCCATGCTACAGGGTACTATCCGCAAATGCTCCCGGCGCTCTTATCCCTGAATTACCTGTTCATGGGAAGCACCGACGAAAAACTTTTCGCCTGCCTGCTGCCGCTTTGCTGGGTTATTTTAACGTCATTGATCTGGTCGCGGATGGCTGTGCTGCTTCCGGCCTACAAAAGGGAAATACGCTGGGGATTTGTCCTGCTGATCGCGCTTGCCGCGTTCACCGAAAATCTGGCCTGCGCCTACTCGGGGTTTTCCGGCTACCTGGTTATTTATCTGGTTTCGGTGGTAGGGTATGCATTAGTGCTGTCGGGAACAACCAGCGGGCGCAAACATATCTGGCTGTTTAAATTAACCACATTCATCGCTGCCGGCGCGGCGGTAACACAGATCTCCGGGATTTATCCGGCCCTGACGCTTCCGTTGGTATGGTTTATACAGACAGGAAGAAAGTGTCAATGCCATCTCCTGTGCAGAAAACTCTGCATAAAAGCATTTACACTGATCACCCTTATAGCCGGCAGCTGGTATCTTTACAAATACGGACAATCCATCGTGCTCGGCAACACGGTTGCTTTGACCTGGGTACAAGTCCCCCAGCCTTACATCTTTAGCCTGCGGCTTTTCCACCATACGCCATTAATTACGCTGAAATCATGGATCGCGCCGCTATTGCTCGTCACGCTGAGTTTGCTCTCTCCGCTCGGCAGACTTTTGCTGGGCTGGTCGCTTCCGTTGGGTTTGGCGATAGGACTCATGGCGAGATACACCCATTACGGCGACATTTCCGCATTATTGCCGGCCATGGCGATAGCCGGAGCATTGGGAGTTTCCTGTTTACGCACCTTGCTGTGCGCACGGTTCCACTACTGCTCCGGATGACATGCGACTCACCGATGAACAGCGCGCCGTTATCGAATCGGATAACCAGGTTTCTATAATCAATGCCGTAGCAGGCAGCGGAAAAACCACGACACTGATCGAATATGCGGCCTGCCGCCCCCGGGAACGCATTCTTTATCTGGCCTATAATCGCTCGGCCGCCGCAGAGCTGAAAGAAAGGCTGCTGGCCCGCAATCTAAAGCATGTCGCCGTCAGCACCATGCACGGCCTGGCTTATCGTTACACCGGCAGCCACAGTCTGAAGCTGGAAGGCGATATCAGCGAATGGCGCCTGCTCGACCAATATGTTCCGGCAGCGGAGCGCGCTACCGAACACGCAACGCTCTATGCCTGGCTGCTTAAGGATCTGCTCAACTTCTACCTGAATTCTGATATACGCGCACTGGACGACAGCCTGCTGCGCGCACACATGACCATAACGGCGCCCAGCGATCAGGCCGGCGCACTTATCGAACGGCACGGCGAGGAAATGCTTGCCATCCTGCGCAACATTCTGGCCGATATGCGAGCGGGACGCACGCCGGCGATACATGATTTTTATCTGAAGTTATTCCAGTTTGTTCCGGCCCGGCTACCCTACGATCTGGTCATGGTCGACGAAGCGCAGGACGTGTCGCCGGTCATGCTGGCCATCGTCCGCAGACAATCACACTTGCGCCAGATATTTGTCGGCGACTCCTTTCAGCAGATTTACGGATTCCGCTTTGCAATCGACTCGCTCGGCGCCATCGAAGGCAATCGCTATTGGCTGACTCAGACGTTCAGGTTTGGCGATAAGCTCGCGCGCCATCTCAGCGCGCAAATCAACAATGCCTATGAAATATTGGATGAAACGATATCTCTGCAAATCCGGGGTACGGAACAGGATACCCGCTTCGGAAAACAAGTGCGGAAACAGCAATCGCACAAAACCGTTATCGCGCGCAGCAACCTGTCGCTGTTTGAGTCGGTCATTGAGCACATTACGCGCAACGCCCGCAACCTCTACTTTGAGGGAGGACATCCTGGATATGGCTTTTTGAATTCGCGAGTGGTCGGCCTGTATTATCTCAAAGAGGGTCAAGCCGCAAAAATCAATGATCCCTTTATCCAGCGCTTTCCGTCATTCGATGAAGTAAAACGCTTTGCGCAGGACGCGCAGAGTCAAGCCTTATCGCTGGCTTGGGATCTGGTGCAGCGTCATGGCAGCCGGCTGTTCGAGTTCGACCGCAGCATAAAGGAACGTCTGGTTGCAAAGCAATACGCGCAAGCCGTGTTTACCACTACTCACAAAGCCAAAGGGCAGGAATACGAAGATGTGGAAATGGTGCAGGACGACTTTACCACGCGCGAAGATCTGGCCCGGCTTTACAATTCAGGCAAATCCGATCTCAACCCGGCGAGATTGAAGGAAGAAATAAACATCTATTATGTGGCCGCTACGCGCGCAAAAAACTCTATCCGGCTAGCGGATTTTTGAGGGGCATCTCCCGATTGGAAGCGTCTGGCAGACGTTGAAAAACAATTTGCATGGATTCAGTTAAATCAGTGTGTCCTTTTTTGCAGGGGAAGCTCCATAATAAGCTGCCGTTACAACCTTTTCCACCGCTCGTCAACATATCTTCTTCCGTGCCGCTGTATACTTACGGTACAAAAATATCCGGGAAGTCTTTATACTTTAAGCTCATTAAGTTCATACAGCGAGGGAGCAGCGTGTTTTTGTCATTCAGAAAGCAATATATTTTGGTGCTATTGGGATTTTTATCGTTGGAACTGACTTGCCTTGATGCGAACGGAGCCGAGGCCTGCGCACCAGGCCAACAGGAACTTCCTTCAATGTCACGAGGGCTATATCTGGGTATTTTCGGGGGCGGAGGAAACTCCAACAACAATAATTTCACCCAGAGTGGGACGGCTCTTTACGGCGACGCCAAAGGCGGCCCCCTGGTTGTCAATGCGCAAGGCGCCGCCAACTCCAATTCAACCGGGATTGGCGGACTTCATATTGGCTATGAATGGGCGGGGTGGATGATGGGCCAGGAAGGGGCAAGATGGGGCCTGCTTCCTTCTGCCGAATTTGAAGGCTATTATCTAGGAACCACGCAAAGCGGGCAATTGCTGAATCCAACCCCCAGAGTTCCGGAACACACTTTTAGCGACAACTTTCCCGTTAATGCAGGGGTACTCTTGACCAACGCACTGTTCAGCCTGCGCACCCCTTATCTGGACACTATCTTTCCCTACGTCGGGGCCGGCGTCGGAGCCGCAATCGTGTCGATATCAGGCGCCAACTCAGCGCAGACAAATCCGGCTGAGCCGGGAATAAACCATTTCAACTCGAATCCGAACGCTTCCAACTGGGGGTTTGCCACCCAGGCCAAAGCAGGCGTTCGCGCCGAGATTGTCGACCACTTGTCGCTGTTTGTCGAATACCGTTTTCTTTATATCTCTCCGACCAATTACACTTTCGGCACTACCGTATACCCTACCCATATTGCCACCACCCCATGGAATGTCAACTTTGGAGGCATGTACTACAACATGGGAGCAGCCGGTATCGAGTACAGTTTTTAACCGAAGAGAACTAATAATGGCGTATTGTTACTTATACAATGACTGTCCCAAATCAAATCCGATTGGAGCTTGGCAACGATGATGGAATTAATAATGAACACAGAATACAAGCAAGTTGCGAACGATGAGCAAGCGGAATATGAGGTACAATATGCAAGATTGATTGCCAAATGCTGGTCGGACGCTACATTCAAGGCCAAACTACTTACGAATACCGAGGGAACTCTGAAAGAGGAAGGCTTCGAGCTAGCTGAAGGCGTTACCGTTAAAGCTTTGGAGAACACGGATAGCCTGTTTCATATAGTGATTCCCGAAAGAACGGCGGAGTTGTCCGATGAGGAATTGGACGGAGTTGCTGGTGGCGTTAATTTCAGAAAGATCCGCGCTGCTATCGGCAGAACCGGTGTGACGATCAAAAACCATACCGTTGCCGGTTTTATCGAGCTCAAGAACCATGGCGAAGCCGCGGGCAAGGACATAAGAGCCGGCTATCAGTGGGTGGGAGGTACTCTGGTCGAGAGGCAGCCGGGCGAGACAGGCAGCCACTTCTGGAAAAATCGCCCATGGTGACTCATGACTCCCCTTCTACCCGCCCAAAATAAACTCATAGGCCTTGCGCAACAAATCCATCTCGACCGGATGCCCTCCGCGCAATTCGGTGATTGGGTAAAATCCGGCGCCGGTTTCTGCAAAATGCGCGCGCGGGGGGTCCATAGCCTTCAAACGCGCCAGATAAACCGTGACCGTACCGCTTGGTATTTCAACAGATTCAATAAAATCGGTTTCGACCTCAACACTTTCCGGAGGCAATCCCAGGACGGTCGAGAAACGTTGCCCCAGCGTGGCGGGATGTTCTAATTGCGCGCAGCCATTATCATAAACAACCTCACCCGGTTCCAGCGGAGACGACAAAAACGGAAAAGGCTCCGGCAGCATGACACTGCCGTTATTCATCCGCAAAAACAGGGTGCGGGCGCTGGTCGCCTGCTTGTGATAGGCGAGAAAATGAGGTTCCGTTAATGACATAAGAATTCAGTGTTCAGGCTTGGAGCTATCCCAGAGTTTTTTAAAACAAGTATCGAGGCGCGAAAGACGCCGATTTACCGCTTCGAGCTGAATATAATGGGGAAATCGCGCTTTGTTGCCATGTGCATACCAAAGCTCCATGCCTTTGCTCAGGCTTTCCTTTTCTCTGGCCGTCTGCGCGATAAGCGCCCTGCTCCAATCGGAACAGGCGGCATGGCTGACAGCGACGATGCGGTAGTGCAGCCCCCCCTCGAAAAGCCGCACGCCGCCGCCTTCGGCAAGCGTTGTTCTTATCTGCGCACTGTCGTCCATGACCACGCCGGCCAGATAATCGATGCCGAAGTGATAAAGCTCCGGTAGCCAGGGCGTGGTCGGCCCCATTAACACCGTGGTTGAACCGCGCGCGAGCTGCGCCAGCCGAGGGAAGGTTTTATTGGTCAGACTGCTCGCGGTAATAAATACCCAGTCGGCGTCAGGCAGAAGATATTCGCAGGCGCTGTCCGGATAATCCTGCGGGCCGGGCTGACGTTCAAGCACGGCCATATCGATTTGATTTTTTTGCGCCCATTCGTGCAATCCGGGGTAACGGCCGATCACCACGACATGTTTACCCGTCAGCTCGGAACGGAAATGCTCGAAGACCGCGAGATTATTACTGAAACCTTCCGAGGTCAGATCAATGCCTTCAGGCGCGGACGCGCGCGCATTGATGCCTGCATTGACAACCGCCATGCCGACCACGGATTTCCAAACGTCGAACTCTCGCAACCATCCCGTCAGGGCCGAAACGCGCTGCCCCTTCAACTCTCCTGACCACTGCAATGTGCGCGTAGACGCATCCGGGCTCATCGCCAAGCCGATTGCTCCCGCATCGCAATAAGTCCAGACCTGCCCCAGAATCAGTTCTTCAAGCGCCTGCGAGCCTCCGGCATAGTCCTGCAATAAATCGTATATTTCGTAAGGTGCGATCATGCGGAGTCCGGCGCCGGCTGTAAACGGGCTTCCGCCTTGATGGTTTCGCCCCGCCCCCATACGACAATGGCTTCGACAAACCAGTTTTTTTTGTGCGGATGCGGACGAACGACATCGTATTCGCCATAAAACGACCCATCGGCATGCAGGGTAATCTCACCGATACGATAGCCGCCATTCCCCAGCCAGCGCCCGCAATGCGATGCTTCGCCGCTGTAGGGATCGTTAACAGCCTCAAATTGCAGGGTATCCACGCTGGGGGAGGCGGCTTCGCCCAAAGCAAAATGCAAAGCCGCCAGTTCATCGCCGATACGCCGACACAGCCGCTCGGCGCGTATCCGGTTTTCAACCGATAATTCGTTAACCGTCATCATTCGAACTCCACACCCACCGACTCCGCCAGTGCGCGCGTTACCGATGCACCTGATCGATCATCCGGGTCCAGTTTGAACAATACTTTCAATACCGAAGCGGCTTCTTCAGGCTTATGCTGCCTGAGCTTGATAAATGACAAGGCCTTCAGCGAAAACAGATAAAACAAACCAGCTTCACTTGCATACAAGGAACGCGGGGCAGCCTTTTTAACCAGTTCATCCCAATTCGGATTAAAGCGTCCCTGCCGCGCCGACTCCGACAACGCCAGGCGCGCCGCACGCTCAGCATCGCCCAAACGACAATGATGCGCATAAAATTTATACAGCGCAAAATACACTTGCAAACAGCAAGGGTCGTCGGCCTGGACCTCCCACAGCGCGCGCTCCGCTTCCAGGCGATTGCTGCGATTCCTGGATACGGCATACTGCAAACGCCTGTGCGTCGTGCGTTTGATGCCCACACCAAAAAAAACGGGGTCTTCGACAAATCCTACCGGCGTCATGATTCTCTCCTACCCCCAAACAAACTCAGGCACTTTGAGCCGCTCAACCGGTACGTCGTTCAGCAGATGTTCATCTATGATGGCCGGTACATCCTCGGGAGTCACCTTGCCGTACATAATTCCTTCCGGATAAACGAGCACGCTGGCTCCGAAACTGCAAGGACCCAGGCAACCGGTATTGGTTACCGAAATTGTGTTGAACAGATTGCGCTGCTGGATTTGCGTCAGGAACGCATTCATCACCGCATCGCCGCCCTGCTGAGCACAGCACCCGCGCGGGTGTCCTTCCTGTCTGCGCTGAACACAGACAAAAACGTGTTTACTGGGTTTGGGCATTTCTCTTATCCTCAGGCCGCTACGGCCAATGGCGCGTGAGTAAAACAACTTTTCGGACAAACGCGGGAACACGCCGAACAGCCGATACAATCATTGGCATGCGCTATGGTCATGACTTGCGCGTTATCCTCGTCCAGATCCTCGAACTCGTCGATTTCTTCCTCGGACATGACATCGCCGCGATCGACCAGATCGAAGACATCGCGCGGACATACCTTGAAACAGCGTCCGCATCCGATACAACGAGCCGGATCGATAGCCTTTACAAAAGTCGGCGTCCATACCGTTCCGCCGGCGGTTACGCCGGTTACAACATCGCTCATGTTTTTCTCCCGGCCTCAGGCGGCCAATGCTTTCTTCGCCTCTTTCAGGCGTTCGTTTACTTCGGCCCAGGCTTTGCATGCGTCAAAGGTTGACTGAGCCAGTTCGGGAATTTCTTCATAACCGGCAGGCAGTCGATCCTCCACCAGATCATGGACTTTCGATGCCCATTCCGTGGCGATACGCTTGGCCTTGGCAACTTCCTTTTCCAGTTTTTGCAACTCTTCAGGGGTCATTATCATTCCTCGCACTAACTAGAGATTGGCGACCTCAGGATAGGTCTTGATTAACTCCACCGCCCTGTTAATCAGGGTGACAGCTTCTTCGTTCAACTTTGCCAGCGACGGAAAGCCAAAGCGATGCACATCGCGCAAGGTCTTGTCCAGCACGATCAACCTGCCGACGGTGACAAATGCGCGCCCGAAACCTTCATGCGACAGATTAATCACCGGCACCGCCATCAGACCGGACTCCTTTTCGATCAGACTGGCTAATGCGTTGTAATAGGATTTGACGCGCGACATGGTAATTTCATCGGGATCGCCGATAATCGGAATGGCGCGTTTACGCTCCTTGGTCAGAATCAACGGATCGAGTATCTTTGCATCCGACCAGCCGTCATAGGTGCCGTAGCTGTCCACGGCCTTCAGTTGTTTTAAAATTTCCTTTGAGATATCCGACTGGAGTGTTTCATCGGTTTCCTCGATTACAAGCCCGGCTTCGGTCATTATGGTTTCCTCTGTTTTTTGTCTCGCTGCGCGAGGTTTTTTTGACTTCATACTGTCCACGAAAATCACGAAAATTTTTATCTGCCAACTCGCGTCTGAGCACAAACCATTCAACCCGCGCTTTTTTCGTGTCTTTCGTATTTTCCGTGGAAAACTCTTTTTAATCTGTTCGTGGGTAACTACTCATCCCAACCCTCGGCCTCCAAACGGTCGAAGCGGCTCATATCGGGAGCGGCCTGACGGGCCAGCGCCTTGGCCACCCACGCGGAAGGCCCTGAACGCAGTTCGTTCTGAAAGTCGCACAACAAATCACTGATCAGGCTGCCGCGATAGACCTTGACCGGCTGGATGCCGCTCGCCATCAACTGTCGCACCGCCGACGCGCCTATAGCTTCGCAATACACCGCGGCGCAATCGTGCAGCAAGGCTATTTTCGATGCCAGCTTGTCTTCGTTGCCGTCCTGCTCCAGCTTGCCGAATTCGGCGACTTCTACCAGCGTATGCTCATCCTGATTGATCGCATAAATCGCAAAGGTTTTAGCCGAGCCGAAATGCTGGTTGATTTGCTTCATGTCTTCGGTAGCAAAAGCAATTTTCAAATGTGGGGCCATACATTGTTCCTGGGTCTGATCAATGATGCGCATGCGTCGGAGTAGCGCCATGGGATTCTGCCTCTAACGGGTAGCTTGCCAACTCTTCGGCCGGTTTTTGCCCGAAGATCGACCGGTAAACGGGAACTTCGTGCCGATGAACCATAGCCAGCGCCAGATTGGCAAAATCGAATAATGTCTGCCGGGTTCCCGCATAGCCGACATAACGCTTTTGATAAGCACCCACCGTGTCGTACAACGGAAAACCGCACCGTAACAGGGGGATATTCAGACGCTCGGCGCTCTGCGCGGCGTGAGAGTTGCCGACCAGCAGTTCGGCGTCAGTCTCACGCGCCAGCGCTTCCAAATCTTCCAGATCACCGATCTTGATCGCAGACACCGGCGCCAGCGCCAATGCCGGCCCGTCGCTGGACGCAACCGCAGCAACAACCTGGCCGCCCATTTCATGCACGACGCTCGCCAACGCGGCCAATAAATCCGGGTCGGCTGCAATAGCAACTCTAAGGAAACCCAGCATGAAATGGGTATCCACCATGGAATCGAGCAATTGCGCGCGCTGACGTTCCAGGCGCTCCGGAACCGGTACAGCTGCAACATCGGCCAGGGTTTTAACCAGGGCGTCGGTCGCCTTCAGCCCGCAAACATGATTAAAATAAAAGGATTTGACGCCGGTGCGCTGCTCCAGTATTTCTCCCGCCTTGCTCAACGAGGTACCGATAACCAGACTGGCGATGGAATCGCCCAAGGTACGCAACTCGGACATCGGCGTTCCGCCCAGACTGACCGGACTGAAATCCTCATCCGTCAAATGTCCGTCCAGAGAATCGGACACATCTGGAACAATAACCGGCCGCAAGCCGAACCACTCTATAATATCGCGCAGATGTTCGAGGTCGCCCGGTGTCAACAGCGATCCTGCCAGCACGTTAACCTGACGCGGCCGGTTGCCGGGACGGGTGCCGGCTTCTGACGCCAACGGCACCAACTCGCTGACGATCTGCACCAGCGTCGCTGCGTAACCGGTTTCGAGGCAGCCGGTAAAATCCGGTGTATTGACTCCCACCACGCCAATATGAGCAAACTGCGGATACTTTGCACGGAACTCATGCACGCAACGCTTGATGTCGGTGCCTTGGGTTTCGGAAAGTCCGGTAGTCAGCACGGTAATCAAATCCGGCGCAGACTTTTCAGCAATGTTTTTCAAGCCTTCGATTACATTATCGTCCGCGCCCATCACCGAACTGGCCTGATCCATCGCGCTTGACTGCAGCGGAATCGGCTCGCGGAAATGCCTCACGAAATAAACCTTGGCAAACGCAGTACAACCTTGCGAGCCATGCAGCATCGGCATGGAGCGGTTAAACCCCAGCGTCGCCAGCGAGCCGCCAACCGGTTGACTGGCCTTTAGCGGATTTACCGACAGCGCTTTTTTTCGCTTGGAGATAACAGGAGTCTCAGCCATGTATCGCCTCCGCCCCATGTCCGAACTCGGTCAACTCGTCAGCATCTTCGGCTGTTTCCGCGCTTAGCGGTTGGATGGTTTTCGGTACATGCCACGGCGCAGGCGTACGAACCGCTTCCCAAACCGGGCTTTCCATGGTCAAAGCCAGTTGTCTGACCAGCTCCAGCATGCCGCGATAACCGGCATAGCCAAATTCACGTTCCTGATTGATATCCAGGAAAGGCAGACGCGCCTTCAGAGCGGTGTACAGGTTGCGACCGCCGGCTATCAGGATATCGCAGCGATAATCCTTCACCACCTGCAGCAGCTTGCGCGGACTGACGTCATCAAGCATCAACGCCTCTTCGCCCATCAGTTCTCGTATGCGCGCCTTGTCTTCCTCAGTGGATTTCTTGGTGCCGGTTGCAACCAATACCATGCCTAAATCCTGTAGCGCGGACACCACCGACCAGCTCTTCACTCCGCCAGTGTTGAGCAAAACGCGTTTTCCCCCCAGCCTTTCGCGCCAGGGCGCCAACTCGGCGGCAATGCGCGCTTCCTCACGGGCAATAACGGCTTCGGTTCGCTCGATCAAATCAGGATCATTGATGACGCGAGCAAAATCGCGCAACGCCTGACTGGTATCGGTAATGCCGTAAAAACTGCCTTCGAACCACGGCGTGCCGAACTGGCTTTCCAGTTTCCGTGCAACGTTCAGCATTGCCTTGGAACAAACCATCATGTTGACGCGCGCACGATGCATGGTTTGCACTTCGCGGTAACGCGCATCGCCGGACAGAGTACACAAGACCCGCAAGCCGAGCTCGTCCAGCAACGGCATCACATGCCAAAGCTCGCCGGCAATGTTGTATTCGCCTATCAGGTTGACATCGTATACCGGAATACCCGAACGCTTTGCGCTCTCCGGCAAAG
Organism: Candidatus Methylospira mobilis; assembly: GCF_009498235.1. Taxonomy (NCBI): domain Bacteria; kingdom Pseudomonadati; phylum Pseudomonadota; class Gammaproteobacteria; order Methylococcales; family Methylococcaceae; genus Candidatus Methylospira; species Candidatus Methylospira mobilis. The sequence goes on along the minus strand of NZ_CP044205.1, from coordinate 1,053,835 downwards.
GATCGGGCTCGCGCGTGCCGACGACGTATTTCACCATCGATTCACCGGCAATGCGGTTACCCATGTTCTTGGTACCGTAAAATCCGGCAGAATCCACCGGCACCACCGGGGTACCGTATTTTTCCGCGGCCGCCTTGCAAATCGCATCGATATCGTCGCCAATCAGCGCCGGCACACAGGTGTTGTAAACAAACACTGCAGGCGGATCATAACTGTCTATAGCCTGCTTGATGGAATGAAACAGGCGTTTTTCCGAGCGCCCCATGATAATATCCTGCTCGGTCAGATCAGTTGTCATCCCGATGCGGTACAGCTTGGGACCGGATGAACGCGTGCCGCGGTTATCCCAGGAACTTCCCGCGCAGGCTATCGGACCATGGACGATATGCGCCACATCGACGATGGGCAGCAGTGCGATCTGCGCGCCGTCGAACGCACACCCTCCCGCCGCCGCGCCCGGCTTGGGCTTGGCGCACCCGGATTTCGATTTTTTGTTATGCTCGCAAGCAGGTTCGTCCAAAAGCTGTGCGATATCTTTGCCTGATTTCATTGGAACCCTCACGAATACTGTGTCTATACCTATGCAAAGCAAACCACATGCCATAATAGAAGGCAGCAAATACAACAGGGCTCAAAGAAAATACGTGTAGGCAACCGGACAAAGCCGAAATGCGGAGTCACAAGTGTGACAATACTGAATGTTGTTAATACTTGTTTCCGGGCTCGCCACTTCAACCGCAGCCCGCAAGTCTCTTGTAGCAGGCGGCGGTATCAGGATCTCCGACATCTAATGTGGTTGGGTGCTGGCGAGCTCGATTACAAAGGCGTTTTCCGCCCATTTTTTCAGGGCGCCGTAGGATATCCAGCCCATACCTTTATCGCCCCAATTTTCGCCCCAGGAGTTTAACAGTTTGAATGCCTGTCTGGTTTCGCTATAGCCCACCAGCACCACGACATGCGCTCCGGTGCGTGGCGAGGTTAAATCATCGTAAACCTGGTCGCCGCGCAGCCTGTCGAAAGAATCGGAAACATACATGCCGAAAATCACCGGGTTTCCAGCGATAATTTGCCCTTTAATATCATCGATCTCCTGAGTATCCAGTTTTTTCCAGCCGTCGATGCGGAAATGCGACGCGTCAGTTAACGCCCGGTCGTCCGGCAAACGCGAGCAATTGTTTTCTTCGTAAGGAAATACCGCTTCCGTGGCCACGCCCGCTTTTTTCATCAGCCCCAAAGACTCTGAAATACTGCTGCCGCTATCGCAACCTCCAACTTTAACCTGGTTATAGATAAATGCCGGACTGAAAATATGTTCAGGATCGCTGGGTTTGCTGCCGCCTTGTTTGCGAGCTTCGTGATAACTGCGCGTATAGGCCGTCGCCCAGGCGACACAGGAATTCTGTTTACCCTGATTGCCGGGCTTTGGAAACATCGCAGACAAATCGGCTTCCGGCGCCAGCACCGACTCCGGCGGCGAGATATCGCGGTAATGAGGCACCTGGGGCATGACCAGGTACTTTTCCGGATTTTCCGGGATATAGCCGGTGGCGTGTTTTTCCAGCACCGGCGGTAAATTATTTCTATACATTTCCGCCGGAGCGGCGGGGATTAACTCAACAGGATCGGGAGGTGGCACAGCTTGTCCTCCCAGCAGTATAGCCGGCAGTAACAGCGACAAAGTATATGCAACAATCTTGAGTTTATTCATTATGAATCCGGAATCCGTTTTATGAATCAATACGCGTCCCTGATTTCAATCAGGTAATTATTCACATCCGCAGTCAGGGAGGACTCCTTGTAATTACCTAGCGCGCGGGGCTGGATAATAAGTTTGCGCCAGACACTTTCCGGCTCGTTCTCCACCGCGTCTTCGCCCATAAAATGTGAGCGCAACCCCAGCACCAGCGGCGCATCGGTACAGTTCACTATGCGTGCGGAAACCTGCACGGTATTTGTCGGGGTACGGCTGGCCTTCAATGTTTGCACCACCAGCCGCTCCTTCAGCAGAGGGTTGTTGAATTGCACGGCATCCAATGGAATTGGACTCATTTCACCGTATTCCTGCGCGACCAGGGCCGGCCCGTCCGGCATATATTGAGTTGGAAATTTGCACTCCACGACCATGGTCCGGGGCTCCGCGCATCCGGCGGCCAGCAGCGCTGCCGCCAGCACCAGAGTTAGTTTGGGATTCATCAAGTTTCTCTCCTCAAGTGCAATCAGCTTACAATACTGGGTTAGCGGCCCCGACGATAATATATCGTCTCCGTAACACGTTAAAACTGCGTTTTCAATCGTTCGCGAAAGGCCATATTTTCTTGCCCGCGCTGCTCACCGGTATCTTCGGGTATGATTTGGGCTTGGGGTAACTGTTGTTTTGCCGAAGGGAAATGCGCCCAGGCAAATCCGCATTCGCCATGCTGAGAGTTCACAGCGAACGAAACCGGCTCCGAAGCAGCATGCACCTTCATGGTCAGCGCGCCCAGATCGGATGGCGGAGTTTCCAGGGGTTCCAGATAAATGTGCCTGGGCAAGCCTTCCCACGTCCGGATGTCCGCCTCCGGCGTAGTAGCAGCCGCGATACCGCTGGATATCAGACTCACCAAAGCACCCGCCGCAATCATCGCCAAACCCGCATCCCGGCTTTTCGAATCGCGTGAGAATGTCATCATCGTTCCAGTTCTGGCTATTACGCCACCCACCCCGGCAGCAGTATACGCATTGTTTTTGAATTGGGCCTTGTCTGCGTTGATCGTATCGACAACGCGCACGCCCTGGGTCTCGGCCTGATAGTACAGATCCCCGGCCATAACAGGCGTGCCGACGGCGGCATGCCCCTGGTACAATCGAACATCGCTATTCCGGTTGGCCGGATTGTCGGTAAACTGCAGCAATTCCTGATACTTACCTTCTCTAATCTTTAGAGGTGCATATCCGGACTCCATGATAGCCAGAAACTTGCCCGGATTATCGATCAGATTCGTCAACGATGGCGTGACGCGCGCGGCGCGGCGCAAATGATCCTGCGCCGACGCCTGATCCCCCATGCACATGGATGACCAACCCGCCAAATAATCCATAAGACCGAAATCTTCGTTGTAGCTCGGGTTTTCGGAAAATCTATCCTGACGGCTGGCGCCGAGGAAAGCCGCCCTGGCGTTGTCGTACTCACCTGAGCGCAGATAAAGAAGTCCCCGATAATAATATGTCATGGCGCGCTCGTAGGCTTCGCCCTTGAAGTCTTTAACTTTTTCCTGATGAAAATTGGAACGCGCCGCTTCCGCCTGCGGATTATTGGCATAAATAGCGTCGATCCGCGCAATAGCGTCATCAAGCGCATGTTCCGCAATGGCATAGTGCCGGGCTTCGAGGGCCGCAAGTCCCAGGCGGTCTTCATTTAAAACTGCATTACGCTCGCCATCTTCGAATAGCGTTTTAAAAAAAGGGCGCAGCTCAGCGGGTTTATTCGCAATAAACGCCTGTATTTCTGCAGGTTGAGCAAGATAGTTTCGATCAATTGAGGCGCACCCGCTCAATAGCGTCTCCACAAGCGCCGCAGCGACAAAAAACCAATAACTTTTCCGCATTTGAATATTTAAGCTTAATTTTCGGAAATAACTTATTCGCTCGAAGTCGGGTTTCAACGAGCAGGCTACCGTTACGAATATCTTACCTGCCCGTAACGGTAACCATTGTGTACCCCACGCGACCGCATTTTCATTGGAGTATCGCAGTCATTAGAGCGGGTGGACAAGCTAGATCTCAGCGATATACCGCGCTATCGGCGGCCGCTTTTTCAATTTCGTAATTATTGCTCCAGATAATTTCCCCGCTCTCCAGGTCGAGCATTTCGAAGGTAACCTGGGTATAGCGCTGATACATCCCGCTACTGCGGAAAGAGCTGGTATCGAGCGTACCGATACTCCCGACAAGCTTAAAATCGACCCCGAACAGCGCTTTAGTCAGACCGGTTGTGCCGATATCGGTTTCACCTTCACGCTTGAGCGATCGCTCGCGTTGCAGTGCATAATCGTACTCACGGCCGATAAATTTGATCTTACCCTTGGCGGAGCGGTTAAGCTCTACTCGCAGACGATTTATAATCAGGTTCTTATTGATGGGCTGCGACCCTTCGTTGGTAAAGTCGGAACCGTCAATGATAATTCTGGGCGGGGTTTGACGAGCTGCAATCTGCGGGGTGGCGAGAATATCCCTCAGCATTTTATCGGTCATGGAAACAATGTCATAAGCCTCAATCCCCACGCCTGAAACCGGCCCTTTCACTGTGGGATCTACTTCCATGGCTGGAACGCCGCCGGCATTCTTTACATTTCCCCCGCTGCAGGCGGCCAGCGCAATACCCAGAATTAAGCTGATGAGAAATTGAAATAACGGCTTCGAATTTTGGCGATCTCGCATGTATGCTCACTCCTCAACAGTGGCGTTTATATTGGCTCATTATTTTGTAATTATTCAGCGAGTACTGCTGATTCATGAGACCGAAGCAGCGGGAAGTAATGCAAGCCATTCGAGATACACGGATGCGTGCGGTATATTTCCACTGCAAGTCCATCCCCTTCGGCTACGCTCAGAACAAGCCCTGGAAGCTCTCCACTCCCCGCCCTTAAGGGTACAAGAAGGTCTCGCCTGACTCAACTTACTTCATCTCCCGCGGGCATGCTGAATAGTTACAATATTATTATGCTGGAACCGAGGGGAAGGTCAATAACGCCTTTTCTTGACCAGAAGTACTAATCATTTGAAATTATCGAATTGGCCGGATGCCAAGGGAAAAACCGTAGTCCTCCCCGGCCTGAAGAGTCAGGTTACGACAGCATAGACCAGAAACAGGCCAAACGCGAAAACAAAGCCCGCCCAAACGCGAATAACGGTCAACCCTTGAGAGCACCACCAAGCCACGATCCGGTGAAAACGATTAAGTCCGATAAACGGCAAGACCAGTCCGGCAGCCAGAATAACCATACCCAATATGCGAATAAGCCCAGGCATGTGGGAAACCGGCGCGGCGTAGAGCAACGCGATGCCCAGCACAATACGAAAAGCCGCGGCGGCGTATAATCCGGCCAAACTGTCGAAGCCCCGAACAAAGCCGAGCAACTTCGCTGGTGAAATAATGCCCAGCGCGCCCAGGGCCACGATGGAAAAACCTATAACGAGAGCAATAAGCGTCATTTTACCTCCCAGGGAGAGATTGACCAGATACCGTAAAACCGCTGCTGGCAGTCAGGCATTCTGAGTCAATTAATCGCATATCACAACAATAAAGTCCGACATAACTCTGCAGCGCCGCCAAGCGTTTCGGCCGAGCAAGACAACATACTCGTACAAATCACGAAGCGAACACCTGACAACCACCCCGGGAAGAGGCTGTGTTGAGAGGATCGGATTATGGCGCGAGCGTTTTTGCTTGATAGTGGGGACATTCGCGCCATGAGCAGTTAGAATCCTTTTAACGTAATCGCCATGCATGGATGCCCAGCAGCATCCATGCACATAAAAAAGCTATGCCGCCCATGGGGGTAAAGATCGCGTAAAACTTATCAGCAGTTATGGACAGAGTGTAAAGACTGCCAGAGAAAAGCAGGATACCTATAACCATTAGTGAACCTGACCAGCACAATATACGGGAAGAGGGACGGGTTGCACTCAGCAATGCTATCAGGATAAGCCCAAACGCATGCAAGAATTGATATTGCACAGCGGTCTGGTAAATAGAAAGGCTGTATTCGGAAAGTTGGCTTCGAAACGCATGGGCGCCGATAGCGCCCAGCGCTACGGCCAGAAAGGCGGAAATGGAGCCCAAAAGCAGAAAAGCTCTAAACATGCTACCTCCGCTATGTTGAAGATATCTTTTCAATAACGGGTATCTTTATCGCGCATGAATCATGCGCCAGCCAGCCCGGATGAACAGGGCAGACTCCCCTAAAAGACTAGCTGTACCCGCAAGCTATTAAAATACCCGGTGCAGTCGGGCCAAACAATGCTCTACGTCCGCCGAAGAGCCATATCATTTGCTGAAAGCGCGTTTTGTTTGGAACTCCGTAAACGACCGAATACAAACAAGGACTATCGATCAAACTCGGCCTAAACAACCAAACACGGGGCAGCAGCATTATGCTGCCCTCGTGACAGTTATGGCAACTATTCCTCATCCAGCATTTTGGAAAGCTGCGCAGCCGGAACATAGCCCGGCAAAATACTGCCTTTTTCTGTTACGATCATCGGCGTGCCGTTCGCCCCCAGATCGGTACCCAGCTTGTATTGCTCGGCTACTGGATTCTTGCAGGGAGGCGCTTGCGTAGTTTCTCCTTTTTTGGCCTTGGTCATCGCGGCGTTTCGATCTTTCGAGCACCAGACGGATTCCGCCTTCTGCCAGGAATCCGAACCTTCACCAGCCCTTGGAAAAAACAGGTAACGCACTTCTATTCCTACCCCGAGATATTGATCGATTTCAGAATGCAGTTTACGGCAGTAACCGCAATCGATATCTGTGAACACATAAATCGGGTGTTTAGTGGTTTTGGGCTTGAAAACTATCATTTTGTCGAGACCAAGCTTATTCAGCGCAGCAATCCTGGCTGCGGCCTGACGCGGCTCCGTTACATCGTCTTTCGCCTTCAAATCGACAATATGGCCCTGTATCAGAAAGGCGCCATCATCCGATACATAAAACAGTTTCGGCCCGATCGTAACTTCATACAACCCGTGAATAGGAGACGGTTTGATCGAGTCCGGCTTTTCACCATGCAAAGCCTCAACCACGGATTTTTCTATAGTGCCGACTGCGGACGAATCCGCTCTGGCCGCACCGCCGGCAAGCAGGGAGAATCCGCCCAGGAGCACTGAAACAATCAGAATTATTTTTTTCATAGGACACTCACATTTCAGAGCATAATCAAGCCAAGACACGCTTGATATCGAGAAAAAAGGCTAATAGCATTAACGAAACCAGCAACACTACGCCGAGCTTCTGGAAGTATAACTGCGTCCGCTCCGAAACCGGCGAGCCTTTTACCGCTTCGAGCAAAAAAAGAAAAAGATGCCCGCCATCCAGCACAGGTATGGGCATCAGATTCAACACGCCCAGACTGACGCTGACAACGGCAAGAAACTTGATGAAATGTAAAAACCCCATGCTTGCGGATTGACCGGCGTACTGGGCAATACTGATCGGGCCGCTTAAATTTTCCACGGAAGCTTGGCCGGTCACCATGCGCCCCAGCATGCGCACGGTCAACCCGCTCAAATCAATCGTTTGCGTCCACGCAGCCGATAAGGCTGGAAACGGGGCCAGACGATACTCCACTTCCATGGCCGCGCGTATTGCATCGGGAACATGCGCGGCTGCACCTATTTGCCCGACACGTCCCTCCGTCGTATCAACCGCGATCGGTGTAATAACAGTTTCCAAACGCACGCCGTCGCGTTCATAACGCAAATGCAGGGTCTGCTCCGGGTGTTTACGCACGAAATCAACCCAAAAAGGCCAGTTTTTTATTGGCGTATCATCGACGCTGAGCAACTGATCCCCTGCCTGCAAACCGGCGCGTTCGGCTGCGCCGCCGGCTATCACGCGGCCCACCTGCGCCGGCAATATCGGTTGACGCGGTTGAAAGCCGAGTTTTTCATGCAATAACTCGGGGTGCAGTGCGCTATCGGCAGACGCCGACAGCAAGCGCTCGCGATGCTCCCCCGTTTCAGTTATCACTTCCACGCGGGCGCTTCCCTTATCGGTCAGCTTTTCCAGTATCGTGGTCAGCGCAAGACTCCACGTGGGCGTGCGCGTACTATCCACACCGACGATTTCATCGCCTTCTTCAAACTGGGCGACAGCCGCCAGACTGGCTGGCGTCACTGGTCCCAGCACCGGACGCATTCCGGTTTCGCCGACCACCAAAACCGTCCAGTACAGCAGGAAAGCGAGCAGCAGGTTGGCCAGCGGGCCGGCTACGACAATCAAGGCTCTTTTATACAGGGATTGCCGGTTAAAGGCGTACGACAAATCCGACTCGGCAACAGCGCCTTCGCGCTCGTCAACCATTTTGACATAACCGCCCAGCGGTATCGCGCCAATCACGAATTCCGTCGCGTCGGGCCTTGCTTGGTAGCGATACAGAGTCACCCCGAAACCCAGCGAAAACCGCAACACCTTGACGCCCATTTTGCGCGCGGCAATAAAGTGTCCCGTTTCATGCACGGCAATCAAAACAACCAGCGCCAGTAGAAAATAAAACAGGGTATGCGCCGCAATCGGTAAAGATGACATGGACTGTCTAACCTCGATTCTTGATATCGCTTTCGGCCAGGGCTCTGGTCTCGCCATCCGCTTCGAGCACTGCCGCAATGTTGTCGGCCGGCCGTTGACTAACTCTCTCCATGCAGGATTCGATTATCTGCGGAATTCCGGTAAAAGGCAGCCGCCGCTCAAGGAATGCAGCTACAGCCGCTTCATTGGCGGCATTTAAAACTGCGGGCATGACGCCGCCTGCCTTGACAGCCTGATAAGCCAGACGCAGGTTAGGAAAACGCTCGAAATCGGGCGCCACAAAATTGAGTTGCCCGATTGCGAACAAATTCAGCATTTCCGCGCCTGAATCGAAACGCTGCGGCCATGCCAGCGCATGAGCGATAGGAATACGCATATCGGGACTACCCATCTGCGCCAGCACACTGCCGTCGACATAGTCCACCATGGAGTGAATAACGCTTTGCGGATGAATAACGACCTGAATCTGCTCGGGAGGAAGATTGAACAACAAACAGGCTTCGATGACTTCCAGCCCCTTGTTCATCATGGTCGCCGAATCGACCGATATTTTCCTGCCCATGACCCAATTCGGATGCGCGCAGGCTTGATCGGGCGTTACATCATGCAAATCGCTCAACGCACGATTGAGAAACGGACCACCCGACGCCGTCAACAGTATCCGTCTCACGCCCAGGGCGGCATGACCGGCGCAATAATTTGCCGGCATGCACTGAAAAATCGCGTTATGCTCGCTGTCTATCGGTAATAGCCGTGCCCCGGAACGCGTGACTTCCTGCATGAACAGAGAGCCGGACATCACCAGGGCTTCCTTGTTGGCCAGCAGCACGGTTTTACCCGCTTTTGCCGCGGCGAGCGTCGGCAGCAGACCGGCGGCCCCGACTATGGCGGCCATGACGCTATCGACTTCCGGCAGCGACGCAACTTGCTCCAGAGCTTCTGCGCCGCGCAGAACTGCTATGCCGGTTAGTCCGGCCGATTTCAGTTTGAGTGTGAATTCATCCGCCTTGGCCTGATCGAGCAACACGACATACACAGGACGGTGCTTAAGGCATTGCTCGAACAATCTATCCAGGTTATTGTTCGCGGTTAACGCAACGACGCTGTATTGTTCGGGATGGCGCGCAATGACATCAAGCGTACTGACGCCGATGGAACCGGTAGATCCCAATATGCAGATGCCTTTCATTGAAAGTAGATCCCCAGTTCAGAGCATCCGGCGTAAAAGACGGACACACCCGCCAGAATACTGTCGATACGATCCAGAACGCCACCGTGGCCGGGAAGCACGGAGCCGCTGTCTTTTACGCCTTTGACACGTTTGGCCAAACTCTCGAAAAGATCGCCGACTACCGACACCACGACGGTAAGCGCGGAGAGCACAACGAAGTCGACCAGTAATACGGTTTTGAATTCCTTGTACACACCAACGGCTATTGCAAACGCAATAGCGGCCAGTAACGCCCCATACAATCCCGCAACCGTTTTCCCCGGGCTGATTTCAGGGCAAAGTTTGGTCAACCCCCATTGTTTCCCGCTAAAGTAGGCGGCAATATCGGCAACCCATATCAGCAGCAGCAGATAAAGCAATTGTATCCGCCCCAGATTGACCAGCGTCCAGACCAGCAGTATCCAGGCGCTGACCAGTACAAAAACTCCGATAAACAGTCTGAACGCTACCGGGTAGTTAAATGACACCAGCTTTGCAGGTATCCTTCTTATCAGGATGCTGAGCACAAACCACCACGCCACGACCGGCCAGGCCAGCCATTCCAGCAGGTAGCCTGCCCAGTACCGGTAGGTCGCCATCAGCAGCACGGTCGATGCAACAAAGCCCAGCCTGGATTTCAGCGCGGTCAGCCCGGACAAATCCGACCACTCCCATGCCGATACCGCTATAAATGCAGCGAAAGCTACAGCTACCCATATCTCGGGAAGATAAAGTATCCCCAGGATGATCAGCGGCGCCAGGGCAACTGCTGTAATAACTCTGTTTTTAAGCATGATCTTTCTCGTATCTGAATCTATTGGATAGTTACACCAAAACACACGAAATTTCGGCCGGAGCCTTCGACTCCGTTAGAGCTGAGCACGACGAAGGCATCGAGCCGAGATTCGCCAAACTCCGGACAGACGCTGACGATTTTAACGGAATAGGCTACTTGCCGGACAACCTCGTTGCGCACTGATCGACCTGCGCGCCTGTACGTCCGAAGCGGCGCTGCCGAGAGGAAAAATCGCGGAGCGCCTCCTCCATGCAGCTTTCATCGAAGTCCGGCCATAGCGTATCGGTAAAATAAAGCTCGGTGTAAGCCAGATGCCATAGCAGGAAATTACTGATGCGGTGTTCTCCGCCGGTGCGTATCAGCAAATCCGGGGATGGAAAACCGTTTAACGACAGATACTCCTCAAATAAGGCTTCGGTAATATCCTGTGCCGCTATCGTACCCTGCCCGACCTGCAGCGCTAACTGTTTCGCACCCTGGATTATGTCCCAGCGGCCGCCATAATTGGTGGCGACTACCAGTCGTAATCCGGTATTTTCCGCCGTCAGCGCCTCAGCGGAAAACATGCGCTGTTGCAGCGCCGGCGCCAGCGCCTGGCGATCGCCAATTATGCACAGGCGCACATTCTTTTCGTGCAGACGGCGGGTTTCCCGCTCCAGAGCTTCCAGAAACAAACGCATCAGCAATGTAACTTCCTGAGCCGGCCTGCGCCAGTTTTCACTACTGAACGCAAACAGCGTCAACACCTCGATACCGCGATTGCTGCAAAACTCTACAATTTTACGCACGGTCTGAACACCGGCCTGATGACCGGCCGAGCGTGGGAGATGGCGCTGTGTCGCCCAGCGCCCATTCCCATCCATGACTATGGCGATATGTCGTGGTAGTTGCTGTGTTATTTCGGCGACCAATGTAAGTTCCGGATGCTGTTGATTGAATTTAACATTATCTAGATTGCGAGCAGATCTTTTTCCTTTTGCTCCAGAATGGCTTCCACTTCCTTGACATACTGATCAGTCAGTTTTTGTATTTGATCTTCGCTTTTTTTCCCCTCGTCCTCGGAGATCAGCTTGTCTTTTAACGCATTTTTCAACTCGGTATTGGCATCCCTGCGTATATTGCGGATAGCAACGCGCCCGTTTTCCGCCTCGGCGCGCACGACTTTCACCAGGTCTTTGCGCCGCTGTTCGGTCAACGCCGGCAAAGGAACGCGGATAACCGGTCCGTTGGTAGCGGGATTAAGTCCGAGATCGGAAGTCATGATCGCTTTTTCAATTGCGCCTATCATACTTCTTTCCCACGGCGTTATCGCCAGGGTGCGCGAGTCCTCGACCGTGACATTGGCGACCTGGGAAAGCGGCACGTCGTTACCGTAATAATTAACCGTGACATGATCGAGCAGGCTGGGATGCGCCCGGCCCGTTCTGATTCGCGTCAACTCCTGTTTCAGCGCTTCTATGCTTTTTGTCATCCGCTCGCTGGTGCGGCGCTGGATATCATCTGTCATGTTATTTCTCGCTCACTATCAAAGAACCTATGGCTTCGCCCTGCGCCAGACGCATAATCGCTCCCGTCTGAAAAACATTCATCACGCGCAGCGGTATGCTGTGATCGCGACAGAGCACCAATGCAGTGGTGTCCATCACGTTAAGGCGCTGATCCAAGGCCTCGTCGTAAGTCAGTTCTGGGTAAAAAACCGCATCAGCCACCTTCACCGGATCGGCTGAATAAACGCCGTTAACCTTGGTAGCCTTGATCAGCAGATCGGCTCCAATTTCGATCGCCCGCAGGCTGGCGGCGGAGTCGGTTGTAAAAAAAGGATTACCGGTACCGGCTGCAAAAATCACCACCCGACCTTTCTCGAGATGGCGCACGGCGCGCCGCCTGATGTAGTCCTCGCAAACCTGGTTGATCTTAAGCGCGGACATCACCCGCACCTGCTGCCCCATATGCTCCAGCGCATCCTGCATCGCCAGCGCGTTGATAACGGTAGCCAGCATGCCCATATGGTCGCCGGTAACGCGGTCCAGCGCCTCCGAAGCCTTTTCCGCGCCTCGAATGATATTACCTCCGCCGATGACCAGGCCCAGTTCGATACCGGCCCGGCACAGATCGTTGATTTCAGAGGCAAGACGCTGAACAGTATGAGGATCTATTCCAGCGCCCTGCTCCCCCATCAACACTTCCCCGCTCAGTTTCAGCAGAATACGTTTGTAGGCTAGATTACTCATTCAATGACTCCGTGTAGTTTATACCTGCCTGCTCAAAACGGCCTGCAAAGCTTTAAGGCAGCTTTCAACAACAAAACCCTCCTGCATTGTTTCATTCGCCCGCATCAAGCCTTAACATTCAACCCCGAACGCTCCACCGAACAATAGCCGCTTCAGGAGCCGCGCACCTGGGCCATTACTTCTTCTGCAAAGTTGCTTTCTTCCTTTTCTATGCCCTCCCCCACTTCGTAGCGAGCGAACCGGGGTACGCTTGCTCCTTTTGATTTTAGCAGCGCACCTACCGTTTGATCCGGGTCCTTGACAAAAGGCTGTCCGACCAGGGTGACTTCCGCAAGGAATTTCTTTATGCGGCCTTCGACCATTTTCTCGATGATGTTCGCCGGTTTGCCGCTGGTTTCCGCCTGAGCGGAAAAAATTGTCTTTTCCTTTTCGATGGTTTCGGCCGGCACACCGGAATCATCCACGCACACCGGACTGCTGGCTGCGATATGCATGGCGATGTCACGCCCCAGATCCTGATCGCCTCCCGCGACTTCAACCAGAACGCCGATACGCACGCCGTGCAGATAGCTGGCGTTGATCCCCGCCTCGGAAACAAAACGCTCAAAACGGCGTACGTTGATATTTTCACCCAGCTTGGCAATCAGCTCTTTTCTACGCTCATCGATACTGATGCCGGCACCACCTGGCAATACCGTCGCCAATAACTCGTCCAGCGCATCGACCGGCGAGTTAAGTATGCATTGCGCGACCTGATCGGTAAACTCGATCAAATCTTCATTTTTTGCGACAAAATCGGTTTCGCAATTGGTTTCGAGAATCACAGCGCGTTTGTTGTCCTCGCTCACGGCAATAGAAACAAGCCCTTCCGCCGCCGTCCTGCCCGACTTTTTATCGGCCTTTGCCAATCCGGATTTACGCATGATTTCGACTGCCGCCTCCAGGTCTCCGCCGGCTTCAACCAAAGCCTTCTTACACTCCATCATCCCGGAGCCGGTACGTTCGCGCAGCTCTTTAACCATTCCTGCAGAAATATTCATTCAAGCACCTCTTACGTTAATCAGTAACCGCCCTCTTCCGAGGATATTAAGCGATAGCGAGCAAAAAATCTCACATCATTGAAATCACATGCTTTTTATGAGATAAACAAGCACTACCCGGCAACCTGCGATATGATCCGGCCACCCAAGCAGGAGAGGCACAGCAATACATCCCGCCCCATCATAAAAATATAAAAACGCCTCCCGGTCAGGAGGCGTTTTTCACCCGAGGGCGAACGGCTAAAAACCGGTCATCACTCGCCTTGATCGATTTCAATCTCGGCGCTAACTTCCAATTCGACGAACTCGTCGTCGGCGCCCGCGACAAAATTCGCGCCGCTGCTCTTACCCTGCGACACAGAGTCCGCTGCACTATGCGCATAGAGTTGCACGGCGCGTATGGAGTCGTCGTTACCGGGTATGATATAGTCGATCCCTAGCGGACTGTTATTGGTGTCGACAATGCCGACAACCGGGATTCCCAGCTTCAGCGCCTCGCTGATGGCGTTTTTCTCGTAACCGACATCCAGTACGAACAGTACGTCCGGCAACTTATCCATATCGCGGATTCCGCCCAGGCCCTGCACCAGTTTATCAAGTTCGCGCATCATGCCCAGCGCTTCCTTTTTGCTGAACCGGTTTAAACGGCCGTCGTCGCGCATGGCCTCAAGGTCTTTCATGCGTGAAACGGACTGTTTAATGGTCTTGAAGTTGGTGAGCATGCCGCCCAGCCAGCGATAATTTACGAAGGGCATGCCACAACGGCTCGCCTCTTCCTGAACGACCCTACGGGTAGTCTTTTTGGTTCCTACGAACAAAATTTTTCCACGATTGGCAACGACCTGCTCGATATACTTCATTGCGTCGTTAAACAGCGGCAATGTTTTTTCGAGATTGATAATATGTATGTTGCTGCGCGCGCCGAAAATATATGGCGCCATTTTAGGATTCCAATAGCGCGTCTGGTGGCCGAAGTGTACGCCCGCCTCCAACATCTGACGCATTGTTACATTTGACATCTATACTCCTGAAAACGATAAAAGAGACAGCCTGAGCCGCCTCGCGTGGGTTAATCCTCCACGTATCCCAGACATTCACCGGCTTGGGCCGGCACCCCAATGCATGTGACGATACGTGTGTGTAGTTGCTTTAAAAAGCCACCCTTTATACCATAACCGGCCTATCCCGACAATTATTTACCTGACAGGCAACCATGAGCGTTCTGATAAAAACATCTGCGGAAATCGAGAAAATGCGCATTGCCGGCCGACTTGCCGCCGAAGTATTGGAAATGCTGGAACCTTATGTCTTACCGGGCGTCACGACGGAAGAGCTCGATCGGATCTGCCATGACTATATTGTCGGCACGCAGAAGGCGATACCCGCGCCGTTGAACTACCGGGGTTTTCCCAAATCGATCTGCACCTCCGTCAACCATCAGATCTGCCACGGTATCCCTGGAGCCAAGGTTTTGAAGCAAGGCGATATTGTCAATATTGACATCACGGTGATCAAGGACGGTTTTCACGGCGACACCAGTAAAATGTTTCTGATCGGCGAAACCTCCATACGGGCGAAACGGCTGGTTGCCATTGCGCAGGAGGCCATGTTCCTGGGCATAGAACAAATCAGACCTGGCGCACATCTGGGCGATATCGGCCACGCCATACAGCGCCATGCCGAATCCAACAGTTATTCGGTAGTGCAGGAATTTTGCGGACACGGCATCGGCCGTAATTTCCATGAAGAGCCTCAGGTGCTTCATTACGGCCAGCCTGGACAAGGACTGGAAATCAGGGAAGGGATGATTTTTACCGTTGAGCCGATGATCAACCTGGGCAAGCGCCACCTTAGAATCCTGCCTGACGGCTGGACGGCGGTTACCCGCGACCACAGCCTGTCCGCGCAATGGGAACATATGGTTCTGGTCACAGCCGACGGCTACGAAATTCTGACTCTCAGGCAGGAAGAATTACAGAAAGTTAAACCGGACACACGCGCTCAGTAAACGATAACCGCCGTGCACAATACGATAGCGCACTACAAAACCCTGATACAGAGCAATAACTCGGCTGCGATACTGAATTTTCGCGCGCAACGCCCTATCAACATCAACGCCATCATTCTTGAAAACTCCGACTTCATGGATCGCTTGCTTGCCGAACTCTGGAGAGAGTTTCTGGGCGATTACGGCGAACAGACGGCGCTACTGGCAACCGGCGGTTATGGACGCCGGGAACTGCACCTCTACGCCGATATTGATTTATTGATCCTGGTCGCCGCCAACGGCGAACAAGCTCAGCAACAGCGCTCCGCGCTGACCCGGTTCACTACCGCATTATGGGATATCGGTCTCAAAATCGGTCACAACGTATGCAACGTCGACGAATGCGTCGTTCTGGCCGCCAACGATCACACCATAAGGACCGCGCTGACCGAACTGCGTCATCTGCAAGGGGCAGCGAGCCTGTCGGATGCGCTGCAACAGCGGCTTGCAGACGATGCGCCATGGTCGCAACCCGCTTTCTTCGCTGCAAAACTGGCCGAACGGGACCAGCGTTACGCCAAATATCATGAAACAGCCTATAACCTGGAACCCAATATCAAGGAAGGGCCGGGAGGATTGAGAGATATTCATCTGCTGGGCTGGATCATCAAGCATCGAAACAGCTCGCAAGACATTCATGACCTGGTAGAACGGCTATGGATTACCCAGGCGGAGTATGACGAACTCATGGATAACCGGTCCTTTTTGTGGGCGGTTCGCTTTGCGCTGCATGCGCTTACCGGGCGCTGCGAGGATCGCTTGCTGTTCGACTACCAGAAGGATCTGGCCGGCGAATTCGGCTGCCATGAGGATGACTTGAATGCAGCGGTCGAGCAGTTCATGCAGCGCTATTTCCGCACCGTCGTAAGCATAGAACGCCTGAACGAAATGGTGCTGCAACTGTTTCGCGAGCATCTGACAGTCGCGCCGTCATCGGCGCAAACGCGCGAAATCGACGAAAGTTTTAAAATACTCAATCATTATCTGGAAGTACGGCATGAAAACGTATTCGCCGATAACCCGCTGAAACTGCTGGACGTATTTTTAATCCTGCAGCGCGAACCCGGCGTGCTCGGCATCGGCGCGTCAACCATACGCCTGATCCGCCAGAACGTCGCACTGATTAACGAGGACTTTCGCGCCAGTCCCGCCGCCAGCAGGCTGTTCATGGAAATATTGCGTCAGCCCAGCGGCATTACCGATCAGCTCCGGCAAATGAACCGTTACGGCTTGCTGGCCGCCTACCTGCCCGAATTCGGCAGAGTCGTCGGACGCATGCAGTATGATCTTTTTCATGTCTACACCGTCGATGAGCATACGCTTTTCGTCGTCAGCAATCTCCGCCGTTTTGCACTGGACAAATTCAGGTCCGACCACCCTCACTGTAATGAAATTTTTACGCTGATCGAAAAACCGGAGCTGCTCTACATCGCCGGATTGCTGCACGATATCGCCAAAGGCAGCAACGGCGATCACTCCGTCGTCGGCGAGACCATTGCGCATGCGTTTTGCAAACGACACGGACTTGATGCGGAAGACACCGCGCTGGTGCAATGGCTGGTACGCCATCATCTGCTGATGTCCATGACCGCTCAACGCAAGGATATCAGCGACCCCGATGTCATCCATGACTTTGCCGCGCTGGTCCGCGATAGCAACCGTCTGAATCACCTGTATCTGCTGACGGTTGCCGATATACGCGCCACCAACCCCAACTTATGGAACGCCTGGAAAGGCGCGTTGCTGAGAGAACTGTTTACATCGACGCGCAGCGCGTTTCGGCGCGGCCTGGAGAACCCTGTTGCGCTTGCCGACAAAACCGCCTTCGTGCGTAGCGAGGCCCGCGCGCTGCTGCGGCGTCTGGGTCTGAATGAAGCCGCTATCACTCAGGTATGGGATAATATAGGCGACGAGTATTTTCTGCGCTTTCATGCCGACGAAATTGCCTGGCATACGGTCGCCATCTCTTCCAGCGAGTTGGAAACACTGCCGCTGGTGCTGCTGCGCCCCACCAGTCACCGGGGAAGCGCCGAAGTGTTCATCTACACGCACAACCGCGATTTCATCTTCACACAAACCAGCGCAATACTCGACCAGCTCGGACTAACCATCCTGGATGCAAGAATCATAACCACCAGCAACCGCTTCGCGATCAATAGTTATCAGGTTCTGGAACAGAACGGCAGCCCGATCAAGGATCAGCGCAGACACATACAAATCTGCACACGGCTGCGCGAATGCCTCGGCAACAGCGATCCCAATGCAAGCCTGCCTCATGTGCAGCGCCGCCAGTCCCGTCAATCCAGGCATTTCAAAGTGCCGACCGACATCCGCTTTCACGACGATCCTCAAAACCGCTATTCGATCCTCGAGCTTATCTCAACCGACCGGCCCGGTTTGCTGTCGCGGGTAGGCCGGGCGTTTCATAAACACAGCATACGCCTGCACAATGCCCGAATCTCGACGCTTGGCAGCCGCGTCGAGGATATTTTTTACATCACCGACCAGAATGATCGTCCTCTGGTCGAAGAACGGCAACGTAAAGAACTCGTGGAAACGCTATTGGAGCTGGTAGAGTCGGCGTAACGGTATGTGATTACGCAAGACTTTTGACTGATTGCTGGCCCAATTGATCCCTGCGTTGTTTTATTCAGGCGCCCTCAACCCCCATGAATTGACGGAACACACGGTCACCTGTCAACTTTGACAGGTGACCGTGCAAGCAAAGCAACGTAGACTCCAGCCTGCTTACCATCAGGGTTTTATCCAACAACCCTTATTCATCCACATACATAAGCAGCGGCTCATATTATAGCCTGCAGGCAAACCGGTCGATGAATAGAATTGGTCGTTACCTGATATTTATAATTCAACCTTCAAACGTTACGTTTTGAGTCGACTCAGGGAAAAACACAATGAAACTAACTTACAAGGCAATACTTGTTTACACTTTATTGACAGCAAGCACCCTGTCGGCTTATGCTGCAGGCGAACAAGAACCTTTTGCAGGCTATGTGTATGACCAGACAGGAAAACCGGTTGAGAATGCAACCGTAACTGTGAACGGCGCAGGTTATAAAACGGATAAAAACGGCTATTTTGAAATCGTAGTTGCGCGAACAAACCGCTACACAATTAATGCAAAAAAATTCGGCTACGGCTTTTCCTCCCAGGTTGAGCATGACTATGGGAACACAAACCTTAAGCTCACCTTACCCAAGGCGGAAACCATCAATATTATTTCCTCTATTGACAACACCATAAAAGATTCACGCGGAACTCAAATCATACTGGGCGCCAACTCATTAACGGACGCATCAGGCCGATTACTAAAAGCCAACACGCCCGTAACTGTATCGGTATACACATACAATCTTGATAATGAACAAATGCCGGGCGACATGGGATTTATGGACGGCAGCAATGCAACTGCGGGTTACCTGGAAAGCGCAGGGGTTTTTTCCGCCGATTTTACCGACGCCAACGGCAGCGCTAAATACAAACTCGCGGCAGGAAAGCAGGCAGCCATTTCCATACCGGCAAGCAGTACCGAATCATCAGTACAACTCTGGTCGTATGATGAAAACAAAGGCGCGTGGAAAGAAGATGCTAAAGAAGCGTCTTTAAACAAGAATACGGGCCGCTATGAAGGCGCCGTATCTCACTTTACATTATGGAATTTTGACTGGAAAAAAACAGAACCGGCATGCGTTACAATAGAGATTGAGGAATCATTTTTCGAAAAATTCAAGCAGCCGGGAAAAAACGGAGGTCAACTCACAATTAAAGCGGAAGTTACTTCCGGGGGCGTAAAACGTGTCATTGACTTATCGCTTGGCGATATGCGCAATGCAGTCAAAAACAGCCCCCATGTATTATATAACTTACCTCCGAATGCTACTGTAAAATTATTTGCTGGCAACTTTTCCATTCCTTACACTGTTTTCAATACAGGAACGCCATGGGGCGGCAAAGGAAGACCGACAATTCCTGAGTACGGCAAA
Source organism: Candidatus Methylospira mobilis (assembly GCF_009498235.1). Lineage (NCBI taxonomy): Bacteria > Pseudomonadati > Pseudomonadota > Gammaproteobacteria > Methylococcales > Methylococcaceae > Candidatus Methylospira > Candidatus Methylospira mobilis. The sequence goes on along the minus strand of NZ_CP044205.1, from coordinate 1,034,223 downwards.
TGCAAAGGAAATACGACACTGACCTACCCGATGAATAATAAATAATTCTATTACTATTAATACTGCAAAACCATTGAGGAAAAAGGACGCCCTTCTTCATTAACGGACCAAGCTTGGTCTTGCCTCATGAAGGGCGTTTGCCTTTATTGATCTTCACCTCTTCACCTCTTCACCTCTTCACCTCTTCACCTCTTCACCTCTTCACCTCTTCACCTCTTCACCTCTTCACCTCTTCACCTCGATCATCATAGCCGAAACCTCTTTAGAAGCTGTTCACGATTTTTGCTGAAAAGTCGTAAAATAGCAGAATGAGAAAAAATACCCGAGCGATATCAGTAACGCCTCGACAAGCTTTTTGATCGTCGATGCGCAGAGCGTCAGGAACACGGATAGCTCGCGGCATAAAGGCTACGACGCGGGCAAAAAAGCTTCCGGCATCAAGCGGCATAGTGCCGTGGACACGCAGGGTCTGCCGCATGCGATTGCGGTCAGCACGGCGGAAGTAACCGATCGCCAGGGAGCGCCGGGGGCCTTCGATCGATGTTTCTCGAGTCTTCAGCAGGTGCGTAGCGGATTGGTGGATGGCGGTTACAGCGGACAACCGTTTGCCCGGGCGGTTAAAGAGAAACCGGGGGCAACCGTGCAGGCAGCCAGGCGTAACGAGCTACATACCTTTGCGGTGATACCTCAACGCCGGATGGTTGAACGTTCATTCGCCTGGTTGGAAAAATGCCGGCGTTTATGGAAAAACTGCGAGCGCGAGCTCAATACCGGCTTGCAGTTTATCCATCTGGCCTTCCTGGCGTTATTACTGAAAAGATTATGAACAGCTTCTTGGACGCCACGTCAGAGCCTACCCTCCACGCCTGAAGTCGCCGGATTCGATACGTTCGAGTTTAACCAGCGGCCAATTGTACAGATAAATCCACGCGCGCACACTATCGCCATTCTCGATGACCACGCTTTCTTTGCTGCGAACATACTCGGTCGGCTCGGGAAACTCCGGAGCGCACTCTTCATATTGATCCAGACGCGCCAACAAATCGCCGGGTTCATGCAACCGATACAGTTCCCCATGCACGCGATCCGAGACAGTCTGGGTTTTCACCGCCCCCGGATAATAATCTACCCGGTAAAGCCTCCCCTGCCACATCGCGGCGCAGACATACGCGGCGTGTTGCGCCAGCAAAGGGTGAGTATCCAGACTGGCGCCGCGCATCAAACTGCCGTATACGAACAAGAACTGTACATGCATGGTTTTCAAAATCTTTGTCATCTTTTTATTCGGTTCGATAACGATATTATTTGACCTTTATCGAGAAAAGTCTTTATCTTATTGACGCTCTCACAAACTATCTAAGGAGTTGTTACCATGAAATCACCATTAAAACAGGCTTTAGCTCTCGTAGGCGTCTTGTCCGTCACCACTCCGGCATTCGCCGGCAAAACCTATCAAGTCACCGGACCGGTTCTGGACCTTACCGACAGCACCATTACCGTAGCGAAGGGCAAGGAAAAGTGGGAAATTGCCCGCGACGCACAGACTCAAACTAAAGGCGACCTGCAAAAAGGCGCGAAAGTGACCATTGAGTACACTATGTCGGCAGCCAAGGTTGAAGTAAAAAGCGAAAAGACAAAATAATTTCATCAAGACTACACGGTTTTTGTGAAACCAGCGGGGACAGGGTCACACCAACCGTCAACGGTTGTACCCGTGGCTTCGCTCGACAAAACCGGCGCACTGCAAAGGTAAGTCCATGCCAGTAAGAAAAAACAACCCGGATCATGCCAAGCTCGACCGTATCGTTGTCGAAGCCAGACGCAATCAGGAAGATCGCGAACGCGGCTATCGAGAAAGGGCGCTTAAATTGTATCCGTGGATTTGCGGACGTTGCGCACGGGAATTCACGCTCAAGAGTTTAACCGAGCTGACTGTCCATCACAAAAATCATAATCATGACGACAATCCGGAAGATGGCAGCAATTGGGAGTTGCTGTGCCTGTATTGCCATGATAATGAGCATTCACGCTATATCAATGCCGAACTGACGCGCAGCTCGAACAGCGGAGGCAAGGATACAACCGGCACCTTCAAGGCCTTCGCCGATTTAGGCGCTTTGCTGAAAAAAAGCGATTGAGCTTGAAATGAAGACCATCGGATTGAGGTAAGCCAGTCTGAACACGGCTTACCCCAATCCCAAACCGGCTGCTGAACTGATACAAATCAACAATAAATACCCACTATTTACTGTTTCAGGATCGGCACTAAATCGATATCCGTACGGCGATTTTGCTGCCTTCCCACCGGCGTCGCATTGGAGGCAACCGGTTGGTACTCGCCATGCCCCGCAGCCGTCAAACGGCTGGGATCGACGCCCTTTTTCTGAAGATATTTGACCACCTCGGCAGCGCGGGAGGCGGACAACTCCCAGTTGCTCGGGAAACGATGCTGAAGATGAGCGCCGATAGGCACATTATCCGTATAGCCTTCCACTTCGACCCGGCGATCAGTCGTCTTCTGTAAAGCCGGGACGATTTTATCCAAAACGCTCTTACCGTTTGAGTGGATTTCCCAGCCGCCTTCAGAAAAAAGCAACTCATCCTCCATCGTCACTCTTAAGCGATCGTTAAGCTGGGTAATTTTGACCCTGTCGGCCTGAACTTCCGCACTGAGTTGCTGATTCAGCTGCCGTTCGGCTCCCATATCTCTGTCGTATTGCTTTTGCGTCACGCAACCCGAAATCGCAACCGCGGTCAATAAAGGGATAGCAATTTTTCTGATCATGTTCACACTCTCCTTTTTTATGCGAGTATTAATGGTTTTATACGGCACCCCGGACCTTGACTGAGTGGCTGTTTCGTTACTCTATCGACTGGCCACAGCGTGAGCATCGCCCTCTATCATGAACGCCTGTTGTTGCAGCCGCGTCATCGCAGAAGGTGGCCGCGCATTTAATGCATGGTAAAGTTTTCGGCATTTTCCTTTTTTATATTGATTATATTTACATGAAGTTTATGCGCTATATCCTCGATTATTTTATTATCCGAACTATGCGCTTCCGAAGCAATTTGCAGCGCTTTCCAAGCATGCGGTGCTGTTTCCTTGCTTAGTTCAATATTTATATCCTCTCGGGCGGCAATGGAAGCACTGGCTATACTTTGCCTCATTCGTGCAAACTCTCCGTAGGTTATCGCCTTGTTCTCCAACAGCGTAAGCAGATTAAGAAAAACGGATTTTGTTTCTTCGTGCAGCACCTTTAACGCTTTGGAAACGTATGAGTTCGAGTAGAACCGGTCTGCATCGCCCCAGCACTGGGCTGCTTTTTCCTTGTATATTTCTATTTCCTTCGTTTCGGCAAAAGTGGGTTTATCATCATTGGACATCATCGCTACAGATTGATCATCGATATTGCCTATTGCTATTTTGGAGGCGATATTACCAACAGACGGATCTGATTTCAGGATTGAATAACAATTGACTATGGATGATTTATCCATGATAAGACTCGCGTCGTTGTTAATCTCAGATCTTATGTCATCGAGCGAGTTTTTGATAGTTGCTTCAATCAAGTTTTTTCCGTACTCGCCATCTATTTTGGAGGCGATAGGCATAGTCACGGGCGCCATGGAATAAAACGTAAACGCATTCAGCATCCCGATACTAGTGGCATGATGCGGCGATTGGAAATCCACACGATCCGATGTCCTGTAACTTTTTACCAGCGCCCCGGTATCCGACTCGAATATATCGATACGCACCATAAACTTAAATGCAGCGTTATATTTGCCGCTATAATCGGTTACATAGTCGAAGTAGGGAATTGCATAAAACCGATCCGTGTTAACAGGAGACGAGCTAATATCAACACCTGAAAATATCGACATGAGCATGGATTTAATTCCGTTTAAATAAGCTTCTTTAAGATCGTATTCCAGACTTATATTGTAAAGTTCTACTGTCGGGTTTTTAATGTGCGAGTTATCGTCAATCAGCGTTATTCTCAGGGGTGAACTTCCCTTGGGGTATTCGTTATATACCAGATCGCCCATCTTCTCTTCGTCCACCCATGTGCAGGATGACAAGCCGTTCACAACAAAAACTATCAGCAACACTATTAACTTATTCATGGGATATCTTCTAAGCTTCCTGCTTTAGTTGAATTAAAGTAATTTCCGATGGCACGCCCGCTCTTAATGGCGGCCCCCAATATCCGGTACCGCTGTTGACATATACCCACATATTTTCATACCGATTCAAACCTTTGTAATAACGTTGAAATAGCCGGATGAACAGGCTGAACGGAAAATATTGTCCGGCATGTGTATGGCCGGAAAGCTGCAGATCGAAGCCGGCCGCTTGCGCCATCCGGTAACTGACCGGCTGGTGGGCAAGCAGGACTTTGACGCGAGAATGCGGAGCCCCTTCGAGCGCTTTTTTCGGGTTCGATGCGTCGGGAGTCTGCATGTGCAAAGTCGAGTAGTCGGTCACGCCGGCCAGCACGATTTCTTCGTTATTGCGCCGGATCAGGACGTGTTCATTGCTTAAAACGCGCGCGCCCAGCGTAGTGAATTCATCAATCCATTCGGCTGCCCCTGAATAGTATTCGTGATTTCCGGTGACAAAGAATGTCCCGTGCGGCGCTTCGAGCTCGCGCAAGGGCGCCACATCGTCCTTCAACTCCCGGACGGAGCCGTCGACAAAATCGCCGGTGAGTACGATCAGATCCGGTTTTAGCGCATTGACCATACGCACCACATTTTCAGTATAGTCGCGTCCTATAGTCGGCCCGACATGTAAATCGGATATCTGGGCTATCCTGAATCCATCAAAACCGGCGGGAAGCCCGGACAGAGGGATATTGACCGCGCGCACCCTCGGACCGGATACGGCCTGTCCGATGCCGGTAACCCCGGTGCCAAGCGCCGCAGCCCCCAATGTAAGCAACGCTCGCCGCTCAAAATTAAAGGGGAGTGACTGCGCCCTGGGAATCCGTTTCCAGACTGCCCCCATGCAATCGGCGGCGATCATGTAAACGGACAGACAAGAGAAAATACCCAGCGCGCTATAGGACAGCCAATTAATGACGGTGAATGGCGCTTCCATGGCGATTTGCTTCTTCAGCGCCGGAAACAGAGCGCTGTCCCCCAAAGGCGCTGTCAATTGCAGCGCGAAGAAGCCGGTAGCCATCAACCATGCACAAAACCGATGCCGTATCAGCCAGTCTGTACGGCTAATGATACGAAAAGCGACATATACGTTCAGCGACGCCAGTATTCCGAGCACAATTAATAGCCGATGCATATGCATGATGAATCTCTTGGTGTTTGTGGCTAAAGATGATCCTGTGCCAGTTGCAAGGCTAATGTCAAGTGTTCAGGCTCTCAGCGCATGACGCGCAGAGTGTCTCTCGGCCTGTAAGGAAAGAGGCGGCAAAGCACCTATTGTATTTACGGGAAGTCAGAGGCCGGACGCTACGACGGCTGAACAAAAGACCGAAAGATTATCGGAATGCTGTTTCACGAAGCCGCTTCAGACTCTATTAATTGAAAAACGACGCCGCGCTCACTGTCCAGCGCCTTGATCAGATTGCGGGCATAGCCGTAAAAGGTTTTGGAGCGCACCGCACGCGCCAGCTGCTGGCCTGCCGGGGTAAACTTGCGATAGCCAAATGCAGCCTGGGCCGGTACAGCAGCATCCTCCCCCCCCGCAGCGGTAAATTCCGTTTGCGCCGAGGCAGAGAATTGCAATGCGTATTCTTTTTCCGCATAGCGGATACGCATGCCGCGCGCGCTGCGTGCATGTAGCGTGCTGATGTCGCCGGACAGCAGACCTACATTGATAAAGTGCTGGGTATAGTCGTTACCCTGCACATAACCCCACAATTCCTGACGCGTCAGCGCCTCTTCGAACATGAAGCGCCAGCCGCTTTCGAGACTGAACGAAAAAGCGCAGTATTCGATGAACGCCTCCAGTTCCCACATATCCATCTGGTGCAGCTGGAACAGACTGCGCTTGAAAATGCTGTCCGGGTCGGCAATATAATGAGCCAGGATATCCGCCCAGAACTGTTGCGCGCGCTCATCGGTGACATCCTGAGCAAAGCTTAGAAACTGCGCCAGCCAACCATCCGAATGCGGCGCCATTTTATTGATTTCCCCGGGTACGGCCACCTGTTGAGCCAGCCCCAGTATCCGCTCCAGATTCTGTTGCCGCAAACCGGCCAGTTTGTCTGCGCGCGTAGCGGCGCGAGCTTCCAGCTCAGACACTTTCGCATCATCCCATGGCGTCAAGCCATCGAAAAACGGCTTGTTCGACAGCACGTCATTAAAAATTTTTTGATAATCGCTCATACTGGGTCGTTTAGGCTATGTTGATATTGCACACGCGGAAAACAGACTATTCCGCATCGACGGCATAAACCGGAGTCCAACCGGATTGCCTTCCATAACCGGCATCCGACGCCAATAGGCGCTGCAAAGACGAATCCGTCGCTACCAAACGGGGAACAGCTGCATTAACCCTTGATGCAGATACCCTGCTATTTAGCGCTTTACGCTGGTGTTGATCGACATTCGACACGCCGACGTTGGCGAGCAGCGTCGAAGTCGATCCGTTCAATACCCCGCTAAAGGCGCCCGCGATACAGAGCAGATTCGGCAATATTACTTTATTGCAGGCAGCACCGACCTGGGACTCCTGTTCCCGGCCTACAGCCTGCAACTGTGGCAACGGATCCATAAGTTCGCTCAATATGAAAATATCGACCGACCCGTCATCGTCAAAAACGCCGCCCATGGCTATGGAAACGTGCGCGTCGTTGACAAGCTCCTGCACGGTATTGTATTTACCAAGATAGGCCGGCTTATGCCCTGCTTGTTTCAAGCGCCGCAGAAAACGGCCCCTCTCGGCGCTGCCCATGCCTCCGCATGACAAGTCGGCGCCAAGTTTCAGTGCAATATCCTGCGCGGCCTCATCGGATTGCGAAGAAACGACAGCAATATGCAGACCCGACGCTTTGAGCGCGGCGATACTTTCCGCTGCTCTGGGCAAGGTGGAAAAACCGAAAGTGAATCTGGCGATATCCATGCCATCCACCTGCAACAGCAACGACTGGCCGGGCTGTTCAGGCGAGCTTTCCTGCTCCAGCAGACCGATACGATGCCCGCCAATGACAACCTGAGTATTACCTGGCGCCAAGGCAACCGAATCGAGTTCGCGTAATTCCAGCCCCCTTTCGCTGCAGATACGGATCATGGCTTCGGCACGCGCGTCGCCCAGGCATACGGCCACTGAAGCGCATAATGCCAGTAATGTATCGATATCCTTCAACCCGGTATGTACGCTTTTCAACTCCACACGCGCCGCCAGCAGCGCATCGTAGTCACCGTCTATAACCAGAACGTCGGCTTCAGCCAGACGCGGCAAGGAGGTTGCCGTATTGACCAGCGCGCCATATCGCAGGGATTCGCGCATTCCCTGAAACGATTGCATAGGCAGGGTAATGAACGGACCGGTAATCCAGTCCTGATGAAGAATGGCGCTGGCTGTATGCAAACTTCCGGTCGCCCAGCCGACGCCGGCAAGAGCGAGGGTAGGCAGCACGCTGCGCTGCGCCATGCCGTGTTCTTTCCGTTTCAACTCGCGATCGCCGGCCAGTTGCGCCGTCATCGCAAGTATGCTGTCCGCCAATTTTGCCGATTCCGTTTGCGCCAGTGTGCGGCGCACTTCGATGACCAGACTGCCGGAAACGACTACGCTGCTGTTAAACACATCGTCAGACGGACGCTTGCGTTTCGTGCCCGGAATGCCGCGTATTGCGGCCTCGCTGACCAGCGCTTCTCCGAATACCACAATGCCGTCCACCGGTATCAACTCGGATGAGCCGACCTTGATGCGGTCGCCCGGATTGAGTTCGGAAACGGAAGCGGGATTTTCTCGGCCCGCTTCGTCTACCAGTATCGCACGGCCAGTCATGGGTAGCGCTTCATCAAGCAACTCCCGTGTTTCGACCGCCACTTTTTTGCGCCAGCGCCGCTGCCAGTAACAGCCAAACCATTCGCCCAGGGCCGATGCCAACGGCGCCCCCGTTGCGACGGAGCAGGCGACCACCAACGATTGAAATACCGGCACATCCACTTTGCCGTGGATAAGCGATGTGGCGGCTTGACGAATCAATTTGTGACGGGTTGCAAGCAGCACCCCGGACGCCAGCGGTATCATCGCCGGAAACACGAAGTGTCCCGCCGTGCACAAAAGCATATTCACATTGGCGGCGCTGAAACCTACCGCCTTGTGCTGCGGCAGCGGATGATAGATAAGACCTGGGAGCATCTGGGCTTCGGCCTTGCGTACCAGACTGAGAGGTTCCACTTCCGCGGAGTAGCGCACATGGACATTGCCCCTCAACGGGGAAATCGAAACCGCCGCCACTCCCGGCAGGGAATCAAGCGCACGCTTTACCCGGTTTGCGGTTTTGTTCGGGTCCTTTTTAAATAGCGGATGATGGAGCGTCAGCCGCCCGCGCCCGCTGTGTTTGATTTGTAGACTGGAAATATTGTCGTTCCAGCGGTGTAAAGCAATTCTATCGTTGCCGGACCAGACCGGCAGTTTATGATCGTCCAGCTCGCCATGCTGACCGGCAACCACGCCGCTCAACCTGTTTCTGAAACTGTCCGGACTGCTCGACTGCAACCGGTAACGAAGCAGCGCAAATCCCGAGGACGGCTCGATAACAGCCGACGCAATCTCGGGCAGCCCGAAAACACGTCTGGCGAACAGTCTCTTCGCCGCCTCGGCGCCAAAACCGAAAACATCCTGGTCTTCGATACGAACCCAATCATGGCCAAACTCGATTCTTTTCATCTTCTCGATCCAGGAAAACAGACGGCAGCGCTTATTATAACGAAGTTTCCGGGGGATAGCCGGTCATACAGGGAAATAGGCAAAGCGATAGCACTATATAGATGCACCAACCTGTTGATTCAATGAACTCACAAAGTTTGCAATCCAGTACATTTTGTGAAGCGCAAGGCGTAATCCAGTTTATTCAGTAGACCGGAATCTTCAAACCGCCCGACTTTGGTATTGCTCTAAACGCAATGCGGCCCTGTACTGAGTCAACGATTAAGGTAGCACTGATTTAATCGGCTTGCCGCACGAAATTTCATCATAATTAATTGATTTTACGTGATTTTTATCAAAATATTTCGATTAAACCAGCGGTTCCCTAAAGGTTAATTTGTATTTTATTGATTCATTGTTAGATGTTAAGTGGCGGGAGATCGCCAAGGCCTGTGCCGCTGCCCCAGCTACTCTCGGCTGCTCTCGGGTGTCAAACGGCATCGAATGTTTCGATGCCGTTTGACCTTTGATGCGTCCCAACCAATGCTGATTCTACCCGCACATGCGAGTATCCATAGCCGGTCTCCGCCAGACATACCCTGATTGAATCGATCGGGAATTATTTTATTTCATAAACGACATCATATCAATAATGTTTTATTTAAATATGTGTAGGGACTTCCCTATTTATTTTAAATATTTCCCTAATATTTTTAAGCAACCACCCGATTGATAATCCGTCATTTTCAAAGCAAACTGATCATCAAATCCGGTTTTCCGGTGATTTGTGAATCACTGGATTAATCAAACAAACGCCGAGAACAGGAACGTAGAACAAAATGGCAACCATTCGCCTTTATGGAAAAAATATTAAATAATTATTTTATGATAATCTTGATAAAACCGGCAGTTTAAGTTTAACGATTCTTACACTCAATACAATGAGGTTTTTAAAATTGACAAAAATAAAATTCAACCATCCCATCCTCAATCCAGCCAAAAATATTTTTATAATGATTTTACGTGGACTGTAAAGAGATACCGATGAACCAGAAAAACTCGCGCACGCCTTATGTTAAGTACCTTGATGTGAAAAATTGTGGTCGCGATGAACAGGTCATAGCGCCATCATCGCAATCATTGGCAGCTACGCCGACAGTCAGCCGTCACAACGCCATTTTGACATGCAAATGCATTGGAAATGGGCGGGTGAATCCAGCCAAACTCATCGGCATATCAGATAGAGAGACACATATCGTTTATAGCAATGGCGGCCAGGCAACGCGCGATGCCATACTTGCATTGATAGACTCCAGCAAACTGCTTGGCACTCGAGAATGGTATATTATTCACCATACGAATTGCGATGAGAATTTGTCGCTCGACGAGTTTTCTTACAGTTCGAACGATAATCGCCGGGACAGGAGGCAAGACTCAAGAAACTTGCGTACTCCCAAAAATCACATACAGCGCCTTGCCGAACATGCGCGCCGTATTCGCCATCATCCATTGGTGCCGCGCGATATTCCTGTTCATGGTTGCTGGTATAACGGCAAAACAGGCAATGTATTGCGAGTATCGACTGACCTGCGCCAGCCGCTGAATTTAACGCTCGAGTGAAAATATCAGCAATTAGCAACAATAATATTATATTGCCATTCGAATAGATGCGGAAATAAAATGTACAGAACCAAAGATGGAACAGAAGTAACCGAGCATGATATCAATACTGCTTTTCTTGCAGGAAAAGCTGTGATTATACATTCAAATAGAGAAGGCGACTTTAAGCGCGGTCTAATGCTAAACGGCGAGCACTTTGACACACGCGGAAAATGCTACTACGCATTGGATGAAACATGGACAAGAGTCCCCCAAACATTCAGTGAGGCCTTGAATACGGCTTTATACAACCCAAATCCATTGTACACGGCAGCAACCACATCGCAAAAACCACAAGAAGAGTCATGCGTTTACATTGGTTGGACTCCTAGCTGGGCGTGACGCAAGCTGAGTTAAAAATTTTCATTAATGAGACTATCCAGAAATTCACGATCCAGGCACGACCGTATTTTGGCCGCTACGATTTACATGATCACGCTTAACCTATGACTTGCGCGCCCCCCATATAGGACTGCAACACTTCCGGAATGCGTATACGGCCGTGTTCGTCCTGATAGTTCTCCATGACCGCGACCAGCGTGCGCCCTATCGCCAGCCCGGAACCGTTGAGCGTATGCACCAGCTCGGTTTTTCCGGTTTGCGGATTGCGCCAGCGCGCGCGCAAACGGCGCGCCTGAAAATCGCGAAAATTACTGCAGGAAGAGATTTCCCGGTAAGCGGACTGACCGGGAAGCCATACTTCGAGATCGTAGGTTTTCGCGGAAGAGAATCCGGTGTCGCCGGCGCACAGCACGATGCGGCGATAAGGCAGTTGCAGGCGCTCCAATATCGATTCCGCATCGCGCGTCAACGCCTCGTGCGCGGTCTCGGATTCTTCCGGGCGCACTACCTGCACCAGCTCTACTTTTTCGAACTGGTGCTGGCGGATCATGCCGCGCGTGTCCTTGCCGTAAGCGCCCGCCTCGCTACGGAAACACGGGGTATGGCACACCCACCTGGACGGAAGCTGCGACGGATCGAGAATCTGATCGCGCACCAGATTGGTAACCGGCACCTCGGCGGTAGGAATCAGGTAATACGCAGGATCGCGCACCACCCTGAACAGTTCGTCCTCGAACTTCGGCAGCTGCCCGGTGCCTTGCAGGCTTTCGGCGTTGACCATGAACGGCACATAAACCTCGGTGTAGCCGTGCTGCCGGGTATGGATATCGAGCATGAATTGCCCCAATGCACGCTGCAAAGACGCCAGCGGCCCTTGCAGGGTGACGAAACGCGAACCGGTAATCCGCGCCGCAGCTTCAAAATCCATGCCCAGTTTCAGACCCAGGTCGGCATGATCGCGCGCTTCGAAATCGAACGGAGGAGGAGTCCCCCAGCGATGCAGCTCGACGTTGTCGTTTTCGCTCAACCCCTCGGGCACGCCGGCATCCGGCAGGTTCGGAATCGCCAGCAGCAGCGCTTCCAGCTCGCTCTGTATGGCGTCGAGCTGCTGCTCATGCTGTTTCAAATCGTCGCCCAAATGCTGCACTTCGTCCAGCAAGGCTTGGATATCCTGGCCCTGAGCCTTGGCCTGGCCTATGGATTTGGATCGCGTGTTACGCTCATTCTGCAGATTCTGGGTTTGAACCTGGATCACTTTACGCCGCTCTTCCAGCTGTGTGAACGCATCGGTATCGAGTTTAAAGCCGCGCCGGGCCAAACCCGCTTCTATGTCCTGAAGATTGGTTCTGAACAGACGAGGATCCAGCATGATTTACAAGCTCCTTGAAAAACGGGATTTATGCGGATACGCGATCCGCAGACCAGGTAATGATATGGGGAAGATCGAAATGCGCGGTCAATAGCGCCAGCAACTGCTCGACACGCTCCGGGCTGTCGAAAAACTCGATCACCAGCGGCAAATCCAGCGAAAGATCCAGCAGAAAAGCCGAATGTTTTTCGCCCTGACCGGTAAAGCCCTCCACCGCGCGCAATACCGTCAAACCGGCCACCTTCCCTTCCTCGCGCAGCAGTTTTTCTATTCTGTGCAGCAGATGCTCCGACTCCCGCAGATAGATACGAACGACACTGACAGTTTCTCGTTTCACAGGCACCTCGCAATCAACTGGGTCGTCAAATAGCGCCCCGCCAGGATGCCGCCCCATACCGCCAGCAAACAAAAGATGACGCTGGCGACGACATTGACAACGGCCTTGACCCAGCTACCGGCTTCCAGTAGATAAATCGTTTCCAGCGCAAAGGTCGAAAAAGTGGTGTAGGCGCCCAAAAATCCAATCATCAACGCAGCGCGCGCTTCGGCGGAAAATGCGAAACGCTGCAACAGCATTTCACTCAGCAAGCCTATGCACAATGCGCCTGATACATTGACCACCAGCGTGCCGTAAGGAAAATCCCGTCCGATCCACGCGTACACCGCGTTTGCCACCCAAAAACGCGCCACCGCGCCCACCGATCCACCCGCAACGATGGCCAACAGTTGATTCATGACGCTGAATCGCCATATGCGGCGCTCGTGGCTTCGCGGCCGGGCTTGGTTGCCATGCCGCGTTCCCATTGCAAAGCATGCGCGCCGTCTCCTGAACTGATTGCCTGCATGGTGGGCGATCTCAGGATTCCAGGTTGGCGGCATGCAAACCGCATTCTTTTTTGGCACCGTCCTCCCACCACCAACGGCCTTCGCGCTCATGCTGATTGGGCCTGACCGGACGCGTGCAAGGCTCGCAACCGATACTGATAAAGCCGCGCTCATGCAGACCGTTGTAAGGCACCTGATAGGCTTCGATATAATCCCAGACCTGGGACGACGACCAATTGGCAAGCGGATTGAATTTGACCAGCGTTTTTCCGGGACCTGAAAATGTAACATCGATTTCCACTTCCGCCAGTTCGGCGCGAGTCGGATTTTGATCCCGGCGCTGCCCGGTAAGCCAGGCATCCAGCCCCTGCAGCTGCCGGCGCAGAGGTTCGACCTTGCGGATAGCGCAGCATTCCTGATGCCCATCGCGCAAAAAGCTGTAAAGCCCTTTTTCATTGACCATCTGCTGCAACGGTGCGGCTTCAGGACTCAGTATTTCGAGGCGAATATCGAAGGTTTCGCGAACCTTCTCAATAAACTGATAGGTTTCCGGATGCAATCTGCCGGTATCCAGGGTAAATATCCGTATACCGGCGCGCAGCCGCGACGCCATGTCGATCAATGCCACATCCTCTGCGCCGCTGAAGGAAATTGCAATATTTTCATAATGAGCCAGCGCCGCTTTGAGTATCGGCAACGGGCCCTTGCCTTTCAGCGTTTGCTGAAGCGCGGATAAATCAAAAGGAGATTGTGTTTTCATGGTTCACTCCGGAGAACATGGATACCGAGCCGTACTCAGCAACTGCTTTCGTCGCGCGGGTTGAGTCTGAACCCTATCCTGGGAAAAGTAATGCTGCAGATAATCATCGAAGCTCATCGTATCCTCGGCTTCCATGCGCGCCTGTTCTGCGTGTGACAATGTGGCTTCGCTTTCAAAATCAATCGCATGAGTTCCCACCAAAGGTTCGGTTCGAAATACGGCTGCATGCTCCAGAGACTGCCGCAAATGATATTCGGCAAAACTTTCGCCGCGGCTCCGCATATCGGCCAGCATGCGGGCGGAAGGAGTGGACTCGGGGTTCTCCACGAACGCATGCGCCAGACTTTTCCGGTACAGCGGCATGGACTCGCCCTGATCCAGAATTGCCGTGATGGCTTGCATCGGCTCCTGCAATGCCCGCACAAACTCGGTTATTGCGATATGCCGTCCATGCCACTGCAAGGTAAACTCCGGCCCACGCCCGCAACAGGCGACAGCCAGGGTATTTCTGGCAATTTCGCTGTCTTCGTCGGCGGTAATCGGCGGGCTTTCCTGTAAAAAACAGAATAATAAAAAAACCTCGAGAAAACGCATGTCTTCCAGACTGATGCCTGATGGGCGCTGCCAGCCCAGATCTATCGCTCTCAGCTCGATGTAGCGTACCCCGCGATTATACAGCGCCATGGTCGGACGTTCTCCCGCAAACGCGATCTGCTTGGGTCTGACCGGGCTATAGTATTCGTTGGAAATTTGCAGGATATTGGCGTTGAGCTGACGATATTCGCCGTCCACCTTGACGCCGATTTTCTCAAACACCGGACTCGCGGTATCGATCGCCCTGGCTAGGCTGGCGACATAACCATCCAGACTGTTAAAGCAAATCCCCAGATCGACCTGACTGTCATTGCGATAACCGATGTCGCTCATGCGCAAGGTCGTGGCATGAGGGCGGTACAGCGTATCGGCATCGAGACGCTCAAACCGTCGCGACAGTTCATCCCGCCCGGAGAAGAAACTGCTTGAAAACGCCGGAGAAGCGCCCATCAGATACATTACGATCCATGCGTAACGCTTGACGTTGCGTATCATCCCGAAATATTGATCGGAAATAAACTGCTCGGGCGCGCAGCCATTGCCCAGCAATTCCTGCCAGACCGGCCATAACGCCTGGTTAATGGAATAATTATAGTGGATGCCGGCTATAGCCTGCATCGCACGCCCATAGCGCCAATCAAGGCCGCGCCGGTAAACGTGTTTCATGGTGCCGACGTTCGACGTGCCGTATTGCGCTATCGGTATGCTGCGCTCGTCGCGAATCGGACAAGGCATGGAGTTGCTCCATAACGCCTCATCGCCGATTTGCGCGTACACGAAACGGTGTAAGTCGTGCAAAAAAGCCAGCGTATCGCCGGCATCCGCGTACGCTGGCGTCACCAGCTCAAGCAAAGCCTCGGAGTAATCGGTAGTAATATACGGATGCGTCAGCGCCGAGCCTAAAGCTTCGGGATGCGGCGTTTGGGCAATTCCGCCTTCGGGAGTTACGCGTAAACTTTCTTTTTCGAGCCCCTTGAGGCCGCCTTTCAAGAGTTCCGCAGCGCCGCCGCCGGTCAAAAGCTTAAGCCGCGGCTCTATACTGATATTTAAAAACAATTTACTCACTACGCATCATGCTCTCAGTACGTGTTTTCAGACAGGCTGTTTTAAAACACGCGATTACCGGTTACCAGCTGAACAATACCCACTGAGGTATTTTCATACCTTCCGTGATGGTTCCCCTGCGTTGATCCAGGGTGCCATTGCCATCGCTATCCACCATATAGTATGAAGGCCCAATAACCGGCGTAATCTTTATCATATAGAGCCGATCATTGATACGGTACTCTTCCACCGTATCCTTGCCGCGCTTGGTGATCGTCACATCCGGCTGCATGGTTTCGCCGCTTTCAATCGGCGCAGGGATATCGGGTTGATCGTCAAGCGGCACCAACTCAGGCTGACGCTCTCCGTCAGCCGCAAAACCGGGACAGGCTAGCATGACCAATAAAAAAGCTAAAACGTAGCGTAACGGCATGACGAAATCTCAACAGACAAAAACGACTGGCAGCCATGATATTACAGAACGGGGAGAAAGCGCCAATCAGGATACCCCTTTGCGCCCGATCGCGCTCCGTAAACGGTGCGACATAAAAAAACCGCCTCGCGGCGGCCTATGCTAACAGCCTGCATGGTAGGCGCGATTGGGCTCGAACCAACGACCCCCACCATGTCAAGGTGGTGCTCTGACCAACTGAGCTACGCGCCTGCTGTTTGCAGGAGGGTATTATAAACTCATCCGCGTTCCAATATAAAGAAAAAATTGCTGGTCCTCGGCCGAAAATACCAAACCTCTTTCGATTTTGAATATACAGCTTCGTTCTGCCACACTGTTCCGTTCGGGAAACACTGAACAGAAATACAAAAAATCCTGAAAAACAACGTAAAAGCGAGGACACGTAATGACCGGCTTTAATAACAGCAATATCTTTTGGCCTGCACTGCCTGCCGCGCATGGCGGCAATGCGACTGCGGACGGCGGCTGGGTTGGCCTGCTTAATCAAGCGCTGGAGAACTTAACCCAGCGCATCGGAGGAGACGGCGGCGAACCGCCCGCGTCCGGCCCGGCGCTGGAATGGCTGCCCGGCTTGTATACACTGGCCGACAACCCTCATCCGTTGCTGGTGCATTTCCCGATCGCTTTTCTATACGCCTTTTTCGTATTCGAATGTTATGCCGTCGCTACACGCAAAACAAAGCCGCAGCAGCTTTCCGGCCTGTTGCTGTACTTGGGCGCAATCAGCGCCATCGTAACGACGGCTGCCGGCTTATACGCATCAAAAACAGTTCCGCACTCACAGGAAGTGCATGAGATCATGGAGTGGCATGGCCGCATCGGACTGACCGTCGCCAGCCTCGCAACGGGTTTGAGTCTATGGCGCTGGAAATGGCCCTTGCCGCAAACCACAATGGCGAAAACATTTTACCTGGTACTGGCGGCATTAATGGTCGTCGCGCTGTTCTTCGGAGCCGATCTGGGCGGGTACATGGTTTATCGTTACGGTGTAGGCGTAAAAGCGGTAAAACAAAGCGAAAGCCATATACATGGGCAGCATCATCCGGAGACAGTGCAATTGCCGTAATCGGAAACGCAAAGCGGGCACCCGGAACCGCCCGCTTACGCATCGTGCGAACGGCGGCTTATGGCGCCAGATTATCGAGATAACGCTCCGCGTCCAGTGCCGCCATGCATCCCGAGCCTGCCGAGGTAATCGCCTGCCGGTAAACGGAGTCGGCGACATCACCGGCGGCAAAGACCCCTGGTATACTCGTGGCAGTGGCATTTCCGCCCAATCCGGTCTGGATATCGATATAGCCGTTGCGCATTTCCAATTGCCCGTTGAAAATTTCGGTGTTGGGAGAATGTCCTATTGCGATAAAGACGCCCTGCAATTCGATATCCTGAGTTTCGCCGGTACTCACATCCTTGACCCGCATGCCGGTAACCCCGGTTTTATCGCCCAGCACTTCAGCCAGCTGATGGTTCCAGACTATCGACACATTGCCGTTCACAGAACGCTCGATCAGCTTGTCCGCCAGAATTTTTTCCGAACGGAACTTGTCACGGCGATGAATCACCGTCACTTTCGCTGCGATATTGGATAAATAGAGCGCTTCTTCAACAGCGGTATTGCCGCCGCCAATAACAGCCACATGCTGGTTGCGATAAAAGAACCCGTCGCAGGTCGCGCAAGCGGATACGCCGCGGCCTTTAAAGGCTTCTTCCGATTCCAGACCGAGGTAACGCGCCGATGCGCCAGTCGCTATAATCAGCGCATCGCACGTATAAGTACCGGAGTCTCCGACCAGCTCGAACGGTTTTTGCCCCAGACGGGCGGTATGTATATGGTCGAATACGACTTCAGCTTCGAAACGTTGCGCATGCTTCAACATGCGCTCCATCAACTCGGGACCCTGCACGCCGTCGGCGTCGCCAGGCCAGTTATCCACCTCGGTTGTCGTAGTCAACTGTCCGCCCTGTTGCAGACCGGTAATCAGCAGCGGCTTCAGATTGGCTCTTGCGCCATATACCGCGGCAGTGTAACCGGCCGGCCCGGAACCCAGAATCAACAGTTTGGCATGTCTTGTTTGCGTCATACTTGCTCCCTGAAGCTTGAAAGATGTTAAAAATGAATGGTAGTTGAAGTATGGCGCGTGCAAGCATGGTCGTAAAGCACTAAGGATGAAAAGCCCATGCTGCGGAACCGGTGAGTGTGGACCGAATGTCGAAACCGGCAGGGTAAACACCCGGGCGCAGGAAGATTGTAAATGTCAAATGCGCTAGACTACGCGCAGAAGGTCCAGTCATGTCCACAATCACATTCGATACCACGAATTTGTAACCGAACTTAAAAACGCCGGGTTCAGCGAGCTGCAAGCGGAAGTTATTACCAAACTGCAAAAAACGGCGGTACCCTCCACCCTTGGGGGGTGTAAGAAACTTTATGTAAACGGTCATTCGGCAGGAAACTGCCGTAACTTTAATCTAAGGAGTAAAAATGACCGTAAGCAAAGAATTGATCGACAGGCTGCTGGCCGATTACAAAAAACCTGATGATTTGATAGGCGAGCATGGCCTGCTCAAGCAACTCACCAAGAAACCGGTCGAGCGGGCGCTGGAAGCCGGGATGAGCGAACACCTGGGTCACGCCCGCAATGAGCCTATAACCAACCCCGCCGGTAACACCCGCAACGGCAAGAGCAAGAAGACGCTCAAAGGCGAGTTTGGCGAACTGCCGATAGAAATCCCCCGCGACCGCCATGGCAGCTTCGAGCCACAGATCATCCCCAGGCATCAAACCCGCTGGACGGACTTCGACGATTCCATCACTCTATGCCCGTGGCATGACGGTGCGGGAAATCCAGAGCCATCTGGAAGAGATGTATGGGGCCGAAGTCTCAGCGACGCTGATCTCGTCCGTCACCGATACCGTCATTGACGATGCCAGGGCATGGCAATCCCGCCAGCTGCAGGCGCTATATCCCATCGTTTATCTGGACTGCATCACGTCAAGGCACGAGATGCCGGCACGGTCAGGGCGAAGGCCGTCTATCTGGCCCTGGGCCTCAACCTGTCCGGCGAGAAGGAACTGCTGGGTTATCCGGATCGCCCGGACAGAAGGCGCCAGGTTTTGGCTACAGGTGCTGACCGAGCTCAAGAACCGCGGAGTACAGGACATCTTCATTGCCTGCGTGGATGGCTTGAAGGAAAGTGGGCGTCCATCCCATTACGTT
The DNA here is from genome assembly GCF_009498235.1 of Candidatus Methylospira mobilis. NCBI lineage: Bacteria > Pseudomonadati > Pseudomonadota > Gammaproteobacteria > Methylococcales > Methylococcaceae > Candidatus Methylospira > Candidatus Methylospira mobilis. Next base: position 1,015,098 of record NZ_CP044205.1, on the reverse strand, counting down.
AGGTTCTGTTGACATTAGCACGCGCCACCCGTGAAGCTGGAACCATTTCGAAAATGGCTGACCGACTCGAAATTAGCGCCGAAGACTGGAACGTTATCTATCCCATACTGGTGAAACATCGGCATGTCCGATCGACGTCCGAGGAACAGTGCCGGGCCTTTCTGGTTGCCGTTCTGCAAATTCTTCGATCGGGATCGCAATGGCGTTTGCTGCCGGAAGCGCATGGCAAGTGGAACTCCGTGTTCAAGCGTTTTTCCCGCTGGAGCAAGCATGGGGTTTGGCAGTCGCTGTTCGCCGGATGCATCCATCATCCTGATTTGCAAAGCGTGTTTATCGATTCCACCATCAACCGGGCTCATCCCTGCGCTGGTGGCGCGGCGGGCAGCAATGCCGAGGATGAAGCCTTGGGACGATCGAAGGGCGGCTTTACTACCAGGATTCACGCCATCACCGATGCCTTGGGGAATCCCCTCGAATTCGTATTGACAGGAGGGCAGGCCAGTGACATTGGACAGGCTGAAACCTTGCCGGCGCTGACGCCGGCGGGTGCGCGTGCGTTTGTCGGTGACAAAGGCTATGACAGCGATGCGTTCGTCCAGGCCATCGTAGCGAGAGATATGAAAGCCGTCATTCCTCCGCGCTGCAATCGAAACAAGGTACGCGAGTGCGATTGGTTTATTTACAAAGAACGCCATCTGATTGAATGCTTCTTCAACAAAATCAAACATTACCGACGAATATTTTCGCGTTTTGAAAAAACAGCTCGCAACTACATGGCCTTCCTTCACTTCGTCTCAGCTCTCATTTGGTTGCGGTGATACGTCAACAGAACCTAGGCATTTGCGTAAAATAATTGGCTTATCCAGGTGTTACCGTTATTTTTGCTGGTGGTTTGCCGGCGTTTCCAGCTTAAGGTTTTTCAATCGCTCGCTGGTTGACACAAAGTACGCCTTAACGTACGATCCCTCTTCATGGAGGACAACATGCAAACACTGACCGCTAGCGAAGCCCGCGCGAATTTATACCGGCTCATGGATCAGGCCGCTGAGTCACACCAACCGATCATCATTACTGGGAAGCGAACAAGCGCAGTTCTAATCTCAAATGAAGACTGGCAGGCAATTCAGGAAACGCTGTTTCTGTTGGCCGTGCCCGGCATGCGCGAGTCCATCAAGCAAGGCATGGCTGAACCCTTGGCGTCGTCAGCAACGGAATTGGAGTGGTGAATTGGAAGCTGATGTATGCCAAGCAAGCGCTCAAGGACGCTAAGAAACTTGCTGCATCCGGTCTAAAACCGAAGGCTCAGGAACTGCTTGCGGTGCTTGAATCCAACCCGTTTCAGAACCCTCCTACTTTCGAGAAACTTGTAGGTGATCTTCAAGGCGCATATTCACGCCGTATCAATATTCAGCACCGGCTTGTTTACGAGGTTTTCGAGACAGAACGTATTGTTCGTGTACTCAGAATGTGGTCGCATTATGAGTGAATCCGCCGCGGTGGTTCACATGGAGCTTTTTTCAGTTTAAGGTGAAGATTGCATTCATACATCCGGACTTTGCTTGAAGCTGACGCTTCTGTCCCTGATGGAATCCGCTGAGTGGGGTCCCTATCACGTTATCGGGATCGAGGCCCACAAAGTTGATCGGACTTTCCCACTCACGGTCTGACCTGTCAATCAAGACCGGGTTTTCCGGGCGAAGTCTATCAGGCGGTATTGATTTTCGGCTTTTAAACTCCATATCCGTCTACGTAGCACCATTGTTACACAAAATACATAGGAGAATTAGCATGAGCAGCATTAATCCGTTGGTTAGCAACAGCCTATTTGACGAACTGTTTCGCGGAATGAATCCGGGATATTTTGTAAAGCCGTTACATGGAGACCCCTTGCCCGCCCAAATCAAAATGGACGTAAAGGAAAACCCCGGCGAATTTATCATCCACGCCGAGATTCCTGGAGCAAGCAAGGAAAATATCCATGTGGATATAGATGGTGAGGTGATCAGTATTCGCGCGCAGATCAGCCAGATTGACAGCAGCAATAAAGATGAAAAAACACTGCGCACGGAACGTTATTACGGTGAAGTGTCGCGCAGTTTCAAACTTTCGTCGGAAATTGACGAACAGGCCAGCAAAGCGGCTTACGATAATGGCGTGCTTACCCTGAATCTGGCAAAAAAACAGAAAAAAAGCGGGCAGCGCCTAACCGTTGCGTAAGCTGGACTCTTTTATTTCCGGCTATGGCTGCGAAGGGGCGTTCCCCATCGCAGCCATAACAGCCTGATCAAAATTCGCTGCACCGCCAAGATACGAGCCGGCAATCCAGCCTCGGAGGAAAAAAGGACAACCGTCTTGTTTTGCTCGCGTCCGTGCAAAGGCAGTGCGCTCAAGCGGGAACGCCAGATCGTCTCGCTTTCTATGCCAACATGAATCACGGCGTATCTCGCCCCACTTTTAGCCTAACCAACCCCAAGGATATGGAACGCCGGCAAGGCTACATATCCTGCAGCATCATGGCATCGCGCACGATTTTCATCTTTTCCTTGCCTTCCATGCAGCGCAGATTATCGAACACCGCTCTGGCGCTCGGGATATCGGTTTCCATGGCCGCCTCGCGGTAAAGCTCCATCAACGAGTTGTTGAAGTTGATTACCAGCCCGATCACGTCGTCCACCGACATACCGGCATGTATGGGTGTGCCGTCGATCTGACGCCCGATATCGATGTTGGGCGCATACTGCATCCAGGTATCCAGTATGTGCGCGTCGCCTCCCTGCTCGAAAGCGGCTAGACCCTGTTCGCGCTGATGCTCGTGCTGACTCAGAAAATCCAGCAGCATGCCGACGCGGACGTGTTGATCGCAGGTATTGATCGTGGAATACAGGTGTTGCAACCCGGCATGGGTTTCCTTGCCGTAATGAATAACATCTTTGACTTGTTCGAAATTGTGCATGGACATTCCCCTCATTATTATTCTCGAAACGCGTCGAGCGGTTGATCAGGATAAGGCCTGTGCAACAGACATCAACGCTTCCATCAAGGCTTCCGGAAAAATTCCGGACCATAGCAGCAATAAGGCAAGACCCGCGAGGGCAAACCTGACCGGCATCTGATCCGCCGGCCTGATTTGCATGGACACCCGGGCTTGATCAAGCATTACCAGGACGACGCGCAGGTAATAATAAAGCCCCATGCCGCTGCCGATGATCACCACGACCACCGGCATCCAGAGCGCCGCATGGACACTTGCGGCATAGATGTAAAACTTCCCTATGAATCCTATCGTCAACGGAATGCCTGCCAGCGACAGCAGGTTCAGCGTCAAAATCCCTGCCAGCAGCGGATCGCGCCGGAACAGCCCGGCAAAATCATCCAGGTTTTCCGCTTCGCGCCCGGCGCAGGACAAGGCCGACACGACGCCCACTGCGCCCAGGTTGCTGATCGTATAGGCCAGCAGGTAAAAGCCGACGCTTTCCACCAGGGATTCCGTTTTCAGCATACTCCCGGCTATCAGCGCGATCAACAAATATCCCATATGCGCTATCGAAGAATACGCCAGCAGCCGCTTGAGCCGAGTTTGCCGCAGAGCCAGCAGATTGCCGGCCAGCACGGACAGCACCGCGACCGGTATCAGCATCTCCATCAAAGCCGCCGAGCGCCAGGCCCCGGTAACCAGCCAGAAACGCAGCAGCAGCGCGAATATCGCCGTTTTCGATACCGTGGATACGAAAGCGGTAACCGGAGCGGACGCGCCTTCGTAAATATCCGCCGTCCATAAATGAAAAGGGACCAGCGAGAGTTTAAAACTCAACGCCGCCAGCAGCATCACAGCTCCGGCCAGAACCAGCGGCGACGCTTTCGCATCTCCAAGCCAATGGCCCAATTGCTGGAAGGACATTGCGCCGCTCTCGCTGTAGATCAGCGCCATGCCGAACAGCAGCAGGCCGGAAGCGACGCCCGAGAGCATCAGATATTTGACGCCCGCTTCCAGCGCGCGCGTGTTTTGCATCTGGTAGGCGATCATCGGAAACAGCGATATGCTCAGTATCTCCAGCCCCAGGAAAAACGAGGCGAAATGACTGGCGGACACCAGTATCATCCCGCCCAGCGTGGCGGTCGACAGCAGTACGAACAATTCCTCGTTTTCGGATCGATCGCCGATAAAATATTCGCGGCACAACAATGCGACGATCGCCGCCAACGCCAGTATCATCGCGCTGAAGAAAATCGCATAGGCGTCGATTCGTATCAGTCCGGTAACCGTGACCGGCGCTAGCCGAAACGCAACCGGCAACGCTGCCAGCGCCAGCGCGCATCCCGCCAGCGTCAGGAAAAAAACCAGACGGCCGTCGCGGCGCAACGCGATGGCCAGCATCACCACGACGGCGGTCGCGGCCACCACAATCATCGGCAACAATGCCAGGAGTCCGGTCATGTTCATGGCTGTGCTCCCCGCTCCAACCGAGAGGCCGCCAGGCCTTGCAATGCCGGAGCGGAAATATCCAGCAGCGGCTGCGGATAAGTCCCGATCACTACGCTGGCCGTCATCATCGCCAGCATCAGCAGCATTTCGCGCAAACCGAAATCGCTGCCCGGAACAGTAGTGCTCGGAGGGCCGTGGAACACTTTCTGGATGACGTGCAACGAATAAACAGGAGCCAGAATCAAACCCAGCGTGGCGACAACGGTGACCGGAATGCTGACGCGGAAAGTGCCGAGCAACGCCAGGAATTCGCCGATGAAGTTCCCGAGTCCCGGCATGCCCAGCGACGCGACCGAAAAGAACAGAGTGATTGCGCCGATGCGAGGCACGGATTTCCAAAACCCGCCCATACTGTCCATATCCCGTGTATGCAGACGTTGCTGCAACGCGCCGGCAATCATGAACAATGCGGCGGCGCTAACGCCATGCGCCAGCAAGGTCATGACCGCGCCCTGCAGAGCCAGCGCGCTGCCGGCGAAAATACCCACCAGCACAAACCCCATGTGGCTGACGCTGGTATAGGCGATCAGCCGTTTCAGGTCGTTCTGGGCGAACGCGACTTCCGCCGCGTACAGGATACCGGCGGCTCCGAGCGTCATCGCAACCGGCGAAAACGCATGCGCGGCTTCCGGGAACAGCGGCACCGCGAAACGCAACAGCCCGTAAGCCCCTGTTTTCAACAGGATGCCCGCCAGCAGCACGCTGCCGCCGGTCGGCGCCTGGGTATGGGCGTCCGGCAGCCAGGTATGAAAAGGCAGCGCGGGCAGCTTGACGGCAAAGGCAATGAAAAAACCCAGCATGATCCAGAACGCCGCAGCCGGGTCGAGGTAATCGCCGAGCAACTGGAAATAATCGAAGCTGAGGCTCCCGGTCGCTTGCCTATGCAGGAACACCAGCGCCAGTATCGCGATCAGCATCAACAAGCCGCCTACCTGGGTGAAAATTAAAAACTTCATCGCCGCGTAGACGCGCCGCTCATGGCCCCAGATACTGATCAAAAAGTACATCGGTATCAGCATCACTTCCCAGAAAACGAAAAACAGGAATAAATCCAGCGCCAGGAACACGCCGATTACTCCCGCCAGGGTCAAAAGCAGGTTGCAATAAAATGCGCCTCTGGCTTCGCCGATTTCGGTCCAGGAACAGCCGACCGCGATGAAACCGAGAAAAACCGCCAGAGCGATCAGCAGCCAACTGACGCCGTCGAGCCCCAGGTGGAAACCGATGCCGAAGCGCGGTATCCATGGCCAGACCAGTTGCCGTATCCAGCCATTACCGCCTAAGCCGTCTCCGGCTGACGGTAAAGTGGACAGCAGCGCAGCCTCAAGGATTAAAGCGGCAATCGCAACCCAGCGCGGATCGGCGAGCCGCAGCCGTTCCGCCAACCAGGCCAGCGTGCCGCCGCACAATGGAATCATAATCAGAATGAACAGGATCATGGCCGCATTCCCCAGGTCAGACCTGCTACGACGCCACACACCATCGCGGCGGCATACCAGCGCAAACGGCCGTTCTGGGTCAGCGCCAGCAGGCGATGACCGGCCATGACCAGCGCGACGAGATCCCGGTAAAAAGTATCGATTACATCGCGCTTGTTCACCGCCGCCAGCCATAGAAACGGTTGCACCAGCAGTCGGCTATAAAGCGCATCGAATCCGCAGCCGTTGAAACAGAAGCGCTGTAAAGCGGAAACGATGGCGTTTTCGTTCAGGCGTTTGATAAAACCCGCACCCCTGCCGTAAATCAGATAAGCGGCAAAAATGCCTACCCACGGCATCAGCGCGGTTATCCAAACGACGGTGCTTTCCGGTTCGGAGCAGTCAAGCGCTGGGACCAGCGGCATTTTCAGCCGTCCGCCGAACATTGCCAACAAAGCCAGCAGCACCAATGGCATGGTGATGGTTGCGGGCAAGTCTTCTTTTACCTGCCCGTGCTCGGGGCCTAAAAAGGCCACTAGTATCAGCCGTGCGCTGTACAACGCTGTCAGCAGCGCGCCCGCGATTCCCGCAGCCCATAGCCAGGGCCCATGCGAGCCCGCGGCATAAACCGCCAGCAATATTTCATGCTTGCTGTAGTAACCCGACGTAAACGGCAGCGCAACCAGGGCCGCCGCGCCGATCAGAAAAGTCCAAAAAGTAACGGGCAGGCGCTTCCATAAACCGCCCATGTTGAAAATATTCTGCTCATGGTGCATGGACAGGATGACCGCACCAGCCGCAAGAAACAACAGCGCTTTGAAGACGGCGTGCGTCATCAGGTGAAAAATCGCCGACGACCAGGCCCCTACGCCCAAAGCAAGAAACATGTAGCCGATCTGGCTGATCGTGGAGTAGGCCAGTATCCGCTTGATATCGGTCTGGGCCAGCGCGGCGAAACCGGCCAGCAACAGCGTGATTGCGCCGATCGCCGCGACCAGCAACTGCACGTCCGGCACCAGCGCGAACAGCTCATGGGTGCGTGCAATCAGATAGACGCCCGCCGTCACCATCGTCGCCGCATGTATCAGCGCGCTGACCGGAGTCGGGCCGGCCATCGCATCCGGCAGCCAGACCTGCAGCGGCAGCTGCGCCGATTTGCCGACCGCGCCGCCCAGCAGCAACAGGCTTGCGGCGACGGCGTAGCTTGATCCGGGCGGCCAGCCGGCTACGGCTTTGGCCATCGCGGTCTGAATATCGAGGCTGCCTAATTGCGTAAACAGCAGGAACAGACCCAGCGCCATCGCGGTGTCGCCCGCGCGGGTGACGATAAAGGCCTTGCGCGCGGCATGGCCGTTTTCGGCTTTGTCGTACCAGAATCCGATCAGCAGATAGCTGCACAGCCCGACGCCTTCCCAGCCCAGAAACAGCAGGCCCAGATTATCCGCCAGCACCAGCATCAGCATCGCGAATACGAACAGATTCATGCAGGCGAAAAAGCGGCTGTAACCGGGATCGTCCGCCATGTAGCCGGCGGAGTAGACATGGATCAGAAAACCGACGCCGGTCACCACCAACATCATGTTCAACGACAAGGCGTCGAGATAGAGCGCAAAATCGACCTTGAAGTCGGACACAGCGACCCAGCTCCACAGCATCTGGCGGAAAACGGATTGATCCGGATTATGCGCCAGAAAATCGACGCCGATGCCGGCGCTAAGCAAGGCCGACACGCCGACGGAGCCCGCGCCTATCCACGGAACCCGGTTTTTCGACAGCTTACCCTCCGTGCCGAACAACACCAGGAAACCCAGCAGCGGACAGGCCGGCACCAGCCACAACAGATTCAACATCCACGCCTCCTTTTTACAAAGGTGGGGTACACTGTGCGTGTACCGTAAACGCTATCAACCCCACGCCTTACCCTCGCATATCGCTCAAGCGATCTACGTCCACGGTATTGAAGCGCCGGTGAACCAGCATGACCAGCCCCAGTCCTACGCCGATCTCCGCCGCGGCGAGCGCCACAATCAACAAGAACATTACCTGTCCGTCCGCCTGCCCCCAACGCGAACCGGCTGCGATAAAGGCGAGTCCCGCCGCATTCAGCATGATTTCGACCGACATCAGCATCATGATCAGGTTGCGCCTGACCAGCAGCCCCACCAGACCGAGAGTGAATAGCAGCGCCGCCAGCAACAAGGCATGCTGTATGGATACCCCCGTCATGACGTCACCTTCGACTTTAACGGCCGGCCCAGATGGTAAGCGCCGACCAGCCCCGCCAGCAGCAGCATGGAAGCCGCTTCCACCGTCAACAGATACGGGCCGAACAGCGCAATGCCGAGGTTTTTGGCGCTGACCACATGAACATCGCCGCCGGCCTGTCCCGCAGACAAGGCATAGACCAGCTCCGCCAGCAGCAATCCGCACAGGCTCACCGGACCGCGCCAGATGCCGGGAGTGAACCAGCTTTTTTCCTGATCGATGGTTTTATGCCCCAGATTCAGCATCATGATCACAAAGACGAACAGCACCATGATTGCTCCCGCATAAATAATCACTTCCAGCACCGCTGCGAAATAAGCACCCAGCAGAAAAAAAATGAAACCGGACGCCAGCAGGGACACGATCAGATACAGCAACGCATGAACCGCATTGAGCTGTATCACCACCATGAAAGTGGAGATCAGCGCAATCAGCGCGGATATAAAAAACAGCGTCTGCTCCATCGTTTACCCCTTTTTTATCTGAAAAAGCAATTTATCCACGAAAGGTACGAAAATGATATTGGCACTAGTTTTTCTGTATTACCGACACGCTTCCGCATGTCTTGTCTGGTCAGCCACAACCCGACCGCTTCAGTCATGACTAAAAAAGCACTCACTAAATACTTCCCCGTAAATTTTTCGTGCCTTTCGTGTTTTTCGCGGACCATTTCTTTCCCTGTTTAAAGTGGAAAGCCCCTTTTATTCATGGCATCAGGCTCCTTACATCTATAGGCGGCGCTTCGTTTTCCGCTTCGCCTTTGTCCTTGCCGGCTACCGCTTTTCCGGCAACCCGGTAAAAGTTGTAATCGTGATACTTACCGGTGCCCTGGATCAGCAGATTATCCTTTTCGTAGACCAGATTGCGCCGGTCGTACTCGCACATCTCGAAATCCGGGGTCAGTTGTATCGCATAGGTCGGACAGGCTTCTTCGCAAAAGCCACAGAGTATGCAGCGGGAAAAATTGATGCGAAAAAACTCCGGATACCAGCGGCCGTTCTCGTCTTCCGCTTTCTGCAACGCTATGCAGTCCACAGGACAGACGACGGCGCACAGGTTGCAGGCAACGCAGCGCTCCTGTCCGTCCGGGTCGCGGGTCAGCACAATGCGGCCCCGATAGCGCGGAAACAGAGCCGGCATTTCCTCGGGATACTGAACGGTGTCCGCCGGAGTAAAGGTATGCCGCAACACCCGCCACAAGGTACGCAACAGGCTGAACATATCACCCTCCTCCCGGCCAAGCGAGCAAAACCGCGCCGGTGACGACGATATTCAGCAGGTTCAGCGGCAACATCACTTTCCAGCCGAAAGCCATCAATTGATCGTAGCGCGGACGCGGCAAGGCGGCGCGGATCAAAAGAAAAAAGGCGATACCGATCGAGGTTTTCAACGCGAACCACAGCAGCGGCGGCAGCAACGCGGGGCCGAGCCAGCCGCCGAAGAACAGCGTGACGATCATCGCCGAATTCAGCGTAACGCCCAGATATTCACCGACGAAGAACATGCCGAACTTCATGCCGGAATATTCGGTATGAAAACCGGCGACGATTTCCTGCTCGGCCTCGGGCAAATCGAGCGGCGCGCGGCGGCTTTCGGCGACGGCGGCAATGGTAAAAGTCACGAAGCCGACGAACTGAGGCAGGCAGTACCAGCCGCCCTGCTGCGCCAGCACGATTTCGCGCAGATTGAAGCTGCCGGACAGTATCACCACGCCCATCACCGACAATCCCATGAATACTTCGTAGCTGATGCTCTGCGCCGCCGCGCGAAGGCTGCCGAGCAACGCATATTTATTATTGGACGCGTAACCGGCCAGTACCGCGCTATAGACCGCCAGCGAGGTCAAAGCGAAGAAATACAGCAGACCGAAATTGAAATCGATGACGCCGATGCCCGGCGCAAACGGCACGATCACGAACCCGAGCAGCATGGTGGTCATGATTACGGCGGGCGCGAGCAAAAAAACCGGCTTGTCGGCGAAGGGCGGAATCCAGTCTTCCTTGAAGAAGATCTTGATCATGTCCGCCACCACCTGCAGCAAGCCCAGCGGGCCGACTCGGTTCGGCCCCAGACGATCTTGCCAGATCGCAATCAGGCGGCGCTCCACCCAGATCAGCATGGCGGACAAGCTGATGACGACTATCAGGATGCCCGCAATATTCGCCGGAGAACCGATGGTCATGGGCTCGTCTCCTGTTGTTTGGCCGATGCGTCCGGCCGATATTCCCAAAACTCCGCCGCAGTCGCGGCTCCTGGCAAACCGTTCAGACCCGATGGAAGCGCCGCCAAGCCGCGAGCCAGACTCGGCAGGATGATTAACGGCAATCGCTGCGTTTCGCCGGCTACCTCAACTTCGACCCAGACTCCCGGCTCGAGTCCGGCTGCCGCCGCGTCGTCGGGATGCAACGCGATATAAGGCTTCGCAACACGCTCCGCAATCGCCGGAGCCAGCGCGCTCAATTCCTCGCTGCCGAACAGATGATATAGCGAAACCAGACGGAAACGCGGCGGCTGCGACGGTGGGGAAACGGCCGCTGGCGTAAACCAGCGCGGCTCGCCTCCGGCTCGCGCCTCAATCAGGCGTATGCCGGGATCGCCGCCTTGCAAATGCCCGCCGATCTCCTGCTGAAACTTGTTGACGGACTGATTGGAGTTCCACCCCGGCGACCAGGCAAAGGGACGCAACGCCGGCGGCAGGCCGGACAGCGCGCCCTCCATCGAAAAAGCCAGCGCGGAATCTGAGTCAGCCGTTTGTTTCGGTTCATGGATATGTTGATCGGCCAGCATCGCGGTGCGCCCGCTGTAACGCTGAGTTTGACGCGGAATCTTTTGTCCATGAATGCGAAAATCCTGCGAGGGAGCGGCTTGCTTGATCGCGCTGAAAACCGGCAACTGTTCAGCGCAGTCCGCGAGCAGCTGATCGAAGCCGCGCTCGCCACCCACCCAGCGCCAGCTCGCACGAACGTCGCCTGATGGCGGAAATGCCGGAAAATAGCGCTGAGCCCTGCCCTCGCTGCTGATCAGCGTTCCTTCGCTTTCGGCGTACGTAGCCGCAGGCAGGGCGAGCTGGGCTTTGTTCACGGTTTCATGACGAATGTGGTCGATAGCGACCACGCTTTTCGCTACGGACAGGAAACGGTCGACCGCTTTTTTCGGCGCTCGGCGGTATAAATCGTTTTCAAGCACGACGACCGTATCGGCTCTTCCCTCCTCGACGGCGGCAAACGCGGCCGCCAATGAAGCGCCGCCCAGCATGGCCAGCCCCATGCTGTTGCATTCAGGAACCGCAAAATGCACGTCGGTAGCGGCTCCGCCGCGCCGCGCCGCTAGCGCCGAGGCCACTTGCGCGGCGGCTTGCAGCACGGCGGCGCTTTGACAGCCGAGACCGGAAACGATCAGCGGGCGTTGCGCAGCGGACAATGCCTGCGCAATTAAAGCCGCCCGCTCCTGCCATTCCGGGCTCAGATCCGCCGCATCGGGCGCATCCGGGTGTATCCGCTGCGCTACCGCAAACCCGAGCCGGGCCAAATCTTCCGGCGCTCCATGACTAACCGCAACCACTGCATCGTCCAACCGGGTGGCGGCGACGCAGGCTATAAACAATGCACTACGCTCTTGCGGCGAGGAAGCGCGCACCGACGCATCCTGCCAGCGCGGGATGCCGAGCTGGTCCGCGCGCCGATAGGCCGGTTTGCGGATGGATTGCCGCAACGACAAGGCCAGACGCGGAGCCGTCTGGGTGACGTCTTCGCCCAGGATAAACACGGCATCCGCTTCTTCGGTTTCTCGCAACGAAGCGATTCGCACCGGAGCAGAATGCAGGATATCCAGCAGCAATTCCATCAACAGGTATTCGCTTTCGGAAAACCCGAGATGAAAATTTTCCGCGCCTACCAGCTCGCGAAGCGCAAAGTTGGCTTCCACGCTGGCGCGCGGCGAACCGATGCCGATCACGCCCGCGGCATGGTCGAGCAGCCAGGAAAAGCAATCGCCCGAGCCTTTCCCATCCGGATTGTTGTGGCTACCCGGCAAAACCTGCAGCAAACGCTGTTCGCTATTCACGAAGTCGTAGCCGAAACGTCCTCGGTCGCACAGAAAATAACCGTTGATCTCGCCGTGATAGCGGTTGACGACACGCCGCAAACTGCCGTAGCGTTCGCCGGGGCTGATGTTGCAGCCGACGCCGCAGTGTACGCAAATCGACGGCGCGGTCTGCAAATCCCACTTACGGGCATAATGCCGGCTGAAGGTCCGGTCGGTGAATACGCCGGTGGGACAGACCTCCACCAGATTGCCGCTGAACTCGTTTTCCAGCGCGCCATCCCGTTCGCGACCGAAATAAACGTGGTTATGGGATGCGAAAGCCTGGAGATCGCTGCCGCCGCAATAATCCTGGTAATAGCGCACGCAGCGGTAGCAGGCGATACAGCGGTTCATTTCATGATTGATGAACGGCCCCAGATACTGGTTGCGATGCGTCCTCTTGCGTCCGCGAAACCGGCGCGCGGTATGGCCGGTCATTTCCGTCATGTCCTGCAGATGACACTCGCCGCCTTCCTCGCAAACCGGGCAGTCGTGCGGATGGTTGGTCATCAGCAATTCGACCACGCCGGCGCGGAAGCGCCGTGCGTCCGGGTGTTGCAGGCCGATGCGCATGCCGTCGGCAACCGGCGTCATGCAGGCCATCACGATGCGCCCGTGCTGATCCTCCGCGTTCCGGTATTGAATGACCGCGCACTGGCGGCAGGCTCCCACAGAACCGAGGCTCGGATGCCAGCAGAAATAGGGAAGATCCAGACCCAGCGACAGACAAGCGCGCAGCAGATTGTCGCCGGGCGCGACCGGGTATCGGGTGCCGTCGACTTCTATTTGCGGGCCGGTTTGCGGCTGCGCCAAATCGATTTCTGCGACTTTTTCAGACATGAACGCCTCCGGCCAATGCGGGTTGGTTCAGATATTTTTCGAAATCGGCGCGAAAATATTTCAGCGCGCTCTGCAGCGGCTCCATCGCTCCCGGAGCCAGTGCGCAAAATGTGTTGCCCGGCCCCAGGAAGGAACACATCCACTCCAGCGTCGCCAGATCTTCTGCCCGTCCGCGTCCGGCCAGCAAATCTTCCAGCAGCGTCGCGACCCAAGGCAGACCGTCACGGCACGGCGTACACCAGCCGCAGGATTCCTGAGCGAAAAATCGCTCCAGATTCAGCACCATTTCGACCGGACAGGTCTTATCGTCCAGCAGGATCATGGTGCCGGTTCCAAGGCGGCTGCCGGCCTTGCCGATCGAGCCGTAATCCATTGGCACATCCAGATGCTCTGGCAACAGAAAATCGGTGGACGCGCCGCCCGGCATAAAGCCGCGTAACTGAAACCCGTCCTGCATGCCGCCGGCATGCCCTTCGATTATCTCTCTGGCCGTGACGCCCAGCGGCAGCTCCCAGATGGCGGGCCGTTTCACGCGGCCACTGACGCCGTAGAGCTTGGTGCCGGCATCGGCGCTACGGCTCAGGCTTTTGTACCATTCGACGCCATGGTTCACGATATGAGGAATGTTGCTGAGCGTTTCCACGTTGTTGACGATGGTCGGCTTGCCGAACAGACCGGCGGCTTGCGGAAACGGGGGTTTCGCGCGCGGCGTCGCGCGTTTGCCTTCCAAAGCGTTGATCAGCGCGGTTTCCTCACCGCAGATATAGCGTCCGGCGCTGGTATGCAGATGCAGTTCCAGGCTGAAATCCGAACCGATGATATGCGCGCCCAAATAGCGATTTTCATAAGCTTCGGCTATGGCAGCTCGAATCCGGCGCGCGGCGAGATGATATTCGCCGCGCAGAAAGATATAGGCGGTCGACGCTTGAATCGCATAGGCGCTAATGATGACGCCCTCAATCAACTGATGCGGGTCGCCCTCCATCAGCAACCGGTCCTTGAATGTTCCCGGTTCCATTTCATCGGCATTGACCACCAGATACCTGGTAGCCGGAGCATTTTCGCCCATCGGCACAAAACTCCACTTGGCGCCGGTAGGAAATCCCGCTCCGCCGCGTCCGCGCAAGCCGGAATCCTTGACCTGCTGCTGGATTTCCAGGGGCGTATGTCCGCTCAGCGCCTTCCGTAGCCCCTCGTAGCCGCCGGACTGCTGATAGTCCTTCAGCGTGGTGACGGAACCGTCCCCCTTGATGTTGCGAGTCAATGGTTTATCCATCGCCTTGCCCTCCGCCATCCAGTATCCGCTTCAGTGCGGTTTGATCTACATTGAAATGCGTTTCTTCTCCTATCATCAGCACCGGAGCCTTGTCGCATGCACCCAGGCATACGATCGGCAGCAAGGTGTACTCGCCGTCCGTTCCGGTTTCTCCAACGTCTATGCCCAGACAGCGGCTGATGCACTCGCGGTTTTGATCGGCGCCCAGCATCCAGCACACGACGCTGTTGCAATAATGAATGACTTTCTTTCCGACCGGCTTGCGGTAAATCAGATTGTAAAAACTCGCGACGCTGTCGACTTGCGCCAGCGACATGCCGAGCAACCCGGCAATCGCACCTACGCTGTCGTCGCTGACCCAGCCGCGCTGCTGCTGCACAATTTTCAACGCTTCGATCACTGCTGCGGACTTTTCGGGCCACCTGCCCGCCTCCGCGCGTATCGCTTCTATTTCGGCTAGACTCAGGCTCACCGGACTGTTCCTCCTGCTATTGACCGTTCGTCACGCTTGGTTTATTTGTTGGGTTGCGCTTTGCTACTGGCGGCTAATCCAACCTGCAATGTTATTCCTTCATCGGTCCACATCCGCCATCACGAAATCGATGCTGGCAAGTATCGCGATCAGATCAGCCACCATCATCCCGCGGCTCATCAGCGGTATCATTTGCAAATGAGGAAATGAAGGCGTGCGGATACGCGTCCGGTAAGACTGGATACCGCCGTCGGAAATCAGGTAATAGCTGTTCACCCCCTTGGTCGCCTCAATCGCGAAGCATGCCTCGCCGGGTGGAATGACCGGCCCCCAGCTCACGTTCAGGAAATGCTGGATCAAGGTTTCTATATCATGCGTCGCATGTTGCTTTGACGGTGGCGTGGTCAGCGGATGCCGGGCCTTGAAGGGTCCGGCGGGCATCTGCAGCATGCATTGTTCGATGATGCGCAAGCTCTGCCGCATTTCCTCCACTCTCACCACACAACGGTCATAGCAATCGCCATGCTGTGCGACCGGAATGTCGAACTCGAAGTTCTGATAGCCCGAATAGGGTCTTTTCTTCCGGTAATCCCAACAGAAACCGGTGGCGCGCAAACCCGCTCCGCTCACCCCCCACTCGATCGCCTCCGCCGTACTGTAAGCGCCGATGCCCTGGGTACGCTGCTTCAGTATCCGGTTTTGCAATACTGTGCGGTCATATTCCTGCAGACGTTTTGGAAAATACTCGATGAACTCGCAAATCAGCTTGTACCATCCTTCCGGCAAATCCATCGCCACACCGCCGATTCGAAAAAAACTGGAATGCATGCGCGCGCCGGTGATGGATTCGAGGATGGAGAAAACCAGCTCGCGATCACTGAACATATAGAATATCGGCGACATTTGTCCGACATCCTGGGCAAATGTCCCGTAAAACAGCAGATGACTGGCGATGCGATAGAACTCCGAGATCATCACGCGGATCACCTGGGCGCGCTCGGGAACCTCGATACCCGCCAGTTTTTCCACCGCCATCACATACGGCAAATTGTTCATTGAGCCGCCGAGATAATCAACCCGGTCTGTATAAGGTATATAAGTATGCCAGGATTGACGTTCGCCCATTTTTTCGGCGCCGCGATGGTGATAACCGATATCGGGGACCGCGTCGACTATCTCCTCGCCGTCCAGTTGTAGCGCGACGCGAAACACGCCATGCACACTGGGATGATTGGGACCCAGGTTCAGAAACATGAAATCGCTGTCTACGTTCTGCCGTTGCATGCCCCATTTCTCAGGAACGAAACGCAAGGCCTCCTGCTCCCGCTCTTCTCGTTCGTCCGGCAGGGAAAAGGGTTCCATCTCGGTCGCGCGCGCCGGATGGTCCTTGCGTAGCGGATGTCCCTGCCAAGTTGACGGCATGATGATGCGGCGCAGGTTTGGATGTCCGTCGAAATGTATGCCGAACATATCCCACGCTTCGCGCTCGTACCAGTTCGCTGCAGACCATAAAGAGGTGATACTGGGGATACATAGATCCTGCTCGAACAATGCAACCTTCAAACGCAGATCTTCATTGCGCCCGAACGACAGCAGATGATAAAGCACCGTGAATTCGCTTGCAGGCTGACCGTCAAGATGGGTGCGAGCGCGTTCGTCGATCGCGGTCAGATCGTAAAGCATCGCAAAGGGGAAATCGATATTGCGCTTCAGAAATTGCAATACCGGGATCACACGCTCCCTCCCTATCCACACGGTCACAATCTCGTCGGCAGTGGCTTGTACGGTAAAGCCCTCCATGCCGAAGCGCCTATACAGTAGTTGAACCAGCGGCGGCGCGAAAGCGGTCTGTTCTGTCTGAATCACTGCGACCATGGAATATCCTCCGAGCCGCTATTTCAGATGAAACGGGTCGCGCAATTCCGTTGCCCTCATTCGCGCCTGCTGCTTCAGATCCCTGAGACTGTAGGCCTCTGGTTTTTCATTATTTTGCGGTCCTGCCACCCAGCTTAGAGATCGTCTTTCCTTGCCTATGGATTCCTGCAGCAGCAGCAAACCCTGTAAAAGTGCTTCCGGGCGCGGTGGACAACCCGGTACGTAGACATCCACCGGCAGAAACTTGTCGACGCCCTGCACTACGCTATAGATGTCGTACATGCCGCCGGAGTTTGCGCAGGACCCCATGGAAATAATCCACTTCGGTTCCAGCAACTGGTCGTAGAGACGCTTGACCACCGGCGCCATTTTCAGGAAAACGGTGCCGGAAATCACCATCAAGTCGGCCTGGCGCGGACTGGCGCGTATCACCTCGGATCCGAAACGGGCGATATCGAAATGGCTGGTAAATGCTGTAGCCATTTCCACATAGCAGCAGGAAAGGCCGAAATTGAACGGCCAGACCGAGTTTTTGCGTCCCCATGCAACCATGTCTTCGAGACGCGCAAAAAAAACATTGCGCCGTAAAACTTCTTCGTAACTTTGTGCGCCCGGTTTCGGGGCAGGACTCACACTAACAGGGGAAAGCGTCCAGGACATCGCTCCTCCTCTACATTAGGCAAAATCACGCGCTATGGATTTCTGGCGTTCAGTGCGCCAGTCGAGAGCGCCGATCAGCCATAGATAGGCCAGGGTAGCAACCAGGACGGCGATGAAAATCAGAATTTCGATATAACCGGCCCATCCGCTTTCGCGAAAGGCAATGGCCCACGCGAAGATGAACACGGCTTCGATATCGAAGATGACAAAAAAAATGGCGACTAGATAAAACTGCACGGAAAAGCGCAGCAACGAGGTACCGGTAGGGACGATACCGGACTCGAAAGGCTCAAGAGTAGCTGGAGATGGATTCCTGCTGCGTTCGCCGAGCAGATGCGATGCGCCCATCATGAAGGCGACTATCACCAGCACGGCAAGAAAATAGGCCACTAACGGCCAAAGTTCCGGACTTGAAACGACATCTGGATTCATAGGCTTATGCTCCAATGTACACTCAACCGCGACTGCTGCCGGTAACCCGCACCTCTTGGCATGAGGTAGATTTGCGGCATTTCTGCTTTTGGGTCAGTTATACATTGTTGGCAGGCGCTGACAAATCATTTTTAGTTATAAAAAACAGGAGATACTAAGATTTTAATTTTTTTATTACATCCGTAGCCGAATTAGCGGCTCCATATGTTATAAACTGGCGAATTTATCAAGAAAAAAAACCGCTACCCTCTGGCGGAGGATAGCGGTTTTAGTTTCAACTGCATGGCGGTTGATTAGATATAGGAGCCTGGCAGTTCCCTACTTTCGCATGGAGGTCCACACTATCATCGGCGCTAAGCGGTTTCACTTCCGAGGTCGGGATGGGATCGGGTGGTTCCCGCTCGCTCTGGCCACCAGGCAAAACTGGTTGCTTGTTGCAAGCGGCTTTGATTGTTTTTATCAAAGCCTTTCAAACTGTCGGATGTACTCTGTTTTTTCGGTCCACCGTACGTTTTTTTTATTCTCGTACGCCGCTCCACTGTGTTGTGACACACGCCCAACCGATTGGGTGTTATATGGTCAAGCCTCTCGGGCAATTAGTACTGGTCAGCTTCACGCATTACTGCGCTTCCACACCCAGCCTATCAACCTGGTAGTCTTCCAGGGCCCTTCAGGGGACTCAAGTCCCAGGGAGATCTCATCTTGGGAGGGGCTTCCCGCTTAGATGCTTTCAGCGGTTATCCTGTCCGAACATAGCTACCCGGCAATGCCATTGGCATGACAACCGGAACACCAGCGGTTCGTTCACTCCGGTCCTCTCGTACTAGGAGCAACTTCCCTCAAATCTCCAACGCCCACGGCAGATAGGGACCGAACTGTCTCACGACGTTCTAAACCCAGCTCGCGTACCACTTTAAATGGCGAACAGCCATACCCTTGGGACCGACTACAGCCCCAGGATGTGATGAGCCGACATCGAGGTGCCAAACACCGCCGTCGATATGAACTCTTGGGCGGTATCAGCCTGTTATCCCCGGAGTACCTTTTATCCGTTGAGCGATGGCCCTTCCATTCAGAACCACCGGATCACTAAGACCTACTTTCGTACCTGCTCGACGTGTGTGTCTCGCAGTCAAGCGCGCTTTTGCCTTTACACTCTTTGCGTGATTTCCGACCACGCTGAGCGCACCTTCGTGCTCCTCCGTTACTCTTTGGGAGGAGACCGCCCCAGTCAAACTACCCACCATACACGGTCCCCGATCCGGATCACGGATCTAGGTTAGAACTCCAAATAGACCAGGGTGGTATTTCAAGGTTGGCTCCACTCGAACTGGCGTCCAAGTTTCATTGCCTCCCACCTATCCTACACAAGTCGATTCAAAGTCCAGTGTAAAGCTATAGTAAAGGTTCACGGGGTCTTTCCGTCTAGCCGCGGGTACACTGCATCTTCACAGCCAATTCAATTTCACTGAGTCTCGGGTGGAGACAGTGTGGCCATCGTTACGCCATTCGTGCAGGTCGGAACTTACCCGACAAGGAATTTCGCTACCTTAGGACCGTTATAGTTACGGCCGCCGTTTACCGGGGCTTCGATCAAGAGCTTCACTTGCGTTGACCCCATCAATTAACCTTCCGGCACCGGGCAGGCGTCACACCCTATACGTCCACTTTCGTGTTTGCAGAGTGCTGTGTTTTTAATAAACAGTCGCAGCCACCATTTTATTGCAACCCGCTTCAGCTCCATCCGCAGGGACTTCACTTACCACGGGCATACCTTCTCCCGAAGTTACGGTATCATTTTGCCTAGTTCCTTCACCCGAGTTCTCTCAAGCGCCTTGGGATTTTCACCCTGCCCACCTGTGTCGGTTTATGGTACGGCCACTCATTACCTGATGCTTAGAGGCTTTTCTTGGAAGCTGGGCATTAGTTGCTTCGTCTGCAAGCAGACTCGTTATCACACCTCAGGATTGTGCTCCCGGATTTGCCTGAGAACACTCCCTACATGCTTGAACCGGAACTACCAATCTCCGGCCAACCTAGCCTTCTCCGTCACCCCATCGCAGTAATGACCGGTACAGGAATATTAACCTGTTTTCCATCGACTACGCCTTTCGGCCTCGCCTTAGGTGCCGACTTACCCTACGCCGATTAACGTTGCGTAGGAATCCTTGGGCTTTCGGCGAACGGGTTTTTCACCCGTTTTATCGTTACTTATGTCAGCATTCGCACTTCCGATACCTCCAGCCAACTTTACAATTGACCTTCACAGGCTTACGGAACGCTCCTCTACCACTTGCCTTGCGGCAAATCCGCAGCTTCGGTACATGGCTTGAGCCCCGTTGAATCTTCCGCGCAGGCCGACTCGACCAGTGAGCTATTACGCTTTCTTTAAAGGATGGCTGCTTCTAAGCCAACCTCCTGGCTGTCTGTGCCTTCCCACATCGTTTTCCACTGAGCCATGATTTTGGGACCTTAGCTGGCGGTCTGGGTTGTTTCCCTCTTCACGACGAACGTTATCACCCGCCGTGTGTCTCCCGTGCTCGCACTTGTTGGTATTCGGAGTTTGCAACGGTTTGGTAAGTCGGGATGACCCCCTAGCCGTAACAGTGCTCTACCCCCAACAGTGATACACGAGGCGCTACCTAAATAGCTTTCGAGGAGAACCAGCTATCTCCGAGCTTGATTAGCCTTTCACTCCGATCCACAACTCATCCGAATCTTTTTCAACAGATCCCGGTTCGGGCCTCCAGTCAGTTTTACCTAACCTTCACCCTGGTCATGGATAGATCGCCCGGTTTCGGGTCTACTCCCAGCGACTGAACGCCCTGTTCAGACTCGCTTTCGCTACGCCTCCCCTAGTCGGTTAAGCTCGCCACTGAAAGTAAGTCGCTGACCCATTATACAAAAGGTACGCAGTCACAGAACAAGTCTGCTCCCACTGCTTGTACGCATACGGTTTCAGGATCTATTTCACTCCCCTCTCCGGGGTTCTTTTCGCCTTTCCCTCACGGTACTGGTTCACTATCGGTCGGTCAGTAGTATTTAGCCTTGGAGGATGGTCCCCCCATGTTCAGACAAGGTTTCACGTGCCTCGCCTTACTCGTTTTCATTGGATGCGCATTTTCGTGTACGGGGCTATCACCCTCTATCGCCGGACTTTCCAGTCTGTTCCACTAACACACAACCAACTTAAGGGCTGTTCCCCGTTCGCTCGCCACTACTTGGGGAATCTCGGTTGATTTCTTTTCCTCGAGGTACTTAGATGTTTCAGTTCCCTCGGTTCGCTTCCTGCCACTATGGATTCATGACAGGATACCTTTGCAGGTGGGTTGCCCCATTCGGAGATCTCCGGATCTAAGGTTTTTTGCTACCTCCCCGAAGCTTTTCGCAAGCTGATACGTCCTTCGTCGCCTCTGACCGCCTAGGCATCCACCGTATGCGCTTTTTCACTTGACCATATAACCCCAATCGGTCGGGCCTCCGTTGTTACGGCGACTCCACCTCAGGTTTACATCGTTTCGCATGTCACATACTTGGGTCACACGGCCTTTTGTTTCCGTGCGCCTTTGCGTTTTGTTACAGTGTACATCTTCCAGTTTGTTAAAGATCGGTCATGCAATGATGACTCGTAAGCGTGTCTTCTTTCCGCTATGTATCGGTCTTTTTATCGCTGCTTTACGCGCTTTTCTTCGCGCTTTCTGCAACAATGTTTCCGTACAATGCATAATGCCCCGCTTACGGCTCATCACTTCTTGAAGTAAAGGCTTTTCACCTGTACAAGACTTTCGACTCTTTCGCTGAGTCTGGTGGAGCCAGGGAGGATCGAACTCCCGACCTCCTGCGTGCAAGGCAGGCGCTCTCCCAGCTGAGCTATGGCCCCGTCTAGGCTTTCCAAGTTTGTTCCGCTCCTGGCTTTCTGCGCCGCCAGTGGTGGGTCTGGGAGGATTTGAACCTCCGACCTCACCCTTATCAGGGGTGCGCTCTAACCACCTGAGCTACAGACCCAAGCGCGGTTTTGGCTTTTTTGCTTCTTTACTTCTCGACTTTTTCTGCGGTCAGATAATGGATTGTGGCTTCCTGCGCCGGGGGCCGGCTTATTAAGGAGGTGATCCAGCCGCAGGTTCCCCTACGGCTACCTTGTTACGACTTCACCCCAGTCATGAATCACACCGTGGTAAGCGCCCTCCTTGCGGTTAGACTACCTACTTCTGGTGCAACCCACTCCCATGGTGTGACGGGCGGTGTGTACAAGGCCCGGGAACGTATTCACCGCAGCATTCTGATCTGCGATTACTAGCGATTCCGACTTCATGCAGTCGAGTTGCAGACTGCAATCCGGACTAAGATCGGCTTTCTGGGATTGGCTCCACCTCGCGGCTTCGCTGCCCTCTGTACCGACCATTGTAGCACGTGTGTAGCCCTGGCCATAAGGGCCATGATGACTTGACGTCATCCCCACCTTCCTCCGGTTTATCACCGGCGGTCTCCTTAGAGTTCCCACCTTTACGTGCTGGCAACTAAGGACAAGGGTTGCGCTCGTTACGGGACTTAACCCAACATCTCACGACACGAGCTGACGACAGCCATGCAGCACCTGTGTTCGCGTTCCCGAAGGCACTCCCGCATCTCTGCAGGATTCGCGACATGTCAAGGCCAGGTAAGGTTCTTCGCGTTGCATCGAATTAAACCACATGCTCCACCGCTTGTGCGGGCCCCCGTCAATTCATTTGAGTTTTAACCTTGCGGCCGTACTCCCCAGGCGGTCAACTTATCGCGTTAGCTGCGCCACTGACAGCTCAATTGCCACCAACGGCTAGTTGACATCGTTTACCGCGTGGACTACCAGGGTATCTAATCCTGTTTGCTCCCCACGCCTTCGCACCTCAGCGTCAGTGTTGGTCCAGGTAGCCGCCTTCGCCACTGGTGTTCCTTCCGATCTCTACGCATTTCACTGCTACACCGGAAATTCCACTACCCTCTCCCACACTCTAGCTTGCCAGTTTCCAATGCCGTTCCCAGGTTAAGCCCGGGGCTTTCACATCAGACTGAACAAACCGCCTACGCGCGCTTTACGCCCAGTAATTCCGATTAACGCTCGCACCCTCCGTATTACCGCGGCTGCTGGCACGGAGTTAGCCGGTGCTTGTTCTGGTGGTAACGTCAATGTCCAGGGGTATTAACCCCGAAC
Source organism: Candidatus Methylospira mobilis (assembly GCF_009498235.1). Taxonomy (NCBI): domain Bacteria; kingdom Pseudomonadati; phylum Pseudomonadota; class Gammaproteobacteria; order Methylococcales; family Methylococcaceae; genus Candidatus Methylospira; species Candidatus Methylospira mobilis. The sequence goes on along the minus strand of NZ_CP044205.1, from coordinate 992,106 downwards.
CCTTCTTTCCACCTCAAAGTGCTTTACAACCCGCAGGCCTTCTTCACACACGCGGCATTGCTGGATCAGGCTTCCGCCCATTGTCCAATATTCCCCACTGCTGCCTCCCGTAGGAGTCTGGGCCGTGTCTCAGTCCCAGTGTGGCTGGTCGTTCTCTCAAACCAGCTAAGGATCGTCGCCTTGGTAGGCCTTTACCCTACCAACCAGCTAATCCTACGCAGGCTCATCCACCGGCGGGAGGTCTTGCGAGCCCCCCCTTTCCCCCTCAGGGCTTATGCGGTATTAGCTCGAGTTTCCCCGAGTTGTCCCCCACCCGTGGGCAGATTCCTACGCGTTACTCACCCGTCCGCCACTCGTCAGCGCCCGAAGGCCTGTTACCGTTCGACTTGCATGTGTTAAGCATGCCGCCAGCGTTCAATCTGAGCCATGATCAAACTCTTCAGTTTAATTGCAAGGCATCAGGTTTAAACCCGACGCTTTTATCTTTTCTTTCTTTTGGCCAAAGCAATCAACACAGGCTTCGCCTGCATCGCATCCCTTTCGCCGATTTCTTACGCCTTACCCAACGCAGGAAACCACATCCATTATCTGTCCGCTTTTTTAAAGAACCGTTCGTTTTGATCTACTGCCGAACTGAGCCGCTCATTATACAGAACTTCCTGTTACCGTCAACACCTTTCTGGGTAATCTTTGGCTTTATCTATAACATGCCATAAATAATCATTATAAAACAATACACTATCATTTCACCCTACGCATACACTACTTAAGGGTTACTCGCTCCGCTTCTTTCCATCTGAACGATGACATTAAAACAGCATCCGCCAAAAAGGGATGCTTAGCCATAGATAAAGCTCGTAAACATTATTCAGCGCATTTCATCCCGTACACCAGAATACCTGCAACGCACATAAGACATGTATGTTTTGATAACAAGAGAAAGATTGTATCCCGTCAACTTCATTGAATTGCACCAGCGTTCACCGGAGCGCCTGAAACAGGTACCACAAGGCGAAGATATTTCGATTACGCTACATGGCAAAACCTTTGCGCTCAACATACTCTACGGCAAGGAAAACTGAAGAGAAGCCGCGCCGAAAAAACTGGATACACGACATGACACGGTTATCGTCGTCGATATCGGCAGCTATTGGCACCAATGGACAGGACCGGCAATTTGCGACACTCGCATCCTGCAATTTTGAAATAAATGCCGGGCAAGCGCGCGGCAAATTCGCTTGCGCCGTCCGCAGGGTCCATAAAAAACAGCTTCGGATGAATTTCCCTGCAGAAGCGGGTTTAAGTTCGCTCCTGCAGGGATTGACAGGAAATGAATGGTTCGCTCAGCCGTTATTTCAGCAATGACCGGTTTTATAAGTCAGACGCGCAGCCCTTTTCTAGCTCGCTCCATACACTTTAAGCCGCTGCGCCAACCGATCGAAACCCAGATATATCGCGGGCGTAGTGTAAAGCGTCATCAGCTGACTGAACACCAATCCTCCGACGATGACGATACCCAATGGACGGCGCATTTCCTGACCCATCCCGGAACCCAAGGCAAGCGGAACGCCGGCCAGCAGGGCGGCCATGGTTGTCATCATTATCGGACGAAAACGCAGCAAACAGGCCTGAAAAATCGCTTCCTGCGGCGACAGACCGTCATTGCGCTGCGCGTCCAGCGCGAAGTCGATCATCATGATTGCGTTTTTCTCGACTATGCCGATCAGCAATACAATACCTATCAACGCCACGATATCCAGGTCCGCCCCAAAAATCAGCAGCATCAGTACCGCGCCGACCGCGGCAGACGGCAGCGTGGACAGTATGGTCACCGGATGGATATAGCTTTCATACAATACGCCCAGCACGATATAAACCGTCACCACGGCGGCAAGCAGCAGCGGCAACTCGCTGCCCAGCGCACCCTGAAACGCTTTTGCCGTCCCCTGAAAACGCACGCGTATGCTGGCAGGCAATTCCAGCCTGTCGATCACCGTCTGCACCTGATCCACCGCATCGCCCAGCGAAGCTTTCGGCGCCAGATTGAATGACAGCGTAACTACCGGAAACTGCCCCTGACGGTTGATAACCAGCGGGCCATTGCGCTCTTCGCGCCGGGTCAAACCCGACAATGGCACGACACGGCCGCCATTTACCGGTATGAAAATCTGGTCGAGACTTTCCGGGTCGCGCTGAAAACGCCTGCCGACTTCCAGGATTACGCGATACTGATTGATTTGCGTAAAGCGGGTAATGATCTGACGCTGACCGAAGGCATCGTATAAATTATCGTCTATCATTTGCGGCGTAATACCCAAACGCGACGCGCTATCGCGGTCGATTATCAGACGGGTGACGCGTGCATTGTTCTGTAGATCGCCTGCAACATCACGCAACTCGGGCAGTGCGCTCAGCTTCTCCAATACGCGCGGCGTCCATTCGTCCAGTACGGCGCGATCCGCGCTTTCCAGTGTGAGCTGGAATTGTGTACGGCTCAATCTATCCTCTACAGAAAGATCCTGCACCGGCTGCAAATAGAGGCGTATGCCTTTAATGGTATCCGCGGCCGCCTGCAGACGTTTGATCACGATATCGGCACCCTCGCGTTCGGCCAGCGATTTGAGGTTGATCTGGATACGGCCGTTATTCAGAGTGGTGTTGACTCCATCCACGCCGACAAAGGAAGACAGGCTTTCCACTGCCGGATCCTGCAGTATCAGACGGTTCAAGGCTTCCTGGCGAGCGGTCATCGCATCGTAGGCTATGGATTGATCCGCTTCGGTAAAACCCAGCAGCATGCCGGTATCCTGGATCGGAAAAAACCCCTTCGGAACAATCCATAGCAAAGCGCCCGTTACCGCCAGCATCGCAACGGCAATCACGATGGTCTGGTTGCTGCGCGCCAGCACCCACTGCAGACTGCGTCCATATGCAGCAACAAGTTTGTGAAAGAAATCGACGTCGCGCTCCGTGTCTTGATCAGGCCGATCCCGTTTCCCCAAACGCGCGCACAACATCGGCGTCAGAGTCAGCGACACGAAAGCGGAAACCAGGATAGCGATGCTCAGCGTCACCGCAAACTCCCTGAACAAACGCCCTAGCACATCGCCCATCAGCAGCAACGGGATCAGCACCGCGATCAGCGAGGCGGTCAGAGACAGGATGGTAAAACCGATTTCGCCCGACCCCTTCAATGCCGCATCAAGCGGAGACATGCCTTTTTCGATGTAGCGCATGATGTTTTCCAGCATGACGATGGCGTCGTCAACAACAAAACCGGTAGCGATGGTCAACGCCATCAGCGTCAGGTTATTCAGACTGTAATCCAGCGCGTACATCACCGTAAAAGTACCTACCAGCGATAACGGCACCGATAAACTGGGTATCAATGTGGCGGGCAGGTTGCGCAGAAACAGAAAAATCACCATCACCACCAGCGCGATAGTCAGCAGCAATTCATGCTCAACGGCCTCTATGGAAGCGCGTATGGTAACGGTGCGATCGGAAAGCACCCGCACGTCCACGGAAGCAGGCAAACTGCTCCTAAGCTGGGGCAACAACGCCTTGATGCGATCGACAACTTCTATGGTATTCGCGCCGGGCTGGCGATGTATATTCAATACGATGGCCGGCTGCTCGTCCATCCAGCTTTTCTGGCGGGTATTTTCGGGCTCCTCGCTCACTTCCGCGATATCGGAAATGCGCACCGGCGCATTGTTGCGCCATACGATCACCAGCTTGCGAAACTCGTCCAGGCTCATCACCTGATCGTTCGCCAGTATGGTGTGCGCCAGTGTAGTGCCGTCGAAACTGCCCTTGGCCTGATTGACGCTGGCCAGCGTCAATGCCGACCGCAAGTCCTCCATACTGATGCCGTAGGACGACAACGCGGTGGGGTTTACGCGTATATGAGTAGAGGGCTTTTGCCCCCCGTTCAAACTCACCATACCCACCCCCGGCATCTGCGAAATTTTCTGCGCCATGCGCGTATCGGCCAGATCTTCGACCGCTGTCAACGGCAAGGTCGAAGAAGTCAGCGCCAGCGTCATTACCGGCGCATCGGCCGGATTACGCTTGCTGTAAGTGGGCGGCGTGGGCAGATCGCGAGGCAGATAACTGGATGCGGCGTTAATCGCCGCCTGTACTTGCTGTTCGGCAATATCGATATTCAGTTCGAGCGCAAATTGCAGCGTGATCGCAGCCGCGCCCAGCGAACTCGATGACGACATCTGCTGCAAACCGGCAATCTGGCCCAGCTGTTTTTCCAGCGGCGCGGTAATAGTGGAAGCGACGACTTCAGGACTGGCGCCCGGGTAAAAAACCTGCACCTGCAAGGTCGGATATTCCACTTGCGGCAAGGCCGAAACCGGCAGACGCTTGAAGCTGAGTAACCCGACCAGCAGCACCCCCATCATCAGCATGGTGGTGGCGACCGGACGCAGGATGAACGGCTTGGAAATATTCACTGTGGAGGTCTTTTTCCTGCGCTGCGCTCGGGCGCGCCGGCTGCAGGCGCGGAAGTATTCTCCGCAGCGTCGCCCGGCGGACGTATCGTACTGCCTTCTCGCAGCTTGTCGAGCCCGTCGGTGACCACGTTTTCTCCCGCTTCCAGCCCTGCGGCGATAACGGTGAAGTCCCCTTCGGAAGGTCCGGTCGATACCTGCCTGACGGTAACGGTGTTGTCCGGCTTGACTACAAAAACATGAAACCCCTGCGGATCCTGCTGCACGGCGGAGCGAGGAGCCAGTATCTGCTGCGCACGCGTTTCCAGCAGCAAGCGGATATTGACAAACTGATTGGGGAAGAGCGCGCCGTCCTGATTGTCGAAAACCGCTTTTAAGCGTAGCGTTCCGGTCGTGGTATCGATCAGATTATCGCTACTCCAAAGCTGGCCGATCGCAAGTTTGTTTTTACGATCACGATCGAAGGCATCTACAGGAAGCGCAGCCCCCTCTTTCATGCGTCTCTGCAAAGCAGGAAGCTGATCCTGCGGCACGCTGAAAATGACCGAAATCGGCTGCAGCTGGGTGATCACGACGATGGGATCGGAAACATTCAGAATATTGCCTTGATCGACCATTTTTAATCCTATGCGCCCGCTGAGCGGCGCCTGGATATGACAGAACGACAACTGCAAACGCGCCGAGTCTATCGCTCCCTGGTCGGAAGCTATGGTTCCAAGCAACTGATTGACCGATGCGCTCTGGGTCTGCATCTGCGAAAGCGGAATATAGTCCTTCTTGATCAGCACCTTGTCTCGATCGAGCTCCAGCCGTGCAAAGTCGAGCTGTGCCCGGTCCCCGGTAATTTTCCCCTGAGCCTGATCCAATTGAGCCTGATAGGGACGAGGGTCGATTTCCGCAAGCAGATCGCCCTGTCTAACCGTTTGCCCTTCCTTGAAGGCGATACGCATCAGCTCGCCGCCGACACGGGTTTTCACGGTAACCGTGTTGAAAGCCGTTACATTGCCCAAGGCATTAAGATAAACAGCCAGATCGCCGGACCGCACCTGCTCGGTTTTAACAGGTATCGGCGCGGTCTTGCGTTCGGGTCGTAACCCGGCATCTTTTTTGCCTGCGAACAAAAACCAGGTAGCGGCTGCGGCAAGCAACACCAGGCCGATAAGCAACAGCGCGCTACGTTTCCGCGTGCTCATAAACCGCCCTCCCGCAACATCGGACTTTGCATGGGCGCGCAAGAAGAACGGAACTGAATATTCATCAATATTCTCAAGAACGGGGTTTACCGGAAGTCAGTTTGAAGTCACGCATTAATTCGTCCAGATCAAGACGGCCTATAGCCTGCGCCAGTTGCGCCTTGGCGATGCTCCAGTTATAACGCGACTGCACCAGTTGCACGCGGGCATTGGACAGATTGACCTGCGAGTTGAGCAAATCGATGATATTGCCCGCCCCAGCCTGATAGCGTCCATAGAGAACTCCTTCGTTCTGCGTGGCGTTATCCAGCAAAACCAGGGAGGTGCGCAGAGTTTCACGCGCGGTATTCATGCTGTGATAGCTGGACCACACCGCCTGAGAGATGGTTTGCTCCAATTGATCGCGATTCGCCGCCTGAAGCGCGACCTGCTCCTTGGCCGAGTGAACCTGATAGGTAGTCGAAAAACCGTTGAACAACGGCATGCTTATCTGTAAGCCCGCCGACCAGCTGACAAGAGCGGCATAGTTATTCAACGAGGAAAAGTTATAGCCATAAGTACCTGTCAATGAGATTTGCGGCATGCCGGTTGCTTCGGCTGCGCGAACATTGGCTTCCGCAGCCTTGACCTGGGCTGCCGCCGCCGCGAGATCGGGACGCATGTTTTTCGCCTGTTCGATCAAATGGTTGACATCCTGTTCGCGCTCATTGTCGGGATTCTGGTAATCCGGCGTGGCCACCCGGAGTTTGGGGCCGGCATCCATGCCCATCGCGGTTGCCAGCGCGCCCATCGAGATCCTGGAGTTGCCCTCGGCTTGCTGCAGCGTCAGCTTGGCCTGGGTAGCAGCGGTCTGGGCCTGCAGCACATCCGAAATGGCTACGGCGCCGACGTCGTGACGAAGCTGGGTCGCTTTCAGTATTTCGTCGCTGGTTTGCCATGATATCAGTGCCGCTTCAGCGGCGGCTTGCGCAGCAAACATCTGGTAATAAGCCTGAACCGCGCCAAACATGACGTTCTGTATCGCCACGTTCTGGCTCCAGTTGGCTGCCTCCAGAGCGGCGATGGCATTGTCCAGGCGCGCGTTTCTGCCGCCGAAATCATACAGCAGATAATTCAGCGTTGCTGCTGGCGTCATGCGCGTCTGCAGCCCCACTGCGGCGCCGGAAATGTTGCTGCCGCCAGTCCCGGAATTGACCGAAGATGAATTCTTGCTTTCGTTCACGGGAACACTGACCGATACGGTAGGCAGATAAGCCGTTTTGGCGCCACCGACCTGCGCGGCTTGAACGCGCGCGCCGGCCCAGGCCTGCCATGTTTGCGGATTGTGGCACAAAGCCTGGTCGATAATTTCCAGCAGGCTCCAGACCTCCGGCTTTCTACCCGTTGTCAGGCAGGGATCGCCCTTCTGCGGACTATTCGCCTGCTTGCCGGCGCTGGCGCCTACCAGACTATCGGTATCGAGCGGGTCGTCGAAAAAGTCGCCGGCATGAACGCACAGCGACCACTGGAGCATTAAGAAAAAAACCCAATAATACATCGGCTATTTGACACCAGTAACACGTTGCTCATCTGTCCACAATAGGATTTGCAACAAAGCGTATGCGAGCCGAATCCCGTACCTCAAAATCCAGGGCGAAATGGTTGCCGAAACTTCGTATCATCCGGCAAGCTTCGCCTCCAGCGCCAGCACGGACCGCGTTACATCCAGTACGCTGTCGGGGTTGAGACTCATGGAATCGATACCGATTTCCACCAGATATTCGGCCATATCAGGATAATCGGACGGCGCCTGACCGCAGATACCGGAATGTTTACCGTGCCGGGCAGCGCCTTCCACCGCCTGCCTGATCAATGTTTTTACGCCGGGATCACGCTCGTCGAAATCGAAAGCCACAATCTCGGAGTCGCGATCGACGCCGAGCGCAAGCTGAGTCAAATCGTTGGAGCCTATCGACAAGCCATCGAAATATTCGAGAAACGCATCAATCTGCACCACGTTATTCGGAATCTCGCACATCATGTAAATTTCCAGCCCCCTCTCTCCTCGCGCCAGACCCAGCTCGGCCATACGCTCGATCACGCACCGCGCTTCTTCCACCCGTCGCACGAATGGAATCATCAACCTGACGTTGCTTAAGCCGAATTCGTCGCGCACCCGCCTCATCGCCGCACATTCCAATGCGAAACCTTCTTCATATGCCGGATGAGTATAACGCGAAGCTCCTCTAAAACCAATCATCGGATTGCTTTCGTCCTGTTCGAACGCCGCACCGCCCAGTAAGGTTGCATATTCGTTGGTTTTGAAGTCGGACATGCGCACAATCACCGGCTTAGGATAAAAAGCCGCGGCGATAACTCCCACCCCTTCCGCCAGTTTGTGCGTGAAATAAGTGGCGCCGTCAGGATAATCGCGTATCAGCGTTTGAATTTCCTGACGCGCGTCGGCCTCGGCAACGCGTTCGGGATATAGCAAGGCCATCGGATGCGCCTTGATATGGTTGGCGATGATGAATTCCATGCGCGCCAGCCCTACCCCCTCGTTCGGCAGGAAGCTGGTCTTGAACGCCAGATCGGGGTTGCCAAGATTCAGCATGATATGGGTTTTGGGGCGCGCCAGTTCGTCAAGCCGCGTCTCGTTGCGTTGAAACCCGATTTCACCACGATAAATTCTGCCGATATCGCCTTCCGAACAGGCGACGGTAATCAACTCGCCATCAGGTATCACACGGGTCGCATTATCACAACCGACAACGGCGGGTATACCCAACTCGCGAGCGACGATCGCGGCGTGACAAGTGCGCCCCCCACGATTGGTAACTATGGCGGAGGCAATTTTCATGACCGGTTCCCAATCCGGCGTGGTTATGTCGGCGACCAGCACATCGCCTTTGCGGAATTGAGCCATTTGCTCGGGACCGCTGATCAGCCGCGCGGGTCCGATGCCTATTTGCGCGCCCACCGCGCGCCCTTCGGCCAGCACTTCGCCGTTACCGGTCAGTTCGAACGTCACCAGCACATTGTGCTGCGTTTGTGAAGCCACGGTTTCCGGCCGCGCCTGTACGATGTACAACTGCCCGTCGATGCCGTCCTTGGCCCACTCCATGTCCATCGGTTTATCGTAACCGGCCTGTTTGCTGTAATAATCCTCAATGATAACGGCGTATTCCGCCAGCCTGACCGCTTCTTCCCCGCTCAGACAATAGCTGTCGCGTTCGAATTTCGAGGTTTCCACGTTCAGCGTGGTCGTCGTGGTGCCGTAGATCATTTTAATGGCCTTGGCGCCTTTAACACGCTTCAAAACATGGCGATGCCCGCGTTTCAGCGTGGGCTTGTAAACCACATACTCATCGGGATCGACCACGCCTTGAACCACGTTCTCGCCCAGCCCGTATGCGCCGGTAATAAACACGGTATCGCGAAACCCGGTATCTGTGTCGAGCGAAAACATCACGCCGCTGGTCGCCAGATCGGAACGCACCATTTTCATGACGACGATGGAAAGCGCCAGTTTAAAATGATCGAAACCCTGATCGTAGCGGTAATGTATGGCCCGGTCGGTAAACAGGCTGGCGAAACAGCGCTTGCAGGCCTCCAGCAATGCGACTTCACCGCTGACATTAAGATAGGTGTCCTGCTGGCCGGCAAAACTTGCCGTGGGCAGATCTTCGGCAGTGGCGGAACTGCGTACCGCGACGCTGAAATTATCGCCGTATTCGGCCTGCAGGTCGTGATAAGCGCCGATGATTTCGCGCTGCAGATCTTCGGGAAGCGGCGCCAGATTGATCAGTTCGCGTACGCGCGCGCCGCGCTCGGCCAACTGCACGACATCGTCCGCCTCCAGATCGTCGAGCAACTCATGCAGCCTTTCCCATAGACCGGCGCTGTCCAGCACATGACGATAGGCGTCGGCCGTCACGGCAAAGCCGTTGGGTATGTTCACACCATGCGCCGTCAATTCTCGATACATTTCACCCAGTGAGGCATTTTTACCTCCGACCAGCGGCACATCGGCCAGGGTAATCTCGTTAAACCAGCGTATGTAGCGACGGTTTACAGTCATAATGCCCCCTTCAATCTTGATAATGGATGAAAAAGCTGCTCCGCTTATCTTCGCATGAAGCGGAAAGCATGGAAAGTACAACCGTCCGCTTCGTTCAAGCCACGTAAAAACCGCATTGGTTTTACCGGCCTATTTCCAACCTGCATGGGAAAACAGCCTATCTCGAAGACAATAAAAAGCACACTTTTCCTGCCCCTTAGCATACGTCAGGCTGTATCCTCGGAAACGCCGAACATCAGGCGCAGCGCCGCTTAATCAGACTGAACTTTTCGTTCGTCACCCAATCAATAGTTATTATTTATCTATATCAATAGAGTACAGAAATTGAACAAATTTCCTTGCCGGGTGTCTTATTTGACGCTAGCATGTTCAATGAACGTACATGCAGACTCGTAAAATCTATTATTCATCAGGAGATACCGAATGACCGCAGCAACCATTAGTGAAATTGAAGGCTCAAGCCCGCTAAAATCCGTATCAAACGCCGTTTGCAACGCCAGTGAAAACCTGCGTTCCGGCTTGCAACGCATCAATATTTCCAACTCGCTATCCAAGCTGGTCTACAAGAGCACCTATACGCTGTCCTATGGCGTCGTGTACGGCGTTGTTTTTGTCACAGGCGTATTCCCCAAAAACAATCCGGTTGCTCACGGTCTGACTGACGGCGCACGCGCAGCACTCGACGCCGTAGCAGAAACCAGGAACAGCATTTCCCCCACCGCCTGAGGCGGCGACTACTGATGTGATGCATGACCCCTGGGCGGATTGCCCCAGGGGCCGCATTTTTTTGTGCCCGGCACATTTGGCACTCTTTCGATATTCAAAACGAAATGGATCCTGTGCAGATGCACAGTTGCCTGAGATCGATAAACACTACAACTTAAGCAAGCATGAACCACAGATCGTCCGCATTTACTCTAAAAACGGCTGAGGGCGAAAGCCGTGTATCGTAGAGCGAGTTATACAAGATTACAGTCCAAACTATTAAAACAAGCCGCACGGCCGGATAAACAGCACATGGTATTGTTCATGCTGGTTTTCATTCCGGCCTGTTTTGCAGGATACTGGCTTGCTTGGGATCCCTTGCTGGTCTTTGTACTATCCGGGCTCGCCATCATTCCTCTGGCTTCGATCATTGCATCGGCCACAGAAACCATTGCGGACAAAGTCGGCTCCACCCTTGGCGGGTTGCTTAATGCAACTTTCGGCAATGCAACCGAAATGATTATCGCGCTGGTCGCATTGTCATCCGGGCTGGTGGATCTGGTCAAGGCCAGCATCAGCGGCACGATAGTCGCCAACCTGTTATTGGCTATGGGTCTGGCGATATTTGCCGGCGGTCTGCGTTTCAGCGAACAGCATTTCAATCAGCGCGTCGCGCGCATCAATGCATCCTCTTTAAACCTGGCGCTGGTGGTTATGCTGACTCCAACCGCGATACGAACCACATCCAGCACCACGGATCCGGGCTGGCTGGACGGGTTTTCGCTGATCGCCTCGATCTTATTGCTCACCTACTATCTGCTCACCCTGCTGTTTTCGATAAAAACCCATCGCACCCTGTACGAAACCGGGGCGATTTCCGAACATACGCAGCAAAGAGTGGCTACCGGTCAAGGCGCATCGTATGTACTGGTGCGCCCGATAGTGTCCTTGATGATTGCCAGTATTATTCTGGCATTGGTATCGGAAGTACTGGTTCACAGTCTGGAAGAAACCATACATGAACTGCACCTGACCCAGCTGTTTACCGGTGTTATTCTGATTCCGCTGTTCGGCGGCATGGTTGAGTATTTGACCGCGATACGCTTCGCCAGAAGCAACAAGATCGACCTGGCCATCGCCGTTGCAACCGGTTCCAGCCAGCAAATTGCCATGTTTGTCGCACCGCTGCTTGTCATCGTCGGCCGGCTGTGGGGGCAACCGATGAACCTGGAGTTTCACCCCTTCGAGCTGGTAGCCATTGCGGTAGCGGTATTAATCACCAATTCCATCAGTAACGACGGACGCTCCAACTGGCTGGAAGGCGTACTGTTGCTGATGGTTTACGCCGTGGTAGGAACTGCGTTCTACTTCCATCCTTGACGATCATCGCGAGCTGATCGACTGATTTAATCCGTCATACCGGCATGAACTGTGCCGGTACGCGATCGATCAAAAAACTATCCCGAGCGTTATCCATATATTGACGACAACGCGTCTGCGCGCCGGCACCCCGACAAGATCGTTCGCGCGGAGTTCGCTACGCGGTTTACACGGTAATCCGAGACTTAAAAGAAGCTGGTTGCATACCGTCTGAGCGGTTTCGCTCGCAATTCGTTACAGCAGCACTCCAGACCGCTTACTCCTGTACAACCCGACTTTCCGCCCAATTGCAACTCAATGCTCACTATAGCCGTGGAAAATGTCACACGATATATGCGGTCAACATAATTCGCGAAAGAATCAGGCCGGCCAGACCCAGAGGAATCGCCCAACGCAGGTAAATTATTATCTCCTGAACAAGAACCGTATTTGAAAAATAACGGTCAGTGTAATCCTGATCGAAAAGCGTGACGGTCAGCACTGTCATGAGCGTTTGATATCCTGCGCCAATCACGATAACCTGCGTAATGATACTGTCCGGAGGCAACCCTGAATAGCGTTGTGCGTAAGTAAAACTCAGGGCAATCAGAGCCAGAACGGATCCGGCCCAGAAGTTCAGCCTGAATTGTATGCCCAGTTTAGTGTAAAACATGCCAATGGTCGGAACGAGCATAACAAGAAAAAAGGGCATGACTATCATCAGCAGGTGAGGAAACGAATTCCGGACAAGCACAATTTTGGCTTGCATTGCAGGATAATTGCGTTTATCCCAGCCAGATGTGTATGATGAGGAGAACGTAAGCGCCTGCGGCCGCCAAGCTGATAACCTCACGTCTTTGCCGAGCCCCGAGTCGTTAATATCACGCTGATCGTGAACGAGTTCGATCTGGTTCGTATCATATTTTTCCGACACGATGGAAACAGCCAGCGACTGGGTATCGAAAGGGAAAGCATCCAGCCGATACTTGACATTGAAAACTCCTTTCACCCGCTGAATGAGTACCACTGTGCCATTAGGATAAATAAACAGCCCCTTCTCCGTACTCTGCATCGTCACGTTTGCGACCGTCAACGCGGGAGTCCATATTCCTGCCAGTTTTTTTTCAGCGGACTCATGGTTAAACTCCATGCGATTCATACCCACTACCCGAGAGTCAAAAACAAGATCAGGATCCTTCCAGCGCAACTGGACATCCACTTCGGCTTCCATCGTACCAACTTGATCATTGATTTTGGAGATATTATTAACTGTCACCGCCACGCCGACTTTCAGCGGGCGGGGCGCATTCTCCGGAATTTGAAGCTCTTCTGCGTGCAGCACGCCTTCCGATACGAAAATCAGCAGGAGTAACGTCAGTATATGCCGCATCATTTTGATGACTCCTGTACCGATGCCGACCGAACAAACATGATATTTATCATCACCAGCACGATTCCCGCAAGCACCAGTACCTGCAACAGCGCGAAAGCGATTGCTCGAACTACAGCGGCAGACGATTCCTTTTGAAACACATCGAATTTTTTCACCGCCACGATGGCTCCGATACCAACGCCCTTGTAATCCTGTAGCGGAGTAATAACGATGCCAAAATCAGAACCGGCTACTGTTTTCAATACTGTTTTTACACCAGTCACCGATGCCAGCAATTCAGGAGTCACTATCGTCTTGAGGACGTTCCAGTCGGTTGCTTCCACATTACGAAGGCCCGCGACAATTCGCTCGGCATCAGGCGGAGGAAGCAAAGTTGCAACGCGGGATACCAGCTCATTATCCACAAATGCCCCGCCTTCAAAACCTGTATTTTTCTTCAAATAATCCAGAACAGTCATGAAACTCATGCCAACTTCAAAACTGCCGATGTAGCCGTCGGCGTCCTTAAGCAAATCGACCCCGCGAATACTAATGCCCGCTCGTCCGACTTCAATGCCTTTTTTCGGTGCGTGTTCTTTATTGGTATTAACGACCATTTCGCGAAAGCTGCTCAGATCTTCACCGTGTCCGGCTTCCGGCGTATAAATTCGCAGGAATGATGTCGCGGGTGCAGTGTGAAACTGCCCTTCATTTACACCATAACGATCCCGCTGTATTAGAAACGCAGGTAAAAGTCTAGCTAAAATCTGTTCACGGTTACCTGCACGAAAAGCATCTATGATAGATGGCAGATGCGCCACTACAGATGCTTTAGACGCTGCATTGTTCATTTCACTTTGAAGACTGCTCTGAATTATGGAAACGGCGACGTCCATTTCGTGCTGTTTGCAACCGTCAATGCTGGCCTGCTGGCTGAGTATCGACGAGTACGCTGAAATCCCCGCCATCAACAAGGTTGCAAAAATTGTAGTGTAAAGCACTTTTTGCCGCTGGGTTGACAATATTTTCATTTATAACCTTTCCCTTTTTTAAAAAAGTTTCTGAGTCGAACCAACATATCAACCCAATAATAAACTACAAACAACATCAAAAAAGAAACGCTAACGTCGATAATTACTCAACACCTTCATCACATAATCCTGGGTTTCCGGAAACGGAGGTATCTTGTTTCCATATTTGCGCACGTTGTTCTCTCCCGAATTATAGGCCGCCAACGCCAGCACGACATTGGACTCGAACATACCGAGCAAATCGCGCAGATACATCGCCCCCCCCTCTATGTTTTCCACCGGATTCCACGGGTTGCGCACCCCGTAGCGGTTTGCCGTATCAGGCATCAACTGCATCAAGCCCATCGCGCCTTTATTCGACTGCGCGCTCGGATTGTAGGCTGACTCCGCCTGTATCACCGCATGCAGCAAAAACGGGTCCAGACGGTACTTGCTCGCCATGAAATCGATAGCCTGACTGAACTGCGCGCGTCCCAAAGCCGAGGCTTGCGCGGACTGTACGCTACGCCCAATGACGACGTTGCCGCCGTTGGAGCGGGAAAACGGCAGCGCAATCGACATCGGCGTTTTTACCACTACCTTATAGCCTGAATGTTTCGGCTTGTCGGTGTAATAAACGTGACCGCTATCATCGACATACTTGTATACATCGGCTGCGGCAGGCAATGACGCCAGCAACAACAACCCCGCGCTGCCGCAGAGAAATATTTTGTGTGGCGAATACATCGAAGCCGGCTTCATCGAAATCATGCGCTAATGCGCCTCGTCCCAATTATTGCCTATTCCCACATCGACCAGCAACGGCACTTTCAGCGCTGCTGCACCGGTCATCCTGCGGCGAAGTTCCGGAACTACCGGCTCCAGCACCGCCTCACTCACCTCAAAAACCAGTTCGTCGTGCACCTGCATCACCATGCGCACCGGCGCATGGCTCTCGATAATCCAGCTGTCCACCGCCAGCATCGCGCGCTTGATGATATCAGCGGCGCTGCCCTGCATCGGCGCATTGATCGCCGTGCGTTCGGCATATTGCCGGCGCTGCGCGTTTTTCGACTTGATCTCGGGCAGATACAGGCGGCGTCCGAACAGGGTTTCCACATAGCCCTGTTCGCGAGCCAGCTCGCGGGTGCCGTCCATGTAGGCCTTGACGCCGGGATAACGCTGAAAATACAGTTCGATATACAATTGCGACTTTTCGCGCGTGACGCCGAGCTGACGCGCCAGTCCGAATGCGGACATTCCGTAGATCAGACCGAAATTGATCGCCTTGGCTGCGCGGCGCTGGTCTATGGTCACCGCATCCAGCGTACTGGCAAACACTTCTGCCGCCGTAGCGCGATGAATGTCGGCTCCGGCCGCAAATGCGGCAAGCAGACTTGCGTCGCCGGATAAATGCGCCATGATGCGCAGCTCGATCTGCGAGTAATCGGCTGCGACGATCTTCGCTCCGGACGGCGCGATAAAAGCCTGACGAATTTTACGCCCCTCTTCGGTGCGCACCGGGATATTCTGCAAATTGGGGTCGGAGGACGACAGGCGTCCGGTCGCGGCCACAGCCTGATGATACGAAGTATGCACGCGTCCGGTGAGCGGATTCACCTGCTCCGGCAAACGATCGGCATAGGTGGATTTAAGCTTGCTCATCGAGCGGTAATCCAGAATCAGACGCGGCAAAGTGTAAATTTCCGCCAGCTCCTGCAGCACGGATTCGTCTGTGGAGGGCTGTCCGGTAGGCGTTTTCTTGATCACCGGCAGTTTCTGCTTGTCGTAGAGCAGCGACTGAATCTGCTTCGGCGAGCCCAGATTGAAAACCTCGCCGGCTTCTTCATGCGCCTGCCGCTCGATTTCGGCCATGCGCATCGCCAAATCGCCGCTTTGCGCAGCCAGCATGAACACATCCACCAGCACGCCTGTCTCTTCCATGCGCCCCAGCACCGGAATCAACGGTATTTCTATATCTTCGTATAACGCGCGCAATGACGGGAGCGCCAGCAGTCGCGGCCACAAGACCTCGTGCAATTTCAGCGTCACATCGGCGTCTTCCGCCGCATAGCGTGTAGCCCGCTCTATATCGACCTGGGCGAACGGAATCTGCTTGGCACCCTTACCGGCAACGTCTTCGTAATGCAGTGTGGTGTATTTTAGATAATGCGACGCGAGCGTATCCATGTCGTGGCGCGTGGCGGCACTGTTCAACACGTAAGACTGCAGCATGGTATCGTGTACGCCGCCGCGCAAAATGATGCCGTGGTTGGTCAGCACATGGGCGTCGTATTTGAGATTCTGGCCCAGTTTGAACCGGCGAGGGTCTTCCAGCAGCGGTTTCAGCCGCGCCAGCACCCAGTCTGTACTCAGTTGCGCGGGCGCGTCCTGATAATCGTGGGCCAACGGCACATAAGCCGCCTCATCGGGCTGAAGCGCAAAAGAAACGCCGACGATACGCGCTTTGGTATACTCCAGACTGGTGGTCTCGGTATCGAAAGCAAACAGCTCGGATGCCCGCAGGCGCTGCAGCCAGCGCTCGAAAGCTGCTTCGGTTAATACACATTCGTAATTCGCGCCCTGCTCTTCGACTTCCGGCTGACCGGCGGCTGCGCTATCGAGCTGCTTAAGCCAGTTATGAAAATCGAATTGCGTCAACAGCTCGCGCAAACGCGCCGTATCGGCAGCCTGTACTGCCAGATCGTCAGGCTGCAGCCGCAGCTCGACGTCGCATTTGATGGTTGCAAGCTGCTGCGATAACGGAATCATTTCCAGGCTCGCGCGCAAATTCTCACCGATTTTGCCGCCGACTTCGCCGGCGCGACGCATCAGCGTTTCCAGCGAACCGAACTCGTTTAACCATTTAACCGCGGTCTTGGGGCCGCACTTGGGTACACCGGGTATATTGTCGGAGGTATCGCCCACCAGGGCAAGATAATCGACGATACGTTCCGGCGACACGCCGAATTTTTCCTGCACGCCGGCAACATCCATGCGCGTATCGTTCATGGTGTTTTCCAGCATCACCGAAGCATTAACCAGTTGCGCCATGTCCTTGTCGCCGGTGGAGATCACCACCCGATAACCCTGGTCAACAGCGGTAACCGTCAGCGTGCCGATCACATCGTCCGCCTCGACGCCGCTTTCCCTGATTACCGGCAGTCCCATCGCGCGCACCAGTTCCAGCAGCGGCCCGGTCTGAGCGCGCAGATCGTCCGGCATCGGCGGGCGATGCGCCTTGTAGTGTTCGTACAGATCGTTGCGAAAATTCTTGCCGGGCGCATCGAATACCACGCCGATATGCGCGCCCGGATATTCGCCCTGCAATTTGCGCAACATATTGGCGACGCCGAAAATGGCGCCGGTCGGCTCGCCGCGCGAATTGGTCAGCGGCGGCAGGCCGTGAAATGCGCGGTAAAGAAACGACGAGCCGTCGACGAGAACCAGCGTCCGGTTTTCGGCTATAGCGCTATCTATCGGGAAATTCATCAACTAGAACACACCAAAATTCACTACCCCAACCGGTTAATGTTTAAACAAAGGTTTGCGCACCGCCCAGGTGCAGGACAGGCCTACGGGAAAAGTGACCAGATCGCCCGCGCCGAAACTGACCTGATTTCCGCCTTTATCCGGCGTGATCACCACTTCGCCCTCCAGGATATAAGCCGTTTCGGCTTTGTCGAAATCCCTCTCGAAGGTAGAAACCTCCTTACGCCAGGTAGCACAGCTTTCCACGCCCAATTCGGCCATGCGCGCTTCGCTCGGCGCATGTTCTACGATAATATCGGTCACCCTGCAGTCCTCATCGGTTGGTATCGCCGGTTATTTCTATCCCCATGGTATTATTCTATACCATCGGCTGAAAATTGGCGTAACCACAACCTGAATACTTAGCCGGGATATTTTTTACTTTTACATTTGCATCTGCATCATGCCGGAACTTCTTTCTAATCCCCTCGAAAAAACCCGAATTCGCAGCTTCGTCAGACGCCAGGGACGCATTACCCAAGCGCAGCAACATGCCCTTGAAACGTTATGGCCGAACTACGGCATAGAAACTTTACCAGGGATCGATCTTGGAACGGCATTTCCCCGCCCCGCTCCGCTGATACTGGAAATCGGCTTCGGCAACGGCGAAAGCCTCGCGCAAATGGCGCTGGCCGCCCCGGAAAAAAACTTTCTCGGCATTGAGGTGCACAGGCCCGGCGTCGGCCACCTGCTGATCAGAATAGAACAACTGGGACTCGGCAACGTCCGGATATGCAATGCCGACGCATTGGAGGTCATGGAACAACATATAGCTGAAGCCAGCCTGTCAGGATTGCAGCTATTCTTTCCCGACCCGTGGCACAAGAAGCGTCATAACAAACGGCGATTGGTGAACGATAAATTCGTTGCCTTAACGGCTCAAAAACTGATGACGGGCGGCGTCATTCATATGGCGACCGACTGGGAGGACTACGCCAGGCAAATGCTGGATGTGCTGCAGGCCGACAGCACTCTGGAAAATATGGCCGATAACGGCGGTTACAGCAAACGGCCTGATTATCGTCCGCTGACAAAATTCGAACGCCGAGGCCAGCTGCGCGGTCACGGCGTGTGGGATATTTTGTTTAAGCGTTTGTAAAGATATCGCGGAGTTAATCCCAAGCTTGTCGAACCAAGAACGAAGGCGATACGTTCAGCACCGCCGAGGATCGGCAGTATCCCGGATAGATGGGCGTGCGACAGGAAACTGCCATCTACCCTCTCAATAATGCAGGAAAACTCCCACTACGGAAACACTGATTTAATCGCACCCTATTTTAGTTATGGACGATATTTAATCATTATATAACAATCAATATATTACACTGTAACGGCGTCCGGCGCATGATGAAACAGACCACTCTCCCAGACCTACTTTTCCAGCAGAAATCCCACATCACGCGGCGCGAGACTTTTTGAACGCGATGGATCGGTAGTTCCCTGGTCCGAGCTGATTGAGATCATTCAGCCGGTGTATCCCGCTTCCGGGCGGGGGGCCGCCCGCCTATCGGGATAAAAAGGATGCTGCGGCTGTATTTTATCCAGCAATGGTACGGCTTTTCAGACGGATGAAAGCGCCTATCGGCGTGGATGCGGAATCGGGGCTGGTGCATACGGTTGTAGGTACGTCAGCTCATGTCAGTGATGTGGCGATGACCAGCGAGTTGCTTCATGGCCGGGAAAAAGTGGTTATCGCCGACGCCGGTTATATCGGCGCTGAAAAACGCGAAGAGAACAGCGGAAAATCGCTGAAGTGGATGATGGCCATGAAGCGCGGGAAACTAAAAGCGATGCCAGCAGGCCAGTGGAAAGAAACGGTGCGCCGGATAGAAAAAAAGAAAGCGCAGATTCGCGTGCGAGTCGAGCATCCGTTTCATGTGACCAAGAACCTGTTTCATTACCGCAAGACGCGCTATCGAGGATTGGAAAGGAACACGCATCAGCTGCAGATTTTGTTTGGGCTTTGTATTTGTACCGGAGCCAAAAGCTGCTGATGGGGGCGATATGAGGGCTTATTGCGCCCTCAATCCGCCAAAAAGGCGGGAAATGCCGGTAAAACCTGTAGTTTTTAGAAGAAACGCATAAAAAAATGCGTCGAAATCGAAATTTTTCTTAAAAAATCGCGCTCCGGCGCTCCGGCCCGTGTTGTTTGGGCCATTAATCAGCGGTTCCATAGTGATGGTTTAAGGGCTTCCGTCTTGAATAGTGCTGCTTTTGGGTAGTATCCGTCGAGTTTTTGTCCGTACCAGCTGGTTCATTCCGGTACTTCCCAGCAATAGGCCGCAAAGCATTCGGAGTACAGTTTGCTGTTTGTGAAGCAATCCGGTGTTACTTTGTTGTCTTTGTAGAGGCACGGCAAACTCGCTCTCCGCTGGCGTCTCCCTTGCCCGCAAGACTGAAGCGGCAATTAGACGCCTCAGATAAATGTGTATTTTTGCGAAAAAACCGGAGAACTGGCCTGCTTTTTACAGAAAAAAGCCATCTGCCAGGGATTTTTCACCTGATCATCGGGCGATAGTACTGCCAAAATTAGCCAAACTTGAGCGGTGCTGGTACACAACATGCACTAGATACCCGGATTACCGTTAAAATAATATTTCTAATTTTTTATCAGGGAAAAAGGAATTACAAATATGCATGCATTAAGTCTTGCTTTTGATACTCAACGACTGGCGGAAAAAAGCGAAGAGTTAAGCAGCGACCGGCAATTGTTCAAACGCGGCAAATGGCTCATCGACGATTTAAACATAAGCGAGGGTGAAAGCGTACTGGACATAGGCTGCGGCACAGGACTTCTCGCCGAATACGTAGCCGATATCGTCGGCCCTGCCGGTAGCGTTACCGGCATCGACCCGTTGCCGTTACGCATCGACATAGCGCGCCGCAAAATCCGCGCCAACCTCGAATTCCAGGTTGGAAATGCCTACGATTTGAGCGAGTTTCCCGAAAACCATTTCGATACGGTTTACTTAAACGCTGTATTTCACTGGCTCGGAGAAAAGGAACAGCCCTTGCAGCAAATCCACCGCGTACTGAAAGCGGGAGGACACCTGGGATTAAATTCCGGCTCGAAAGATCATCCTTTTCACCTGGAAAAAATCCGCAACAGAGTCCTGTCGAAACCGCCCTATAACGCGTTTTCGGAATCCTTATCGAGATTCCCTCATCTGGTCAGCGTTCCGGAACTGGTTTGGCTGCTGGATCGCAACCAGTTTTCCATTAACAAAGTTGAAGTGCAGAACAACATCTTCACCCTTGCCAATCCCGAAGATGCAATCGATTTCTCTCATTCCAGTTCCTTTGCCAATTTCATCGGCCATTTGCCGGAGGCGCTGCGCGATTCGGCCATGGATGAGATAAAGCAGGAACTCGAGCGGCTCAGAACAGCGGAAGGGATACGCCTCGAAGGCCATCGTATCGTCGCCATCGCCGCAAAAAAATGACAGGGAAAGCGGGACCGTTTACTCGGCATTCGCCATCATACCGTAGTTAATCGCCATTATGGTTTAGTAGCGTGCCGGTTGCGTTTTCCGCCATGGTTATTAGGTACTGCCCGATCAACACAGAATCAGCAAAAACAACTGCTCACTCAACAATGCACGCTGTTTTTCGGGAAAAACGAATTCATTTCCTGGTGCGCTCATTGATTTCAATGCTCTGAAGCGAACGAAACATTATCACGCCGGAAATTTTTGAGCAGCGTGAATAACATGACGGCCAAACAGAAAATCAGATATTTCAATAAACCCATGGTGCTGCTATTAGTCGTTTTGGCGCCTATGGCGGCACTACCCGGCTGCTCCGGTTCAGGCGCAAACGACGAATAAGACTTGAGATCGCGCTGAGCAATACCTGCGTCAAGCAACAGGCTCAGGATGAATGGCAGGTTAATGTGTCCATTCGTGGTGAGCCCATCGAGCTGTTAGTCATGGTTGCTTTGTTGGCAGTACAACTTCCGCCTTTTGAGGTGTCCGGTTCGGGTTTATTTGACCCTCTCGCTGTTTGAAGGCGCCGACCGCTAACCCGGCAAACTCACTTCAAATTGGAATAAATACGCGTTCGCCTTCGACCAGCACCGTGTTGTGATAAAATTCCGCGGTAATGCGCGCAAACTCCTGTGCGAGTTCGGGAGAAGAAAAAACGGCGATGATGTTGGCATCGGACTGTTCGACCTTGCCCTTCAATGCGCTGATGACATTCCCGAGCAAGGTTGCGGTGTCCAGCGACTGCAAACTGATATTACCGTCGCTCTGATGAACGGCTTTGTAGCGGCGAATCTGCACCGGGTTGAAACCGGGTTTTACGTTGACAAACTCACTGACTTCATAAGAGTTCTGTTGGGTTTCGGCGGCGGCTACTGTGGACATAACGGGCTCCTTTCACGTTTGATTCGGTACGAATCCAATGTAACAGGAACTTGCACTTCGCCTTAGACAAAATGGTTATTTGCTTAGAAGCTGTTCACGATTTTTGCTAAAAAGTTGTAACGTAGCGGAATGAGAATAAAATACCCGAGCAATATCAGTAAAGAAGCCTTTGAGCAAATCCAACCGATCCTGGAAAGCGTGCGCAAACGAACGAAACCGCGTACGGTCGATCGGTACGAAACCTTCCGCGCCGTATTGTACTTGTTGAAGACCGGCTGTCAGTGGCGAATGCCGCCCAGCGGCTTTCCGAAATGGCGCACGCTCCATTCGTACTTTGCCAAATGGAGCGAACCTGATTCGGAAGGCATAAGCGCTGTGGAGCGGGTTTTAAAAAAATCAGGTTGGAGAGGCCCGCATGAAACAGGGGCGCAACGCCTCGACAAGCTTTTTGATCGTCGATGCGCAGAGCGTCAGGAACACGGATAGCGCGCGGCATAAAAGCTACGGCGCGGGCAAAAAAGTTTCCGGCATCAAGCGGCATAGTGCCGTGGACACGCAGGGTCTGCCGCATGCGATAGCGGTCAGCACGGCGGAAGTAACCGATCGCCAGGGAGCGCTGGCGGCCTTCGATCGATGTTTCTCGAGTCTTCAGCAGGTGCGTAGCGGATTGGTGGATGGCGGTTACAGCGGACAACCGTTTGCCCGGGCGGTTAAAGAGAAACCGGGGGCAACCGTGCAGGCAGCCAGGCGTAACGAGCTACATACCTTTGCGGTGATACCTCAACGCCGGGCGGTTGAACGTTCTTGCGCCTGGTTGGAAAAATGCCGGGGTTTATGGAAAAACTGCGAGTGTCAGCTCAATACCGGCTTGCAGTTTGTCCATTTGGCCTTCCTGGCGTTATTACTGAAAAAATTATGAAAGCTTCTTTGGAAACACTGATTAATTCAAAAATTGCTGATTACGGACACGTAAAATCAATCGGTACCATGAAAGTCCGCGCAAAAACCGATTCAATCAGCGCTTCCTTAGCTCCAGACGGGATTCTGCAGGAATATCGTGCAAGGCGTCGAGTTTTCTGCGACGAGAAGCCCCGCCTTCGAGTCAATAAAGTAACCGGATTAGCAGGGTGGTGAAAAACTCAAAAAACCCACTATATCTTGTGCCTCAGCACCCAATAAATACACAATCGGTGGTATAGAAATCGAGTTTTTCACCACCCTGTCAGTGAATATCAGGACTCCCAATCCCTTGGTGAGTTGCGGGCGTTTTTATGTGGGGCGGACATGGATGATACTGTCATTGTTGGTGGAGGATGATATTTTTCAATATATCCAGCCGTTCCGGCGTACCGATGTCCATCCAGAATCCCTCGTGCTTTTCGCCGCTTACTCTGCCGTTTTGCATGGCGGCTTTCAGCAGCGGGGCCAGTGAAAATTTTCCCGGTTTGCATTCGCTGAATAAATCCGGGTTGTAAATGCCGACGCCGGAAAAGGTCAGACGGGATTCCGATGTCTCGACTACGGTTTTTCCGTGCAGAGCGAAATCCCCGCCGGGATGATGGCTGGGGTTGTCGACCAGAATCAGGTGAGCCAGATCCAGAGCCGCGTTTTTGAGCCGGAAAAAAGGGAAATCCGTCGCAATATCGCCATTGACGACCAGAAAGGGCGCGTTGCCCAGTAACGGCAGGGCTTTTAAAATACCACCGCCGGTTTCCAATACCGAGTCCCCTTCGCGTGAATAGACTATGGATGCGCCGTAATGTCCGCCGTCGCCCAACGTCCGTTCGATTTGTTCGCCCAGATAGGCGTGATTGATCACGATATCATGAAATCCGTTGCGCACCAGTTGCAGCACTGTGCGCTCAATCAATGTGTATTCGCCTGCTTTGAGCAGCGGCTTGGGCGTGTGGTCGGTCAGCGGTCGCATGCGTTCGCCGCGGCCGGCGGCCAGTACCATGGCCTTCATTGCTGATTTTCCAGTAGTATGTCGGGTAAAAGCGGTAGTACCCTGTTTTCGAGTAATAGAGACAATCCGGATAACTCCTGATAACGGCCCGCGATTTCGCGAATATAGTTCAGCGTACGCGGAATGTCCTGAAGATAACCGGGCTTGTTGTCCCGTAGTTTGAGACGGGAAAAAATGCCGACGGCTTTCAGGTGTCTTTGCACGCCCATCCAGTCGAACCAGCGGGTAAATGATGCGCATTGGCTGTTGCTCAGCAGCGCGTCTTCATGGAGCCGCTGCCGGAATGCGTCGACCCAGCCGTCTATTCGGTGTTGAGGCCAGGCGATATAACAATCGCGCAGCAGCGATACCAGATCGTAGGTAATCGGTCCGACCACTGCATCCTGAAAGTCGAGGACGCCGGGGTTGCCAGTCGCGGTATGCATCAGGTTGCGCGAGTGGTAATCGCGATGAACGAATACCCGTGGCTGCTCCAGCGCACTGCCAGTCAGTTGCTGAAAAGCGCCAAAAAGCATGCGCCGGGTTTCGTTGTCAGGTTCCAGCCCGCATAATTCCACCAGGAACCATTCGACAAACAATTCCATTTCCCTGTGCAAGAGGGTCTTGCTATAAGGCGGCAAGTCGCCGGCCTCAATATCGATGGCGCGTTGAGCGGTGGCAAGGGCGTTTATCGCGTCATGGTATAGCGCATCGGCATTCGATTCGTTCAGTAGATCCAGATAACTGTGCGAGCCAAAGTCTTCCAGCAGCAGGAATCCGTCTTTTATGTTGTCGGCATGAATACCGGGAGTATGAACGCCGGCTTTTTCAAGCAGTCGCGCGACGTGCATAAAGGGCTTGACGTCCTCATGGGACGGAGGTGCATCCATCGCGATCAGATTTTGCGTTTCGTCAGTTACGCGAAAATAACGGCGGAAACTGGCGTCGCTGGAGGCCGGAGAAATAAGGAGCGTATCGCCTGGCCGCCGTAGGGTAAAAGCCAGCCACTGACGCAAAGTTGCCAGTCGGGTATCATGTGTATCTGCCATCATGGTTCACTAAGGTTTGGGGTGTAGGGGTGCGTTGTCTATAAATTTTGAACGGATTTCGATGAATGCGTTAAAATAATTAAAACAAACCCATATCATTTGACCATATTTTCGGATTCATTGGTATGATGTGCAATCCCGTGGACAGCTTGCGACATTATCTCTCTTGACTTGTTATATATATTTAAAATTTAGAGTATTGCCTCATCACTCGAAAGTAGTTTCTCCAGCCGACTTATGACCCGAAAGCCTTTTCCCTCCAGCGTCAGACTGCTAGCCGTGCTGGTGCGCGCTGTCGTCATATGCGGATTGGCCGAACGGCAAGCTTGGGCGGCCGCTACCGGCTGGGATTGTCAGCAGGATGCGCGCAGTCAGGAGTGGGTGTGTGTTGCGGGCAAACAACAAGAGGCTGCTGCAGAGGAAACCCCTTCCGCCTCAGTGTATGATAAAGGTTCTGTAGCCGGCGCATCCACAACCGCTGTCGATACCGTTCCTGCTGTTGCGGCGCCCGCGCCGCGGGCTGTCCCGGTAGCTGAAGCGTTGCCGCTGGAGGACAAGGCTGCAATATCGAACGTACCCGATGCGATGATAGCCCAACCGCTCATCCCCGCGTTTCCCTCTGCAGCGGTTCAGTCTGATCCGGGCGCGGTTTTGTCGGCGCCGGAAGCGCCTGTCGTAGCGGAAGGCGTCTCCAAGCCTGAGTCTGTGTCTACTTCTTTCGAGCCGCCTCCCGTTTTAGCTGCAGAGGCTGCGCCAACGCCCTCGGATACGCCTGTAGCCGGAAATGCTGCGGCAGTCGCGGCCAATTCCGAGGTCTTGCCGCCGTTAGTAGAGCCTTTTCTTTCGTCAGCAACCGCCGCGGTATCCGTAGCGCCCGCGCAGCCTGCCATTGCCATAACGCGCATGCCGGGCAATCGTGCGCCCGAGATTAAAGAAAACCCTGCCAATTCCGCACTGAAGAAAGATGAAATAGAAGTGCCGGGCTGGGCGTGTCATGCCGATGAAGCGAGCCAGGAGTGGCTCTGCGACTTGCGCGGCGCCGATCCGGCAGGGGCTGCGCATATCGTGACCGAAGAGGGGAATGAGCCGGAGGCGCGCTGGGCCGAGTCGAAATACATCACCGATCAGGATGAGTTGCGTATGTCGCAGCTTCTTGCCAAATTACCGGCCAATCCATGGGATCTGTCCTGCAAGCGGCCTCGTTCTCAATTTACGCCAGCCAGCGTTTTTATTATGTCGCAGGAAGATAGTTTGCTGCGGCAGCGCTCGCCGTTGGAAATAGACGCGGATAAAGCCGAGATGGTCGAAGGCGAGCTATCCACTTATTCCGGAAATGCTTTGTTGCGTCGCGCAGATCAAAATTTGTACGCGGATTTGGTTAGTTACAACGGTAAAAGCGCCAATCTTAATGCGCTGAAAAATGTTTTTTACCTCGAGAAAGGCGTTTCATTCGCCAGTTCGACCGCTTTTATGCGCATGGATAGCGATCAGTCCGTTTTGCGCAATGCGCAGTATTTTCTGGAAACCGTACCCGCGCGCGGCACGGCCCGCGTGGCGTACATGGACAGCAAGACCCAGCAGCGTTACGAAAACGCAACCTTGACCGGTTGCCCTGTCGGCAATCAGGACTGGGTAGTCCATGCGGAAAAGGCGCATATCGACAAGGAAGCCAATGTGGGTGAACTGCATAATACCTGGATGGAGGTCGGCGGCATTCCTATCGGCTGGTCGCCTTATTACAGTTTTCCGCTGGATGATCGCAGAAAGTCCGGTTTCCTTACGCCGGCGGTAGGCTATAATAAAACGAATGGGTTGGGTTTTATGCTGCCCTATTATTTGAATCTGGCGCCCAATTATGATGCAACGGTTACGCTGCGAGAGCAAACGACGCGTGGTGTCGCCGGACGCGGTCAATTTCGCTATTTGACCGAGTATGGGGTGGGTCTCGTTGAGGGCGAGATAACGCCGTACGATAAGAACGTGCCGTCGCAAAATCAGGCGGCAATAGCCGCCAACGGGGCTTCCGCTGTTCAATTGCCAACGACGCGCTGGGTGTTCAATGCGAATAATACCAGTCAGATCACCGACAAGCTGCTATCTCAGGCGCAGATCTTCCGCGTTTCGGATCAGAATTATTTCCAGGATTACGGCAACTATCTGACGCTGGCGACAGCGACCAGTTATGCGCGCAGTTTCGGTAATCTTACATATTCCGACCGGCTTGGCACGATAGGCAGTATGTCGGCCGTGGGAATGATAGACACCTATCAGCAGATTAACAATTACGTTCAGCAGGGCGCCTTATATACGGTACCGTATTCGCGGGTGCCGCAACTAATATTCAATACCAGCATTCCATTAGTGAATGCGCAGGGGAACGGTTTTTCTTTTCAGAGTGTGTCGGAAGCCGTCAACTTTGTGAACAATTCGCAAGTCTCAGTCAACGGCTCGTCTACCCCAAGCGCCATTACCACGGGCTACAGACTGAACATACGCCCGTTCGTGACTTACAATTACGCTACGCCCTACGCCTACTCAACATCCAAACTCGCGCTGCAATATACCCAGTACGAATTGACGAATGAGCAAACGTGGAGCACTACCGCTCCCTCATCAATCAGCCGATTTGCGCCTATATTGTCGATAGACAACGGCATGTTTTTCGATAATGATTTCAATGTGGGGGATAGCCCGATACGGCAAACATTGGAGCCGCGTTTGTATTATCTCTATATACCGCGTATCAACCAGCAGAACATACCTATCTTCGATACAGCGAGTTATGATATGAACTATTGGCAGTTGTTCCGTGATAATCGATTTACCGGTGTTGACCGCTTGGCGGACTCGAATCAGTTTACTTTGGGGTTGACAACCCGTTCCATAGATCAGGAAAGCGGTTTGAGCCTTTTGACTCTGAAGCTGGGGCAGATTTATTACCTGGAAAATCAGACGGTACAGATGAACAGCCCGGGGCAAGGGCAGCTGTCCGTTCCGGGCCAGGCTGTCTATGGCATAGCCACGCGCAAATATTCCAATCTGATAGGCGAACTTACTTCGCAGATTACTCCCGACTGGGCGCTTAAATCCTCAATGCAATGGGATCCGTCGCCAAGCTCGCCGACGATAGTCTGCGCTCCGACAACCAATGGCAATTACCAGTATCCGGGCGAAACTTCATCCAACCCCTACCCGGGGCAGGGTAAGGTCATACCAAGATACCAATTCGGGTTGCGCTATAATAATCGTCGAAATGATTTGTTAAATATCAGTTATTTATATCTCGGCAATCCGAACTGCGGTACACAGATCGCAACTAACCAAAGCGATATCAGTTTTCGTCTGCCTTTATTCGATAACTGGCATTTGTTGGCAGAATGGGCTTATGCGCTTAATTACAAAGCAACGGCGCAAACTTATTTCGGATTCGACAAGGAAACATGCTGCTGGCGCTTCAGCATATTGTATTGGCGGTATCTGAACGGCACGGCGAGCAGTGTTCCCAACTCGGAATCAGGGCAATCGCTGGCTGTCGATTGCGCCGTTCCCAATACCGCTGGATGCCCTACGTCGACCTGGACGATCTTTTTTAATATTACGTTCAAGGGGTTGACCGAGATGGATATGGGTATAGACAACTTCCTGTTCCAACGCATGCCCGGGTTCCGCAGGGAAAGTGAATTGTAAGCAAAAATCGAAACGGGAGTTATCAATGGGAAAATATAGCCGCCGGATAGTGGCAGGGCTGATGGGGTTGTTGTTTGTTCATGGCATCGTACTGGCCTATCCCATTGATCGCATAGCCGCTGTCGTCGATGACGGCGTGATTCTGGAAAGTGAACTTTACTTTAAAGTGGAATCGCTACGGCGCACGCTATTGCAAAGCAAAACGCGTCTCCCACCCGAAGACGTACTGATCAAACAGGTACTGGAACGTTTGATAGTAGATAAACTGCAATTGCAGATGGCGGAACGCGGAGGCATCAAGGTCGATGAAGAAACCCTGCATGCCGCCGTGCAGCAGATTGCTCAGCGCAATAACATGAGTCTGGAGCAATTCCGCAAGTCTCTGGCCAGCGAAGGGATGGATTATGGCGATTTCGTCGAACAGATCCGCAATGAAATAACCATCAGCAGACTGCGCTCTAGCCAGGTCAATTCGCAAATCAAAGTGAGCGATCTCGAAGTTCGCAACTATATGGAAACAAAAGATAAAAGTGCTGGAGGTGCTGAAGAGCAATATTTGTTGGGTCATATACTGATCGCAACGCCTTCAGCCGCATCTTCCTCTGAAGTACAGAAAGCAAAGGAAAAAGCCGAAAAATTACTGTCCGAGATTCGCCGGGGCATGGATTTCAAACAAGCCGCCTTGTCCGCTTCGGATGATGAGCAAGCGCTTAAGGGCGGAGATCTGGGCTGGCGTAAGAAAGCTGAAATCCCGAGCCTGTTTGCCGAATATATTGACGACATGAATGAAGGCGACGTGGTGGGGCCGGTACACAGCTCCAGCGGCTTTCATCTAATCAAGCTGCTGGGATTGAAAGGAAAGGACGGCGCCGAGCATCGACTGACCAAGACGCATGCGCGCCATATTTTGATCAAGCCCAACGAATTGATTAATAACGACGATGCGCGCAAAAAAATAGTCGCTCTACGTAATCGTATCGAACATGGGGAAGACTTTGCCACTCTGGCAAAGGGACATTCCGACGACAAGGGCTCTGCAGTCAAGGGCGGAGATTTGGGCTGGGTGCAGCCGGGCGCTCTCGTTCCTGCTTTTGAGTCCACGATGAACGCATTAGCGATCAAACAATTGAGCGAGCCGGTGCAAACCCAGTTCGGTTGGCATTTGATACAGGTGCTGGAGCGTCAGGAATCCGACGACACCGTGGAATACCTGAAAAATCAGGCGCGCGAGGAAATTTTCAGGCGCAAGGTCGATGAAGAAACCGAGCTTTGGATACGCCGTCTGCGCGATGAGGCTTATGTCGAAATTCGTCTCGGCCAATGATTTCGGCGCGGTCAGATTCTCGTCCGACACGCATTCTCCTCACTACTGGTGAGCCTGCGGGGATCGGGCCGGATCTTTGCGTGCTATTGGCGCAGGAATCGCTCGACTGCAGTCTGACCGTCATCGGCGACCCCGAGTTACTGGCCGCGCGGGCCAAACTGCTGGGGCTATCCCTGGAAATAGATGAGATAAATGGCGCGGCTGAAAAAGCCGCGCCGTTGCATCAGCCCGGCACATTATATGTGCGCCCCGTAGCAGGGGCCGCCGATAGCCGTTGCGGCGAGTTGCGGACCAGTTCTGCGGCCTATGTGCTGTCTACCCTTGATCAAGGTGTGCGCGCCTGCCTGCAAGGCGAGTACGATGCACTGGTGACGGCGCCGGTGCATAAAGGCGTCATCAACGATGCAGGCATACACTTTACAGGCCATACGGAGTATATTGCATCGTTGACCGGAGGCTATCCGGTCATGATGCTGGCAACTGAACATCTCCGGGTTGCATTGGCTACAACCCATCTTCCGCTTGCACAGGTAAGCGCGGCGATAACCACCCAATTACTGGAAACGGTAATTCGAGTACTGCATGCCGATCTACGGGCGCGTTTCGCCCTCACCAACCCGCGTATACTTGTTTGCGGCCTGAATCCACATGCGGGGGAGCAGGGACACTTGGGCCGCGAAGAGCTGGATGTCATTAATCCCGTAATGGACGGATTACGGGCAAACGGTATGAATCTGCTTGGACCTTTGTCTGCCGATACGCTGTTTCTCCCGCGTAACCTCGAATGCGCCGATGCGGTGTTGGCCATGTATCATGACCAGGGGTTGCCGGTGCTTAAATACGCCGGCTTCGGACGCGCCGTGAACATCACTCTGGGGTTGCCAATTATTCGTACTTCCGTCGATCATGGAACGGCATTGGAATTGGCGGGAACCGGAAAAGTAGAAACCGGCAGTCTGGAATATGCGATTAAGACGGCCACAGCATTAGTGCGGCAACAAAAAGCTGCGGTTTTTCGGCTAAGCCTGCCATGAGCCATCGCCCTCGCAAACGTTTTGGACAAAACTTTCTGCGCGACGAGCAGGTAGTTCATGCGATTATTTTGGCGATGAATTTGCGCAGCAGTGACCGCATGGTTGAAATCGGGCCGGGGCAAGGCGCATTGACGCGTTATTTGTTGCCTGCCGTAAATGTTTTGGATGTGGTTGAACTGGATCGCGACCTTGTGTCTTTGCTGCAGCAGACTTTTGCCGGCAGCAAAAATCTGCGCA
This sequence comes from Candidatus Methylospira mobilis, assembly GCF_009498235.1. Taxonomy (NCBI): domain Bacteria; kingdom Pseudomonadati; phylum Pseudomonadota; class Gammaproteobacteria; order Methylococcales; family Methylococcaceae; genus Candidatus Methylospira; species Candidatus Methylospira mobilis. The sequence goes on along the minus strand of NZ_CP044205.1, from coordinate 960,770 downwards.
TACATTCCGCAGATGCCTTGCGTTTCGATTTCTGTTCGCTGACGGCGGCGGGGCAGGGAAAAATGCGGGTGGTAGGAAATTTACCCTACAATATTTCCACTCCGCTACTGTTTCATCTCTTTAGCCAGTGTTCCTGCATAGCCGATATGCATTTTATGCTGCAAAAGGAAGTCGTCGAGCGCTTATGCGCGGAACCCAACAGTAAGGATTACGGGCGATTGAGCGTAATGGCGCAATATTATTGCCGGATGGAGCCGGTGCTGGAAGTAGCGCCGGAAAGTTTTTACCCTGAGCCCAAGGTGATTTCCGCCGTGGTTCGCTTGCAGCCGCACGAAAAAAAGCCGGTAGATGTCGATTTACAGGCATTGGAGCGCGTGGTGGCCGCAGCGTTTTCGCAACGCCGTAAAACCCTGCGTAATTCGCTCGGCACGCTGCTGACCGCAGAGGAAATAGAGCAGGCCGGCATTACGCCTGGCGCCAGAGCGGAAACCCTAGATATTCATGAGTTTGCGCGTCTCGCTGCATTGGTGCTGGTCTAACCCGCGGCCTCGCTCACAGCCGCTTCAGGAAACAAGGAGGTTGCCGCCGCAACCTGCTCCTCGGTTCCAAGCATGCCTAGCCGGTCGCGCGCTTCGAAGATCGTATCCGTAGTCGGGTTCAGCATCAATGACCCGTTACGCATGATCGCTACCACCGTGGCCCCGGTCCGTCCGCGCAGTGCGGCTTCTCCGAGTGTCTGCCCGATCAGCGTGCTGCCCGGCGGTATTTTACGCCAGGCGATATCCATCAATTTATCGGCGTCCAGCATCTCCGCAAGCAGCGCGTGCTCTCCTTTGGAGGTAACCAGCGTGTTGTAATGTTCCCGGCGTACGGTATCGGCATACTGGCGAACTTCGTGTAAAGGAAACCCCAGATGCAGCAAGGTATGGCGGAGTACTTGCAAACCGCCCTCCAGCTCGGGGTGAATGACCATTTTCGCGCCGAGATTCGATAGCCGTTTCACGCCGCTACGAGTTGCGGCGCGGGCAATTATGGGCAGATCGGGCGCGAAATCGCGCGCAGCCGCGACAGTCAACTCAGTGGCGGCTTCTTCGGGAAGGGTAACCACCAGCAGCCGCGCGCGCGACAATCCGGCATGACTCAGAATCTCGGAGTTGGCGGCATCTCCAAGCAGTGTCGGCACGCCTTTTTTTGACAGGCGCTCGATGCGCTCAATGCGGGTATCAATCACCAGATAGGGTATGTGCAGTTCGCCCAGTACGTTGACGATATGAGAGCCGACCCGTCCATAGCCGACAACGACGACATGTCCGGCGACCGACTCTTCCACTGGCTGGCTTGAAGAAGCATAACGATCCAGCCAGCGCCATAGCGGTTTGACCATGCGCAACCCGCGCTCCAGAGGTGCGATGGTTTTCAGCATCAACGGATTGACAACGATGGACAGCATCGCCCCGGCCAGAATCAGGGAATATTGATCTTTGTCGAGAAAGCCCAGGTTAAGGCCTGTTTGCCCTATTACGAAGGAGAACTCGCCAATCTGGCAGGAACCTGCAGCGACCACCAGCGCCGTGCGCGCAGGCCGTGGAAACGGTAATACCCACAACCCGGACACAATGAACTTGCCGAAGACAATCAGGCAGGTCAGCAGCAAGACCGGCTGCAAATTATTCATCAGGTAGCGAGGGTCAAGCAGCATGCCGACTGACACGAAAAACAGCACTGAAAACGCATCGCGAAACGGCAGCAAATCCGAAGAAATGCGATGGCTGAGCGGCGACTCGTTGATTACGGCCCCGGCTACAAACGCGCCCAGGGCCAGCGATACGCCAAACAGTTCGGATGCGCCGATGGCGATGCCGAGCGAACTTGCCAGGATGGCCAGAATGAACAATTCGCGCGAGCGCGTATGCGCCACTCGCAACAGCAGCCATGGGATGAAACGTTTGCCTGCATATAACATGATGACCATGAAGCCCAGAGCCGCCGACAGCGCGATGGCGATGGCGCGCCAGTCAATAGCAGCACCCGAGCTCGCCAGATTGGGCATTATCAGCAGGATCAGCACGGTGGCGAGGTCTTCCATTACGCGCCAGCCCAGCGCAACCTGTCCGTGGGGCGTTTTGAGCAGGCCATGATCCATGAAGCCGCGCAGCATGACGATGGTGCTGGCAATGGACAGCGACAGGCCCAGCACCAAACCGGCCATGGACGGCCATCCCCAGAGCCGGCTGATACCGTAGCCTAGCGCCAGCATGGTGAGCATCTGTCCCAGCGTGCCGACGATGGCGATGTCGCGCACCTTCCACAGATCGGCGAAGGAAAAATGTAACCCCACCCCGAACATCAGGAACACGATGCCCAGTTCCGCCAGCTCGGAAATGGATGCGCCGTCGCCAATGTACCCGGGCGTGAACGGGCCTATGGCCACGCCAACCAGTAAATAACCGACGATGGTGGGCAGGCCGATACGTTGGATGATCAACCCGCCAAAAAAGGCCGCACTCAGCGCGATAGCGATGTTTTCGAGCAAGCCGATACTATGCATAATTCAATGAAAACTGATTTGCTTTCGCTTGTTGGGTGCTTATTTTCGCGCTCATATTGCTCCAAATGTCCTGCGCAGAATTTTTATTGGCCGCATAAACGGCCTTCCGCCGATTGCCTGCTTCCCGATGCCGTATGCAGCGTACCCGCACATCCCGAACCGAACGGCGGCATGTTGACATAGATAATCTCGTAACTGCCCTGAGTAGCCGTATACGTTTCATGCCAGATGACCAAGTGCACCGTTGCAGCCTGCGGCATTGTTGAAGGCCGGCCATGCAGGCAAATGCAGGGCTTCGCGATTCTTCGCGTAGGCCGGCAATTGTTCCGGCGATCGCCAATACTGCATCATGATGGCGGTACGCGGAAACACACTCCGCATGCAAAAAGCCTGATTCGGGCTGCTGCCGGAGCTCTTTGATTATCCAGGGCATGGCTATGGCTATCGGTCGCCACTCATGTATCTTTAACGATTGATTGATGCGCATACCGATCAGGAGTACAACAGATTCTCCATCAAGGTTCGCCCTCAAACGTTTGTTTCAATTATGATTACGCCTATTTAAAGCGATGGAACCTCCGGTTGCCTGTCGATAACGCTGTTTGTCCACCATCCGGAGCGCCAGGGAGCGCGTGCATAGTTTTTACGACAGTTTCAATGTAACTTTCAGCCGAATCGAACTCCGTAAAATGATTACGGGCGCATAGTAACATTAACAGAGCGTAAGGCGCTCTGCGTACCTTTCACATGTCCGGCAACTAAAATGTTTACCTGTTTGGGGCTTGATTGCGTTACCCCTCTCCCGATACCGGCAGCAGAACAGTTACAATTCAGTCTAATCGATTCCTGTGCGTCAGGGTATCGTTTTGAAAACGCATATGCTTCCTCCTTCCTCGTTTCGCACCATTACCGGGAATCCATTCAATGCACATAAAAGTATCAATGCCATTCATGATCGTAGTGCTTGCGGCGGCGCTGACCGGGTGCGGCGAGATCGCGCGTTTGCCCATAGAGGCGGGTACCGGGGCTAACCCCCAACTGCCGCCGCCCAATAGGACGCTGATCCCGACAGTGAACATCGCTCCGTCCAAAGGGTGGCCAGAAGGACAAAAACCGCTTGTTGCGCAAGGGGCGAGCGTAAGCCTGTTTGCAGCCGGATTCGATCATCCGCGCTGGCTTTATGTGTTGCCCAACGGCGACGTATTGGTTGCCGAAACCAATGCTCCGTCCAGGTCCGATATGAGCGGCGGCATCAAAGCGTGTATCGCCAAATGGATTAAGAAACAGGCCGGCGCAGGCGGGTCCAGCGCCAATCGCATCACCTTGCTGCGCGATGCCGACGGCGACGGCGTACCGGAAACCAGAGCGGTATTTCTTGACGGACTGAACTCGCCGTTCGGCATGGCGCTGGTGGGTAATGACTTTTACGTGGCCAATACCGATGCGCTGATGCGTTTTCCTTACCGTGCCGGCGAGACGCGCATCTCTCAACCGGGAAACCGAGTGATCGACCTGCCCGCCGGGACGGTCAATTATCATTGGACCAAAAATATCATCGCCTCCGGAGACGGGACGCGGCTTTATGTGACCGTCGGTTCGAACAGCAATGTGGCTGAAAACGGCATGGACATGGAGACGGGACGCGCGGCCATTTGGGAAGTCGACCTGAACAGCGGAAGCCATCGCGTTTTTGCGTCGGGTTTGCGCAACCCCAACGGGCTGGCCTGGGAGCCTGGCAGCGGAACATTGTGGACGGTAGTGAACGAACGCGACGAGCTCGGCAGCGATCTGGTTCCGGATTATCTGACCGCGGTGACGACGGGAGGTTTTTACGGCTGGCCTTACAGCTACTACGGCCGGCATCTTGACCAGCGCGTGCAGCCGCAGCGTCCTGATCTGGTAGCCAAGGCGATAATACCGGATTATGCTCTCGGGACGCATACCGCTTCGCTCGGTCTGGCGTTTTCCGAAGGCGCCGGTTTGTCCGCGCAATTCGCGCGCGGGGTTTTTGTCGCGCAGCACGGCTCATGGAATCGCAACCCCCGCAGCGGCTACAAGGTTGTTTTTATCCCCTTCGATGAGGGCAAGCCTTTCGGGATGCCGGTTGACGTCTTGAGCGGCTTTGTGAGCGCCGATGGCGACGCCTACGGTAGACCGGTAGGCGTCGCGTTCGACCGGCAAGGCGCATTGCTGGTTGCCGACGATTCCGGCAACAAGGTCTGGCGCGTGACTGCAAATACAACGCACTGAGAAAAACAAGGAGCCATTACGTATTACGAAGCTCGATTTTCCGTTATCAGCGTGTAATGTTCCACTGTCGGAAACGGATCGTAGAAATGATGCAGCAATGTCCGCCATTCTTGATATTGGGCGGAACCGCGAAACCCCTGGGTGTGATCTTCGAGCGTTGCCCAATTTACCAATAAAGCGTATTGGCTTGGCGTCTCAATGCAATGCTGCAATTGATGGGAAACATAACCCTGCATCGAAGCGATAATTTTTGACGCTTGATGAAAAGCGGCTTCGAACTCCGCTTCCCTACCGGCGGCGACGTTGAGAATTGCTATTTCCAAAACCATTGTCGGGACTCCGAATTGGGCGTGTGTTATAAGCGTGTCAGGGGGTGCAGGCAAGGTGTTTTTTTATTGGTGCGAACTTGATGAATGCTGCATTATGCCCTGCCGTCCGCAAAAGCCAGCACTTGATCGATATGCGTTTCGCCGGTTAACAGCATAAGCAACCGGTCCAGGCCGATAGCGACGCCGGAGCAGTCCGGCAAACCATGCTCCAGAGCCTGCAGCAAGCGCGCATCGATCGGAATGGAGGGTAGTCCGCGCCGTGTGCGCTCGGCCAGATCGTTTTCGAAGCGCGCGCGTTGTTCCCTGTGGTCTGTCAGCTCACGAAAGCCGTTGCCGATTTCGATGCCGTCCATGAATATCTCGACGCGTTCCACAACGCGTGAGTCATCGATTTTATTTCTTGCCAGCGAAGGCAGAACGGCTGGGTAGTTGTGGACGAAACAGACACCCTGTTTACCCAGCGTCGGTTGGACGCGCACGCTGAACAGAAAGTCCAGCCAATGACCGTGCTGATCACCGCATAAGCGCGCTGCGTCCACCAGACCGTAGCTTAATGCGCAGGCGTTGTAGGCATCCGGATCGAACGTCAGCGCGTCAAGGCCGGTATGGGCGTCGAAAAGTTGCCGGTAGTCGACCGTGGCGCTGGGCTGCAGGGGACTGGCGGCGTCGAACAGCGAGCGGATCAGCGCGTCGATTTCGGCTATGAGCTCGCCCAGGCTGAAACCGGGGCGATACCATTCCAGCAGGCTGAATTCGGGGTTGTGAAAGCGTCCGCTTTCCTCGTTGCGAAAAGCACGCGTGATCTGGTAGATCGCGCCCGATCCCGCAGCAAGCAGGCGTTTCATTGCATATTCCGGTGAGGTCTGCAAGTAACGCGCCTGCGGATTGTTCTCTCCGGAGCAGGCTAACTGTGTTACAAAGATACTGAGTCCGGGGTCTGTGGCTGCGGTCTGGCACATCAGGGGAGTTTCGACTTCGAGCACGCCCCTGTTTGAAAAAAAAACGCGTATATCCGCCAGCATACGCGCTCTGGCCCGTAGCTTGGCCAGTGAACAGCCCGGTTCCCAGCTCGCGCGATGAGCCGTTTCCTGCGACCCGGACAGTTTGCTATTCCTTGAAGCGAGCCAGATACTCGCCGGTGCGGGTATCGACGCGTATGATTTCCCCGGTTTGTATAAATAACGGTACGCGCACTACCGCCCCGGTTTCCAGCGTGGCCGGTTTTCCGCCGCCGCCGGAAGTATCGCCGCGCACGCCGGGATCGGTTTCGGTAATGGTCAACACCACGAAGTTGGGAGGGGCTACCGACAACGGAACACCGTTGTACAGCGTAACGAAGCAGATATCCTGTTCCTTCAGCCATTTTTTCGCGTCTTCCACCGCTTTGGCATCGGCGGCGATCTGCTCGAAAGTTTCCGGCTGCATGAAGTGCCAATGCTCGCCGTCGGTGTACAGAAACTGCATTTCGACATCGACGACATCCGCGCCTTCCAGGGTTTCCCCCGATTTGAAGGTGCGCTCGATAACGCGGCCGGTTTTCAGGTTGCGCAGTTTAACGCGGTTGAAGGCTTGGCCTTTGCCCGGTTTGACAAACTCGTTTTCCAGTATCGTGCACGGATCGTTGTCAAGCATGACTTTCAATCCGTTTTTGAACTCATTGGTGCTGATTACGGCCATTATTTCCTCGCGTGAAGGGCTAGATCAATCGTAAAATCCGGTCATTATAAAAGAATAACGGTTGTTCGGCACGCCTTACCTCAGTTCCATGGAACAGGCTGCGTCCATTCCGGGTAGCTGCCCTTGCGTATGTTGAAAAAAAACAGTTCCGGCAGACTGACCAGCAGCGCGCCGGCACCCAGTTTGAGGCGCTCGCCGTTATCCCATGGCAGGCTGAATAGGCCTGCCGTGACCTGAACGAGACCCGTTGCGGCATTCATGGACCCCTGTAGTGGACGCGGCCATAGCGCATCCTCGGTAAAAAACAGGAAGGCGGGAGGTTGCGTCTGATTTGAGTACAGCGTCGCAGTAATTGTATTGGACTCACGCAATGCTACCCATACCGGGTCTTCCAGCGCTTTGCTGCGCGCCAGCAGACGATTGCGATGCGACGGAATAAGGTGGTTGCGGTTCGCTCCGGCGTTGCTTTGCATCAGTTCGTAACTGATAAACGGGATAAAGGAAAATGCCTGTAACGTGGACCGGGAGACGGTGACCGGCTGGACTTCATTGAGCTTGCTTAGCAATTCGGTTACACAATTACGTTCGATCAAATGATAGCGGTACAGGGTATGCATTTGTTCGGTCAGTCTGCGTTCACGTTCTTCCAGCTCGACGATGGACTCCTTGACTTTTTCAGCGCCCAGATTGCAGGACGGCAATGCGATAGCGGCACCGGTTTGCGGAACGGTCTGCAAGCGTATCATCCTCGCGGTTGCAGGGGATTGCAGCGCTCCACGAAAATACATGAATACATTCGCCGCTTTTTCCAGCGCTCTGTAATTGAGTTCGTTCAGTTCTTCGCTTGAATCAAGCCGGGATTTCTGCTGCAGCCATAGCCCGCGCGCCTGTGCGAACAGCGTTTGCAACGTGACGCCGTGCTCGACTTTCGGCGCGCCGCCTTGCGCCGGCCCAGCCGTTTCTTTTGTATCAAGGAACAACAGCTGTCCGCTATCAAGACTGCGGCTGAGCGCCGCCAGTTGCGCCAGCCCCGAGATCAGCGCCAGCGCCTTTTCCGGTTGCGGGTTGAGCGCGAGCAGTCGAAGTTCCCGATGCAATTTTTGCCGGTAGTTCTCCAGGGTCTGTTTTTGTCGGAGGGAAAGTATGAGTTCAGCCGGGGCCGGTTCCAGAATGCGGCCGCTTTGTAACGGGTAAGCGGCGGCGAGTGTTTGCAATGCGCGCCGCAGCAGAAGCAGATCGGCGTAGTGCTGGGCTGCTGTGTAAGGATTGGGCTGAAACTCCAGCGTTGAAAGTCCGTTTGTTGCAGGCGCTGACAGGGTAAAAACGGGTTGTTCGAGCTCGCGCGTCAGCGTAGCGATTTTTTGCGCGAGTCTGTTTCCGGCCAGTTCCGTGATTTCATCGCGGAGCGATAACAGCGCCGGTTCCTGCCGCACGCCGGGCTTGTCGTTGAACAACCCGGCGCCTGCTACGTCGAGGACGACCTGCTCGCCTTGCTGCTGCGCATGGAATAGCCGAAGCAAGGACAGTTGCTGGTGGAGTCCTTGCAAGGTTGCGAACTGCTCATCCTGTAGCAGCCGCCGGTGCTCCAGTTCGTCGTAAAGGCGTTGATGCGTTTCAGGGTTGAGTTCGATGGTTTGCGCATGAATATTACGATTTTCATGCGTACCATAATGGAGATTAAACCACAGCCAATCATCCCGAAACAGACGTAGTAAGCCCGGTTCGACATGCTGGTAATGAAATACTTCATCGCCGAGACGCGCGGCGACATGACCGCCGCTGGCCGTACCCTCGTTCGCTTCGATATACAGGAACTCGAACGGGGCGCTATTGGCCGGAGCGGTCTGGCAAGCGAGCAGCAGCGCGCTTAATTGCAGCAGCTGGAGTCCCGGTCTGATGCCTTTCCGGGCCAAGCGGAAGTACCGGCTGGTTGGCTTAGCGTGCTGGGTAGCTTAAGGCTTGTAACCCTGGTCGAGATACACGGCCTTGTCGGGGTGTTCCGCCAATAGCGAGGTTTTAAATGCGCCGTATTGCGTGCCGGTCAGCTTGGCCTTGCGAAAGCCCTGTCCTATGGCGATATAGCTGTCGTTGTCGTTTTCCCAATTCAGGATGCCGTATTTTTGCGCGATCTGTCCGACCTTGCTGCGGAATGTTTCCGGCGTTGTGGAAGAAGAAAGCGCATATTCCTTCGCATACTCGCTCAGGTCGCGCTGGTATTTTTCTTTCGGTGTGCGCGATGAATCGGAGGATGAGGTAAATGGGCTGGAAGAGGATTTCGATAGGCTGTCGGAAGAATCCGATGAGCTATTCACGCTCCAGGAACTTTCAGAACATGCGGTCAGACTCAGTACGACCGGAACGCTCAACAGCCAGTATGCTTTTTTCAGGTTCATAACTACCTTAAATATGCCAAGTGGGAAACTATCATGTTGCGTTAGAATAAGCGATGAGGGCTGTTGTGAACAGCCCCGAACCGTATCTTCTATTGATCGCTCTCACCGCTGATGCCCAAATCCGATTGGCAGGCAGAACTTGCCTCATCCTACACGCGTGTCGAAGATTTACTGGCGTTTCTCGAACTGCCGTCATTACCGTTCGCTTCAACCCTGAAGACACCGTTCCCTTTTCGCGTCACTGCTGACTATGCACGGCGCATGCGCAAGGGCGATGCCTGCGATCCGCTATTGCGTCAGGTTTTGCCGTTGGGAGAAGAATTGCTGAGTGTACCCGGTTATAGCGCCGACCCGGTTGGCGATCTGGACGCGCTCGTCTTGCCCGGGCTGCTGCATAAATACCGGGGCAGGGCGTTGCTGTTGGCGACGCCTGCCTGCGCAATCCATTGCCGTTATTGCTTCCGGCGCGATTTTCCCTATGCCGACGGAGCCATGACCAGGCAGCGCGAGGCGGAAATAATCTCGGCATTGCAAGCAGATGCCGGCGTTAACGAAGTGATTTTGAGCGGCGGTGATCCGTTGCTGCTGCATGACGAGCGCCTTGCGGCGCTGATCGAAGCCATTGCGGCGATTAGCCATATCAGGCGGCTGCGCATACATACGCGTTTGCCAGTGGTGTTGCCGAGCCGAATCAGCGATGACTTGATCGCCTTACTGCGGCAAACGCGGCTGCAGTGCGTGACGGTAATACACGCCAATCACCCCGCGGAACTGGACCGCGAAACCGCCGTTGCGCTGTCGCGTTTGCCAGCGGAGGGAGGCAGGCTGCTGAATCAATCCGTGTTGCTGCGCGGCGTGAACGATAACGCGGAAACCCTGGCCGAACTGAGCGAAACTCTGTTTTCAAAAGGGGTGACGCCGTATTACCTGCACCTGCTCGACAAGGCTCAGGGGACTGCCCACTTTGACGTTCCCTTGGACGAAGCATTGAAAATTCACGAGGAACTGCGCCGGCTGCTCCCCGGTTATCTGGTCCCACGTCTGGTGCGGGAAGAAGCGGGCAAACCTTATAAAACTCTAGTATAACGCGACGGGCATGCTGGAGTTTGCAGGAGCGCATGACAGTTCGCTTGAGCAGGTTTTGGAGGGCGTAACTGAGTTGCCACTTTCGCAGAAATCGCAAAAAACCTCATTCACTTCATTCCAGGCGCATCCACGCTTCGACTCTAAACACCCTAAACCACATTGAAATATACATATAAATCAAAGATATGATTCAGTATCAAGGCTTAAGTTGAGAGCCTTGATGAAGGCGGGGGCGAATTAGTAACGTCCATTATCGCCCACACGGCAAATCATTGCACGTAACCTGCTGGACGTCCTGGACGATGCCGATTCAGCAGTGCCATCCATCGACTTCTGGGGTAGCAGGGGCGGCATGTTCTCGAAGATTTATTGCCCGGAGCAGAGACTCACCAAAAAGGTAAGTTTGTTCAAGTTCCTTGAGGGGGCTTTTCCTTAACCCATCACGTTATTTGAACAAATGACGGGCAAACACCACGAGGATTGCTGATCCTACTCATCTTTCCGTCAGGGTCATCTTGCTTACTTGTACATCGCTTTACAGGAGTGCGTTATTTGACACAGCGCTGCGTCAAACAACTCACTAATACATGACGATATGCCCGTAATCAATTGACTGGTTGTTTATTATTTTTTGGCATATTTCTTTCTATTGGAACTCACTTATTAATTTAGAAGAACAATAAAAGCTCATGTCGAAGAAAAAAAGTAGTAAGTAATCACGTATAACATATGTGGAACTTTGTGCCGAAGTCATTCAGAAGCACTTGAACATTCTGAATCAACGTATCTCGTGTCCAGGAAGTGAAGTCACGCCAATGGTATTTTGCATGCTTCCAAAGTATTTCGATCAAATTCAGTTCCGGGCTGTAGGGCGGCAGATACAAAAGAACGAACCGATGGTCGACCAACCAACGGTCGGTGATTTCCGGCTCGATAGAATGATGTATCGAAGCGTTATCCATCCACACGAAAGTCCACTTTTCCTGCGCAGAAGAGGCAGCCAGGCGATCAAGAAAGTTAATGACATGTTCACGCCGGATAGTGTGGTCACAGACCTCGAAATGCAGGGCTCCTTGTGCATAATTCAGCGCCCCCATCACGTTGGCCCGTTTATGTCCGACACTCGCATCAGCGCAATGAGGCTTCCCCAAAGGCGACCAGCTTCGTTGCACAGAGGGCAGGCAAGAAAAACCCGCTTCATCGAAATAAAACAATTCAACCTTGCCGTTGTGAGCATCGCGCTGAATTTTCCCCATCGCTTCCTTCACCTGCTGAAACCGGGTTTCATCCCGTTTTTTTTCAAGGAAAGCCGGTTCCGCTTGAAAGAAAGCCCTCTGGCTTTCAGCCCCGCAGCGAGACGATCCAAACTGAAGCTGGGCGCATCGGGAAAACGTTCTGCTATGCGAACAGCAATCTTCGCCAAGGTTAGCGGCTCCTGGCAGGCTATTTCCGCAGCGACATCCAGCATTTCCTGGGTCAACTTCACCGGTGCTCCGCCTTTGTGTCCGCTCAGAATACCGGCAATGCCTTTCTCTCGCCAGCCTTTAGCCCAGTTGTATATCGGTTGATCACTGACATGCAAAAACTCACAAATATCGGCGACACTCCGTCCCGCATTCAATGCCAGCAGGCCCAGCGCGCGCCGACGGAAATCAGGATAGTGATGGTGTTTTGCGAGTTGTTCCAAGGTTTCGATCTCTTCACTGGTCAGCGGCTGATCGAGCAGATTTCGTTTTTGTATGTTGCGCTTCTTCATTCGGGCTTCTTGCTGTGGATGCCTCCAGCATACACCATAAAGTTCCACACTAGTAATACATGACTACTTATAGCCACTTCAGTTTCGCGTTTTGTGGTTCCAGGTACCTTAACAGCTTTGCTCGTATCTCCCAGCCTCTCCGCTGCGAGTGATCCTGAACCCATCGCCAGCTTGCCCACAGTAGAGGTTGTCCCCGACGAGGCCCAGGAGGCGAATGAAAGTAAAAGGAAATGGAGAAAGAAAGCTCCGATGGTCGAGAAGTACAAGCTTCCTGTGACAACGGAGAGCATCGATACCAAGGAAATCGACGAAAGGGTCAACCTTATTACGGTCGAGGATTCCATCAAGTACATGCCCAGTATCGAGGTTCGCAAACGATACTCAGGTGATACCAACGAACCCATGGGAACACGAACCGCCTCACTTTCTCAAAGCGCAAGGACGATGATCTTCGCAGACGGAATACTGCTTTCTACCTACCTCAATAACAACAATACGAACACGGGTTCACCCCGATGGAATACGGTCGCACCCGGTGAGCTGGAACGCTCCGACATGATGTATGGCCCCTTTTCCGCTCAATACGCCGGTAACTCAATGGGTGGCGTGCTGGTAATGACTACAAAAATGCCCACAAAGTTTGTAGCGGGAGTCAATGCCATGGGGGCATTCGGTACTTATGACGCTCTGGGGGCCAGCGGGGACACCAATGCCCAGAACTACGCGATGTACGTTGGCGACAAGCTGGATGATTTCTCGTTTCGCTTTGACTACAACCATCTCTACAGTCTTTCGCAGCCTATAGGCTACTCAACAGTGGTTCAGGCCGTCGGGACGCGCTCCTCGACAGGCATACCCGTGCAGGGGGCGGTTCCGTCCTACAACTCTTACGGAGCACCCATGTATGTTCTTGGGGTTAATAATGGACAGTATGCGACCACCCAGGATAACATGAAGCTCAAGCTGGCCTATGACATTACAGACACAATAAGGCTCTCCTATACCATCGGGTTGTGGCTTAATAACCAGGATGCGGAATACAGCAGCTACCTGACTACGAATGGCAATTCATTTACGGGTGGATCGGGTAGTTCCAACTCATCCATCAATATCAACGGTAATCTCTATACAGGCTCGCAGTATTCGATCTTTTCTCCCGTCCTGGCCCATCAACAGACTTGGTCCCACGGCATTACCCTTAAATCAGAGACAGGCGGTGCCTTTGACTGGGAGCTCGTGGGCAGTATTGTCAATCTGGGTGTGGATACCAGCAGGACTGCTACGGTTCCACCGACTGCGGCAGCTTCCGCTACCACGGGTTATGGACGGAGTACCATTCTTTCCGGCAGTAACTGGTACACAGTGGATGGCAAAGGCATCTATCGCGTAGACGAAGACCTTCTCGGACACCACGAAGTCAGCTTCGGCTTTCACAATGACAGCTATGAGCTGAATAACCCGGTATACACCACCAATAACTGGCAGAACGGGTCCCCAACCGCCATCAATGGGGCCAATAGCAACATCTACCAGAACGCCCAGGGTCAAACGATGACCCAGGGGTATTGGATTCAGGACTCGCTGGATTTCAACAAGGAATGGAACTTCACCCTGGGCGGTCGGTTGGAGCACTGGGATGCCTATAACGGTGTTAACCAGACGATGGTAGGCACAACGCTCCAAACGGTGAACCAGCAGGACCAGCAGTCCACCAACTTTTCACCCAAGGTAAAACTGACCTGGAATCCCTCTCTCGACTGGCGAATCGGCGCAGCCTTTGGCGAGGCGTGGCGCTATCCCACGGTAGGCGAGCCCTTCCAGACCTCCACCGTGGGCACATCGGTTTATAACGCCAATCCAAACCTCAGACCGGAACAGGCGTTTTCTTCGGAGCTTTCGAACGAGTATTTCATGGAAAACGGCAAGGCCCGGCTCAGCTTCTTTTCAGAGGCTGTGAACAACGCCATCTATAGCGTATCCACCTTGATGTCGAATGGAACGGTCTCCAACACAACCCAGAATGTCCCGTCGACGAACATCTTCGGAGCCGAGTTCTCGGGAGAAATGAAGGATGTCATTTTTAAAAGCCTCAATCTCTACGGAACGGCAACCTATGCGCATGGGCGTATTGGCTCTGACCCTGCCGCCGATGCAGCCAATATCGCAGCAGCTACCCCGACTGCGCTTCTGACGAATCCGGGGACCGGCATGCCGGTCTCGGGTGCTGTTGTACCGAGGATTCCCGAATGGCGATCATCCTTCACGGTCAGTTACAGCCCCCTGGAACGGATGACCACTTCCGTCAGTGGACGCTACAGCAGCCAGACCTTCAGCCAGCTCAACAACAGCGATGTTTATCACAATACCTATGTAGGCAATAGCGCCTATTTTGTTCTGGATCTCAAGGTCAACTACAAGATCGATGACAAGTTCACCTTCAATGCGGGGATCGATAACGTGACCAACAAGCTCTACTGGCTGTATCACCCCTTCCCTCAGAGGACCTTCGTGGCCCAGCTTAAGTATGACTGGTGATATTTAGGCCTGAAATGTCCAGGGTTGGAGGTATTTGTCGATCGTATGCCTCCAGGACATGCTGAATAGTTACAGCGCTGATCGAGTCGAGCGGATCGCTGCTGATAGGAACAGCGTCCTGCGTCATAAATACCACAATATCGGTATTCAGCTTTTTCTTGGTTGTTCCTCGTTTTGCCGGATTTCAATACTTTACTGAGCTATATAACACAGTTGCTGTGTCATATGACGCGGTATTTGTATACCCCATATGGTGAATGAATCTGATAAAAACCTAACATATTGATAATGATTTACTTGGGAGCAAGTTGCGGTATCTGGCATATATTTCGCTTATGTTACAGAGATTTGTGTTTGCTATGCGCAACAGTTTGTTGTTGCCATGCATGCGAAACCCTATCGGAAAAAGCGGGCGATTGTATCCGGAAACCGCTAAAAATTATAAAAATAAGCACATGGCATGAATATCATGATTATAAAGACAGTCAAAAGAAATATTTTAACCGTGACGATACTGGGTCTCATCGGGCAGCCGGGTATTGTTGCAGCCGTTGACGCGGTAACTTCCACTACATCCCATCCAGGAGGGAACGCAGCAGATCCCGCAGCCGCTTCGACACAACAGGTATCTTCCGAACTGGACTCGGTGGAAGTGCCGGGGCTTTCGATAGGCCGCGGCGCACCGGTCAACAAGATGGATGTGAACGCAACCGTTTTGACGCGTGAACAAATCGATGAAAGCCCCGAGCTTTATGTCGATCAGCTGATCAACAAGGCGATGGGGATTTACATTCCGCCCATTCCCGCCAACCAGTCGGACCCGACAGGCGGCACCACGGTAGTGGCGATGCGCGGTTTCAGTAACGCCAACGGTGAGAAAGTATTGGTGATGGTCGACGGCGTGCCGATCAATGACGGATTCTTCCGCACCATCGACTGGAATCTGGTGCCGCGCGATACCATAGAGCGTATCGAAATCGTGCGCGGCGGCGGCGCGGCCAGTCTCTGGGGCAATCTGGCGGAAGGCGGCGTGATCAATATTATTACGCGCGAACCGGAAAAAGGTGAAAAGCGCATCGGCTTCAGATACGGCAGCTTCGATACCAAGGTCGGTAACGCTGTAGCCACTCTCTACCATGACGAATCTCTAAAAGTGGGCGCAAACTTCAACACCACTTATTCGAACGGCTATAACATGACGCCTGCTTACGCGCCTTACGGCATTCAATTGCGAAATCAGTTCAGCGTGCCGGCCGGCTCCCAGACCAACAACTTACTGCTGTCGACTTATTTTACGCCGGCAGAAGGCTCGAAATATTACATCAAACTCAACGGACACGAAATTCTGAACAACGGCGTGACGACCGCCAATTCCGGCAACCAATGGTATAAATTCGATTACCGCGGCGGCGGCCAGACCAAATATTCCGATACCGGCAGCGTCAACCTGAGCACTTTCTGGAATTACTCCGGCATGAACAAGCAGAATGGCGGTTACGTATCCAATACCTTCAATTCATTTGCGACCAGCACCGTTTCATCCAGTTTCAATAACCTCACCGCGCAACAGGCGCTCTCCCAGGTCGAGAGCATGCCCTACCAGACCGGCGGCGGCAGCGCATTCGTCGAGGAATCGCTGGATTTCGGCGAGTTCGGACGCATCGTCGATATAAAAGGAGGTCTGGATGTGCGCGGCACAACCATACAGGACAACAACACCTTGTACGGTTTTGCCAACGGCGCCACCAATACCAAGAATGCCAGCGGTCTGGCGACCGGAGTGGCAACCTACGCCACCGGTTATTACAACACCGGGTTCGTGCATACCGGCGCGCGCAACATGTTCGAAGGCCTGTTTCTGCAGGGCAACTATAAGCCGTTGGACGCGCTGGATCTGACGCTGGGCTTGCGCGAGGATTTCTGGCAGGCTTATAACGGCAATACCACCAAAGCATTTTACAATCCCAATGGCAGTTCTGCCGGGGTGACTACCCAGGCGTTGCCCAGCACCTACTTTACCCAGTTCAATCCGCGTTTCGGGGCAAAATGGAGTTTCGACAGCGGCTTCGATCTGAGAGCAGTCATCTATCGCAATTACGCCGCTCCGGGCATGAATAATCTGTACCGCAGTTATTTCTCACCCTCCAGCGCCAGCATGTCCAACGCCAACCTGGTGCCGGAAAGCAACTTCGGTCAGGAGGTGGGATTCGATTTTGTCAACGACACCCTCCGCGTCGGGTTTACCTTGTTCCATAACCAGCTGCAGAACTTTATCACTTCGGTCACCATGTGTCAGAACGGCAGTAACGGCAAGGCAGCCAACGGTTATCAGCAGTGCGGCGTCGGCAGTAATGCATGGAGTGTTTACGGCATACCGGCAACTTCGGGCAGCTATTCCGTCGGTCAGAATCAGAATATCGGCACGGCGGTGATGATGGGCGGCGAATTCGAAATAAACTGGAAGGCGCACGAAAGAATCGATCTGAATTTCGGCATCACACGCCTGGTTTCGTATATGAGCGGTTACAACCAGCTTTTCGGAGCGTTGAATGCTTCTATTGTCAATGCCGGGGGCTTGTCGCCTTTGGCCTTGCATACCCAGCTGCCGAATACCCAGCCGCTGACCATCACCGCCGGCGGCAAAGTGGATTTCGTCGATTGGGTGCCGGGTTTGACTTTCAACTGGGTTTTGAAAAGCTGGCCGACTTTTTATAACAGCACGCAGCAGCTTAACGGATGCCAGACCATAAACGGGACATTGATTTGCGGGCAACAGCAGCTCAGCGCGGCGACTACCGGCGATGTCATGTTGAACTACCAGGCAACGAAGGAGATTGGAGTCAATGTTTCGATACAGAACATCGGCAATAAATACTATCTTGCCTCCGCGCCAGGCACCAGCAGCAGCTCGTCGCCTTCCATGGGTATGCCGTTCAATGTCATGGGTGGACTCAACGTGAACTGGTAGTCGGATGCTGCTTGCAGTTATCCGCTCAAACAGTTGTAAACGCCCGCTTCCGGCCTGCCGGCGTGTGGTGATACCGATTCTTTCCGCACGAATTTTAAAGCGGCAGGGCGGTGCGAGAGTATAATTTCCCCTTAACCGTGCGATGGGTTTACAAAATGGTACATTTAAAAAGATGGCCGCTTATTTTTGCAGGCGGTTTTTTCTGGGTGACGGCGGCGGTGGCGGAAGACCCAAATGCGGCGATAATGCCGGCATCGGGCGTTTCTCATCGCATGCATGATGCGGCTACCTGTACAGAGCCGGAGCTGAAATGCGCTACTTCGGTTACCCCGGTATTTTCCGGCGATGGCCGTTTATGCCTGGCATGGGCGGCTGGGGGAACGGTTTCCGTCGCTTTTTCAACGGATCAAGGGCGTAACTTTTCCTCGCCGGTCGTGGTGGGGCCTCGTGCCGACAGGCTTGATGCGGGATCGGAAAGCCGTCCGCAATTGCTGATCGACAAACAGGGCCGCATGACCGTCGCATGGAGCGTATTCAAGGACGACAAGTACAACGCTCAAGTGTATCTGTCTACGTCGCAGGACGACGGCGCGCACTTTTCTGAACCGAGGCCGTTGGCCGATAATCCGGTCAGCCAGCGTTTTCCGATGTTCGCCGCCGATGATGACGGCAATATTTTCGCGGCCTGGATCGATAAGCGCAATGCCGGCACCGGTGCGGACGGCAAGAAATTACCGGGCGCAGCCTTGGCGTTTGCATGGTCGAGGGATGGCGGCAACAGTTTTGCACCGGTGCAAATTGCCGATCAGCCCGCCTGCGAATGCTGCCGTCTGGGTTTGGCGATGGGCAATGACGGCAAGCCGGTTATAGTCTATCGAAAACTGTTCGAGGGCGGTATCCGCGATCATGCCGTATTGACTTTTGACAAGGATAAGCCGGGCCGGATTCTGCGCGTTGCCGATGATGCCTGGGCGATCAACGGTTGCCCGCACCACGGGCCGGCACTGGCGGTGATGGATGACGGCAGTTATCACGTAGCGTGGTTTACTCAGGGGGCCAAGCGCCAAGGTGCGTTTTACGCTTATAAAAAAGCCGGCGCAACCGGCTTTTCGACGCCTTTGCCGATAGGCGCGGCTGGAAAAATGGCGGGACGTTCCTACTTATTGGCCAATGGAAACAAACTATGGCTGGTATGGAAGGAAGTTGTCGAAAAGCAAACCACCGTTTATGCGCAGATGTCGGGCGACAGGGGGCGACACTGGTCGAAAGCGCGCATGATTGCTGAAACTTCCGCTTATTCCGACCACCCTATATTGATAAACAACGCCGGACAAACCTGGCTGTCATGGTTTACCCGCAACGAAGGCTATCGTCTGATCGCGCTGCAGAAAAAATGAAAACGCCATATTTATTGTTTCGATTGAGTTTGCCGGCATTTTTTAACCGGCTGAATCCGCTGGCTGGCTTGTTGTTTGTTTTTATGTGTCTACAATATGGGCAGCTATCGGCGGAACCGGCGCCATACGACGAAAACAGCTGGAACCGGATAGAGAAGTCCTATGCAGGAAAGCACCATATTGTCCATTTCTGGGGAGTTACCTGCGGACCCTGTGTGGATGAACTCAAGACCTGGGCTAAATTTACCCGGCAACACCCCGAGATACCGCTGATTCTGGTACAGGTTGATGAAGCGACGCCGCAGCAGGCTGAAAAGCTTTTGCAGAACAGCGGCATGGGGCGGGTTGAAAACTGGTCTTTGGCTGCCTACTTAAGCGATGCGATGCGTTATGAAATCGACTCAACATGGGTTGGAGAGCTGCCCTATACGCGTTTGACCGGTGCCGACGGCAAAACCCGGACTCTGCGTGGCGCAGCCGATTTCACCGAAGTCGAGTTATGGCTGGGACAGGGCAGGATCAGTAGCGTTGCCTTACAGGGGCAAACCGGAAAAAAATGACTCTGAGCGTTTCGAAAGTCGGAGAAGGGCTGATTACGCTTTTTCCCGGAGAACGACGCACCAAGGTAATTGAGTGTAGAAGTTTAGTTGAATGATTACGAATAGATCTGCATTTCCCTCGCGAGGCTGGTTAAACCCCATCGTTGGCTTGACGGTTTCGGTGCTGCTGCACGGGTTGTTCTGGCTGGCCTGGACGTTTATGCCGCATCCTGAACCGAAGGAAACCCCGGCGCAGGTGATTACGGTGTCGTTGACTTCGGCAGCTCCTCAGGCCGCTGCTGCAGCGCCGGCGGCTCCCGCTCCGGTTGCTCCGCCCCCGCCCCCGCCAAAGCCTAAACCCGAGCCGAAAAAAATAGAAAAAGCCAAGACCCCGAAACCGAAACCCAGGCCCGTGGTCCAGCCGGAACCCGAGCCTGAGCCGCAACAGCCTCAACACGAAACTGCAGTAGCGCCGCCCAGTGCAAGCTCAGCGCCTGCCCACACTGACAGCGCCGCCGCGACGGCCGCTACCCAGCATGCGCACGATGCCGCGTCGGCCTATTCCGCAGCGAGCTACAAGGGGGCCGGACTACATAATCCTCCGACCCGCTATCCGCGTCTGGCGTTGGAGCGGCACTGGGAAGGAGCTGTGCGCCTCAAGGTCGAGGTGTTACCGAACGGCGTCGCCGGAGAAGTGAAAATCCTGCAAAGTTCGGGGCATGATCTGCTGGATGAAAGCGCGCTGGAGCACGTCAAGACGCTCTGGCATTTCGAACCGGCGCATAGAGGCGCGCAGGCCGTGGCAAGTTGGGTCGTCATCCCAATCGAATTCAAAATACACACTAAAGATTAATAACTCAAGAGGAAGCAAGAAATGATATTTTCTTCGGATAATATTGTGCAGATTACCCTGGGCGTACTGATTGCCTTTTCAGTAGTCACCTGGGGCATGATTATTTTCAAGGGATGGATCATATGGAAAGTAGGCCATGGCAATCGCGCATACGCCGAAGCTTTCTGGAGCGCCAGCAGTTTGCAGAATGCCGCCGCCATAGAAGGGCGCGACAGCGCGCTGGGGCGTATCGCCGGAGCAGGTTTCGATGTGCTCGATGAATTGAGCAGCGGAACCAGCCGCCACGGCCTGGATATGAGCGGCGATATTCAATCCATACTGGAACGCAGTCTGCGCCAGCAGGTCAACAAGGAACACAGTGTACTGGAGCAAGGGCTGGCTCTGCTGGCCAGCATAGGCAGCACCGCGCCGTTTGTCGGGCTGTTCGGCACCGTGTGGGGTATCATGGATGCTCTGAAAGGCATCAGTGAAGCCAAATCGGCCAGCCTGGACGTGGTTGCCGGTCCCATCGGCGAAGCTCTGGTAGCGACGGCGATCGGCATAGCCGCGGCGATACCAGCGGTATTGGCCTACAACTTCTTTTTGCGCAAAATCAAATCGTGCGATGCGGAGCTGGATTATTTTGCTACCGATTTTCATAATCTGGCGGTGAAATCCAGTCTGAAATCCAACGCCGGAGCCTGACATGGCATTTAAACCCGATTCATCCGACCGCGAGGTCATGAGCGAAATCAATGTTACGCCGCTGGTCGACGTCATGCTGGTGCTGCTGGTGGTATTTATCATCACCGCACCGTTGTTGACGCAGGCGGTGAAAGTCGATTTGCCGAAGACCGAAAAGACGGAAGCGGTTGACGACAAGGATCTGGCGACGCTGGCGGTAGACGCAAAGGGCCTGATTACGCTCAACGACCGCCCGCAGACCCTGGAGAATCTGGAAGAGGTCTTGCGCACGTTGCAGGAGGCGAACGCCAATCTTTCGGTTCAGTTGCAAGCCGATCAGGCGGTTCCCTATGGCCGGGTGGCTGAAGTCATGGCGCTGGCGCATAAAGCGGGAGTGACCAAGCTTGGGTTTATAACCCGGGAATAAAACTTACAATCGCCGCAATTATTCAGCTTGTACTTTTAAATTGAGACCGGCACCGCCGAAGAGAGGCAAGTCCGTCAAGATAGACAGAACCGTGCTGGATATTAATCATGCCGAGCATCCTTCTTTGGAGGTTCTCTACGTCGGTTCATGGGCGTAGAGAACTTTTTTTCTATAAAAAGAAAGCGCAGATTCGCGCGCAAGTCGAGCATACGTTCCATGTGTTCCATTATCGCAAGGCGCGCTATATAGGGATTGGAAAAGAATACGCATCAGCTACAGATTTTATTTGGGCTTTCGAATTTGTAGCGTAGCCCAAAAGCTGCTGATGGGGTCAATATGAGGGATTATTGCGCCATCAATCCGCCAGAAAGGCGGAAAATGCCGGTAAAAGCGGTTATTTTAGCGTAAACGCATAAGAAATGCGTCGAAATCGAAATTTTTCTTAAAAAAATTGCGCTCCGGCCCATGTTTGGGCCATTAATCAGCGGTTCCCTAGCGGCAAGCGCGTAAATCGGACAAAACAAGAGCCGCCAAAAATGAAGTAGGCCGCGCAACAACAGGACAAATCCATATGTACTTCATAAGGCAACATTGGTTTGATTCCGGCTTCATACGGTCTTTTCCTGTCGCTGCCTTTATTCTCCTGCATCAACTTGCGCCGCTGGACAAGCTGCTCTGGCCGAGTCTTAATTTCTTTATTTTTACATCAATTCGAGGAGTTACAGGCATCGCATTGAGCGCAGTTCTCAACTATGCCGGCATACTTAAAATTATTGACCTTCTGAAAAGGAGAACAGCCGCTATGTTTTCCCTGCGCGTTCGCTACCGCCTCGGCAACGACAGGGATAGCAGCGGCGCTGATTTGCCCCCTACCTTTCGTCACAAAACAATATTTCCACAACCCAGCTGCAACCCGCTATAATTGTAAGTTTTTCGTGCAGACTGGAGGTATCTGAGTGCCCACATTCATTCCCGGACAACGCTGGATCAGTGAAACCGAGCCCGAGCTCGGTTTAGGCATGGTATTGGAAGCCACGCGGGCACGCGTCACTGTTTTATTCATCGCCAGCAATGAACGGCGCACTTATGCCGCAGACAATGCCCCCCTCAACCGGGTGCGCTTTGTGGTAGGAGATACCATAGAAAGCGCAGACGGCTGGCAGATTTGCGTCTCCCGGATTCAGGAACAAGCCGGACTAATTACTTACATCGGCGCCGATCTCAAAAATAAACCAAGAGAACTGGAAGAAACCGAATTAAGCCACAACATTCAATTCAACCGCCCCCAAGACCGCCTATTCTCCGGGCAGATCGATACATCCGAACAATTCAAGCTGCGCTGCCGCACGCGCGATGCGCTGATAGCCCTGGAGCAGTCGCCAATCAGAGGACTGGCGGGAGCACGCGCGGGCCTGATTCCGCATCAGCTCTACATAGCGCACGAAGTCGCGGGACGCCATGCCCCGCGCGTGCTGCTTGCAGACGAAGTCGGGCTAGGGAAAACCATAGAAGCCTGCCTGATTGCGCATCATCAGATTTTATCCGGGCGCGCCGAACGGGTACTGATCCTGGTGCCGGAACCGCTGCTGCACCAGTGGCTGGTGGAACTGAGACGCCGCTTCAATCTTAATTTCAGCCTGTACGACGAAGAACGCTATTGGCAGACGCCTGAGGGCAACCCGTTTCTTTCCGAGCAGTGGATACTGACCAGCTTGACGCTGTTCAGCGCGGAGCCGGAAAGAAAAGCCATGCTGCTGGGAGCCGGCTGGGACTTATGCATCGTCGACGAAGCGCATCATCTGGACTGGTCGCCGGAAACGCCTGGCGAAGATTATTTGCTGGTCGAACAACTGGCAAGGAAAACACCTGGACTGTTACTGCTAACGGCTACCCCCGAGCAATTCGGCAAGGAAAACCACTTCGCCCGCATGAAACTGCTCGACCCGGATCGCTTTTCCAGCTACGAAGCCTTCATTGCCGAAGAGGCGAACTATATTCCACTTGCGCGGCTCATTGAGCGCCTCACCGCAACAACGGCGCCGGACGAAAAAACACGCGAACAGCTGCGCGGCACGCTGTGCCATGATCGCGCCGAACAACTGATCGCCGGTCTGGATGATCCGGAAACAAACGAGCAGTCGCGCGATGAGCTGGTACGGCTGCTGCTGGACCGGCACGGCACCGGACGCATACTGTTCCGCAACACTCGCGCCACGGTCAAAGGGTTTCCCGCAAGACAGCCGAAACCCTATCCGTTAACGCTTCCCGACGCCTACAAAACCGATACGGATACCACGCTCGCAGCCTTGCTGCACCCGGAAACCAGCTATCGTACACTACAAGATAGCGATACTCCCTGGTGGAAAGTCGATCCGCGCGTTAACTGGCTTTGTAAACTGCTGAGCGAGCTGCGCCCCGCCAAGATCCTGGTTATTTGCGCGACGCAGGCTACCGCAATGGAACTGGACGCCGCCATCAACCGGCTGACTACCGTGGGTTCAACGATTTTCCATGAAGGCATGAGCATCATGGAACGCGACCGCGCCGCAGCCTGGTTCGCCGATGAAGAAGATGGCGCGCAAGTACTGGTCTGCTCGGAAATAGGCAGCGAAGGACGCAACTTTCAATTCGCGCACCACTTGGTGCTGTTCGACTTGCCGTTGAATCCGGAGTTGCTGGAACAGCGCATAGGTCGTCTGGATCGCATCGGGCAAACTTCGGCCATACAGCTGCATATCCCTTACCTGCGGCAATCCGCGCAGGAAACCTTGTTCCGCTGGTACCATGAAGGCCTGGATGCATTCACTCATCATGGGCAGGCAAGCATGGAGGTTTATGACCGGTTAAGTGCTGAACTGCATCAAACTCTGCTTGCGCCTGTACGGCAGGAAAAGCTGGAAGCGCTACTGGCGCGCACACGCAAGCTGCGCGACGAAGTGCTGACGCGGCTGCACGACGGACGCGACCGGCTGCTGGAGTTCAACTCCTGCCGCAGCCATGCGGCCGAAACATTGGCCGACGCCATACGCGCGCAAGACGAAGACAACAATCTCTGGCCATGGCTGGAAAGCGTGTTCGAAGTTTATGGCGTAAATGTCGAGGAACATTCCGAGCACTGCCATATTTTACTGCCCGGCGATCACATGCCGATCTCGCGCTTTCCGGAGTTGCCGGAAGAAGGCGTGACCGCAACCCGGAACAGAGAGACGGCTCTGGCGCGCGAAGACATGATATTCCTGACCTGGGAACATCCCATGGTGCGTGGCGCAATCGATCTGATTCTGGGCAGTGAACAAGGCAACGCCGCTTTTGCGCTGGTGCAACATGAAGACCTGGAACCGGGCCAGCTATTGCTGGACGCGGTTTACCTGTTGGAATGCGCCGCTCCCAAACGCTTGCAAGCCTATCGCCATATGCCACAGACGCTGGTGAGGGTACTGGTTGACAGCGAAGCCGGCGTAATAAATGATCTGCCGCCTGAAGACTTGATCGAAATTCCGCGCAGGCCGGATCGCGAAGCGCTAGGCCAAATGTTTCAGGCGCAACGCAAAGCCATAGAGACGATGATCCGGCTCAGCGAAAAAACAGCCAAAAACGCTATGCCATCCATGGTTGCCATAGCCCTGAAAACCATGCTGGACGAGGCCACGGCCGAACTGCAACGTCTGGCCGCACTGAAGAAAGTCAATCCGTCGGTACGGCAGGACGAGCTGGACAAACTCAAGGCCGATACGCTGGAAACCCACGGACACATACAGGCGACGCGCCTTAGGCTGGATGCCTTGCGTATTTTACTAGCCGTATAAAGCGATAGAGCGGAGCGGGGAGCGGAGCATTCAACTGCCCGCTCCGCTACAACCCATTCGGGTTACCCTCTCCGGGTTTCCTCTTCCGGCTTATTTACACAAGAAATCACTCAACAAGTCTGGTGCCATTTATTGATATTGATTATCATAATCTTTAAACGCACACCAACAAATTCCGATGCCACAAATCCCCCACCTACGCAACATCGCCCTGATACTGCTTGCCCTCACCGCAGTTGTTCTACTGATAAACGCCAACCGCAGCGAAAACGCCGAACAGTCGGCAACTCGCACCTATTACATAGCGGCAGAGGAAGTTCTGTGGGACTACGCGCCATCCTACCCGATCAACCCGATGCACAAAACCGAGTTCGGCGACGATCAGAAAGTTTTTGTCGAAGGCAACGGCAAAGACCGTATCGGGCATCGATGCTATAAAGCGCATTTCGTCGAATATAGCGATGCGAGTTTCAGCCGCGTCAAACCCCGCCCTCAGGAATGGGAGCATCTGGGTATTCTGGGCCCGGTCATCAGGGCCAATGTCGGCGATACCATCAAGGTTGTATACCGCAACAACACCAAAGGCATGATGACCTCGGTTCACCCGCATGGCGTTTTCTACCTGAAAAACAGCGAAGGCACGCATTATGAGGACGGCACCGGTGCGGAAGACAAAAAGGACGATATAATCGCGCCCGGAGCAGGTTATACCTACTCATGGGAAGTCCCAGAACGCGCAGGTCCTGGCCCCAGCGACCCCAACTCCATCGTCTGGCTGTATCACTCGCACGCCGACGAAACCATGGACACCAATACCGGACTGGTCGGACCTATTATTATTTCCAGCAAGGGCGCACTGGATAAAAACAACACACTCAAGGGCGTGGATAGAGAGTTTATCGTGTTGTTCACTGTTTTCGATGAAAACAAGAGTTTTTATCTTGACCGCAATATTCAGCAATTTGCACCGCAGGCCAGGAACGCAAAAGATGATGAAGCTTTTCAGGAAAGCAATCTGAAACACAGCATGAACGGCTATATTTATGACAACCTGCCGGGGCTGAAAATGAAAACGGGAGAAAACATACGCTGGTACCAGCTGGCGCTCGGAACCGAGGTAGACCTGCATACCCCGCATTGGCACGGCAATACGCTGCTGTCGGGGGGACACCGTATCGATGTAGTGAATTTACTGCCGGCCACGCACGCGACGCTGGATATGAAAGCCGATAATCCGGGCATCTGGATGTATCACTGCCATGTCAACGATCATATCGAGGCCGGCATGATGGGACACTATGAGGTGGAGTCCAATCACTAAACTTGTTATGCTCAACAGTTTATTAGCCCCCTATCTTTATTGAAAATATATCTATGGTTGAAATCCTGATCTTATATTACAGCCGCTACGGCGCGACGACGGAAATGGCGAATATGATCGCGCGCGGCGTGGAAGAAATCGCCGGCGCCACGGCAAAACTGCGCACCGTACCCGAAGTATCAACCGTTTGCGAAACCGGCGCGGCAACGATTCCCGATTCCGGCGCGCCTTACGCAAGCCTGGACGACCTCAGGGACTGCGACGGCCTGGCGCTGGGCAGCCCTACCCATTTCGGCAACATGGCCGCCGCGATGAAATATTTTCTCGACAACACCAGCAGCGTCTGGTTTTCTGGCGCGTTGACGGGAAAACCGGGCGGCGTTTTCACCTCCACTTCGTCCATGCACGGCGGACAGGAAGCGACGCTATTGACCATGCTGGTGCCGTTGCTGCACCATGGCATGGTGGTGGTGGGCATTCCCAGTCAGGAGGCCGCCCTGTCCAAAACCGTTTCCGGCGGAACGCCATACGGACCCAGCCGACACAGCGGACGTGCCGAAGGCATGAGCGACGATGAGAAAAAGCTGTGCCGCGCCTTTGGCGCACGGCTGGCGCAAATCGCTATCGCATTGAAAAACGCCAGACAGGCATGACTAATCGCCTGGCGTGGTGGATCACGCTATGCAGCCTGGTGGCTTTGTTGACCCTGTGGAGCGCATGGATAACCGTGTGGGGAGGAATGCGCCATGCCCCGCTTGCAGCGAGTCTCGCAGTAGCTACGCTGCCGTTATTGGCGGGCCTGCATGGATTGCTGCGCAAGCGGCGGGCCTCGTTTATATGGCTGGGTCTGGTCAGTCTGTTTTACTTCGTTCACGGTATCGTATCGCTCTATGCACGGCAGCCGGAACATAGCGTATTGGCGATTATTGAGACGATAGCCAGCCTGTCGCTGTTTTCGGGTGCGTTCGTATGGCTGCGAAAAAGCGCTCATTAACTTTCGTCCGCCGCCTTCCGGATGTGAAACGATGAACAATCACTCCCTCCCCTATCAACTCCCGCTACCGTTAGGCTTTAATGAAGAGCAAGGCTTTGCGCAATTTTATGCGGGCGCCAACGCGGAAACCGTCGGTCATTTGCGCCACTTTTTAAACGCACCGGATGAGACGCTGATTTTTCTATGGGGAGAACAGGGCCAGGGGAAAACCCATTTGCTGCAAGCCTGTTGTCAGGAAGCGCATCATCTGGGCTTGTCGCTATCTTTTCTACCATTGGCAACCCTATGCTCCCACGGCATCGGGATACTGGAAGGGATCGAGCAGCAGCAACTGGTCTGTCTTGACGATATAGACGTAGCAGCGGGCCACTCCGACTGGGAACATGCATTATTCGATACGTACAATCGTATCCGCGATAATGGGCATAGATTGATAGTAACCGCATCGAAACCGCCCGCAGAGTTGGCTGTCAGCTTGCCGGACCTGAAAACCCGGCTGAGCTGGGGTCTGACATTAATGCTGAAACCGCTCAACGATGCCGATAAACTGCAGGCACTCGGCTTGCAGGCGCACAACCTGGGCTTCACACTGGAACCGGCGGTAGGCCGGTTTCTGCTGGCTCATTACCGGCGAGATCTGCGTAACCTGCTCGAACTGCTGCATCGGCTGGATCGCGCGTCGCTGGCGGCGAAACGCCGGCTGACGCTTCCTTTCGTCAAATCCTATCTTGAAAATCAATCATCGACATGAATATTCTGGTCATAGGCACAGGCGCCATCGGCAGTTTTTACGGATCGCTACTGGCGCGAAGCGGCCATACGGTCTCGGTAGTGGCGCGCAGCGATTACGAAACAGTCAAACAGCATGGCATAGCCATCAACAGCGCTCCGCTCGGCGACTACCATTTTCAGCCGGCCCGAGTTGTACGTTCCGGCGCTGAACTCGCCGAAAAACCCGATTACGTTTTGCTATGCGTCAAGGTTGTAAAGGGTGCGGACCGCATCGGCCTGTTAAAGGATGTGCTGGGAGAGGATACCCGTATCGTCCTGATATCCAACGGTATCGATATTGAGAATGAAATAGCGGAAGCTTTTCCGGGGCATGAATTAATCAGCGGGCTGGCATTTATCTGCGTCACGCGCACGGAACCCGGAAAGGTCTGGCATCAGGCCTACGGCAGACTGGTGCTGGGCAACTACCCGCAAGGCGTCAGCGACAGCACGCGGGCGCTATGCGACGCCTACAAGCTGGCAGGAATCAGCTGCGCAACGTCGGAGAACATCACCACCGCGCGCTGGCAAAAATGCGTATGGAACGCCGCATTCAACCCGATTTCCGTGCTGGCCGGCGGTTTAGGCACCGCAGAAATACTCAAGGAGCAGGAACCTTTACTGCGCGGCATCATGCGCGAAATCACCGAAATCGCCCACGCCGCCGGACATACCCTGGCCGCCGACGTTATCGATATCAGCATAGGCAGCACGCTGACCATGCCAACCTACAAAACCAGCATGCTGATCGACTTCGAAGCCGGACGCCCGATGGAAACCGAAGCCATACTCGGCAATGCGGTCAGATGGGGACAACGGCTGGGGGTAGCCGTCCCGCACCTTGAAACGCTCTATGGGCTGATGAAACTACGCGAACGCAGTATGAACAGACTGCTTTCCTGACTAATTGAAATCCGGACGGTTGCAAACGCTATGGCGCGCTTTGCAGGCTTTTCATTTCATTCAGCAGGTTATCGCGATTAACAAGCGCTTCCGGATATTCCGGGTTCAGCGCCAGTACGCGGTCAAAACTTTCCAGCGCTTCTTCATAACGGCGCAAAGCATGCATGGCGATACCTCTGACAAACCATACCGGTTCAAAATTCGGGTTTACCTTGGCGGCCAATGCAATATAAGGCAACGCCTCTGAATAGGAACCTCTGTTAACCAATATTACGCTCAGGCAATGCAACGCTATGATATTGGCGGGATCAGCGGCATGCACCACTCTGAATAATCGCTCGGCGTCGTCCAGCAAGCCTTGCTGTTGCAGCGCCAACGCCTCTTCCGCCGTTTTTTCAATAGCGTTGCGATCCTGTTCACGGGTGATGGATACTCCGGAATCACCCTGCAGCAGCAACACCGGATTATACCTTTTCAAATACCAGTCATCCCAACGGCTTAAATTTTCAAATACGCGAACGAAGCCAAACCTTTCCAGCAGCTCTTTTAGCTGGGTTCTCTGCGGCTCCATGAAGTTGTGCTCGACGGTAATTATCGAGACATTAAACCTGGCAAAATCGAACTCCTTGAGAATTTCATATTCGGAACCTTCGGTGTCTACCGACAAATAGTCGATATGATCGGGTGCATTATGCTGAATAAGCAAATCATTCAAGGAAACCGTTTGCACCGAAAATATATTATTTTTTTCACGCAGGTAACTATTACCGTCCGCCTTAATATCGCCCTGTATGCCGGACATCTCCGGACTATCATAAGCATCCAGAAAATCAATCATTTGGCCTGTCACAGAGTAAACACATCGTTTATCTATAATGCATTTCCTGTTCCTTTCCAGGTCGGCATGCCAGCTGGGTAATGGCTCGGCCAGGATACCGTTCCATCCAAACTGATTTTCCAGCAAGTAGGAATTACTGAGCGAAACACCATTGGTTGCGCCAAACTCCACAAAAAAACCTTCCCTTTTGCAGTTCGTAAAATACAAAACAAACAAATCCTGCAAAAGCTGGGATGGAGACGCGAGCCTGTTAATCAGAATATATTCAAGAAAATTTGTATACGCCGTAGACGAATTCGTGTTCATTCTGCTGTTTTTCCTGTTCGTGATTTCATTATTTATTCATGCTGCAGCACCACCTCGCCGTCAGAGGGAAAGAGTTACGATGCGTTTATTAAAATCTGAAGCAAGCAAGTCTCCTTAGCTCTCTACTACCATCCTAACCTGTCATCCATAGCCCGAATATGAATAGACTCAGGCGCCAGCCCCGCCTGCTGCCGCCGCCACATTTCCATATAGGCGGCCTCCAGGTGACGGGTAAAGCGCGGCGTATCGAATAATGGCGCCGTATCGCGATTGTTCGCCAGTTTATACCTGATCGCTCGCAACTGTTCAGGATCGCTCGCCAGCTCAATCGCGCGCAGCCGGTAGGCTTCATGCGAATTCGCGATCAATTCCGGCAAGTCTATAGCTCTGAGCAGACTGGCCGCTACCCGGCCGGCAAAGGTCTCACCCAGACAGGTCAGAACCGGCAACCCCGCCCACAGCGCATCGTTCGCCGTGGTATGGGCGCCGTAGTAAAAGCTATCCAGAAACAGATCGGCCGCACGGTGACGCGCCAGATGCCGCGCGGATTCCTCCATACGCGGCGCAAATATCAACCGGTCGGCGCAAACGCCGCGCTGCGTCGCTTCCTTGCGCAAATTTGGCACGCACCATTCATTGCGCGCGGACAACCATAACACGCTGTTTTCGACCTCCCGCAAAATACTCATCCAGACATCGAACACCTGCGGAGTAATCTTGTTCGGATTGTTGAACGCACAATACACGAAACCGGTTTCCGGCAAGCCCGCTTCGGCGCGCGTAAACGGACGAGGATCGATCTGACGCCGGCGGTCGCTCACCATGAACGAATCGGGTAGAAACACGATTTTTTCCGCGTAATCAGGCTGATGGTCTTCGGCAACGCCGACCGGGTCGGCTATCAGGTAATCAATGAAGTCTCCCCCCAGAGTGCCGGCAAATCCCAGATAATGCGCTTGAACAGGAGCCATGCGCCGTGCAAAAAGCCAGGGACGGGCATCCTGGGAATAACCGCTCAAATCAACGGCAATATCAATTTCCAATTCATGCGCAAGATCGGCAATCTGCCGATCGGATTGTTTCCTTACATCGAGAAAGCGATCGAACCCCAGCTCCAGACGCAACCGCATGCTGTCCCGAACCTGCGGCCCGGAAGAAAAAGCGATCACCTCGAAGCGGGAGCGGTCATGCAGCTCGAACAATTCGGCAGTCAGATAGGCAACCGGATGGGAATGAAAATCGGTAGAGAAGTAACCGATGCGAATTTTATCGTGGCGATAGTTTTCCGCGTGGATGACTTCCAGATGCTCGGTAGCGGCATCATGGCTGATGTAAAGCGCGGCGCAACGCCGTTGTTGCCGGCGTGTTGACGGCAATGCGAAAATCGTCATTGGCGTAGACACCGCCTTGCCCGCATCGATTTCGCGCAGCAAACGCGCTCCGATAGCCTCGGCTTCCTGCCAATCGCACATTATTTGGCGGCAGTAAAACCATTCGCCCCGGGTTAATAAACAGTAATTACTCTGCAAAGCCATTTCACGCTCATAACACTTGAGCGCATCCTCAAGCATGCCGCGCACTCTGAGTATCATCCCCTTTTCATGCAAGGCCATGACAACCAGTTCCAGGCCGGGCTCCAGCGCCAAGACCTGCGAAAAATTTTCCAACGCCTTATCCTGGAGCCCCATATCCTTGAAAACGAGTCCTTTTACATAGAAAGCAGCGGCAAACTTCGGTTCCAACCTCAATATAAGGTCGCAATTCTGCAACGCTTCTTCATAGCGCTTCAGCATCCGCAAGGTAATACCTTGCTTGATAAAGAGTTCGGAGTTACGGCAATCCAGGGCAAATCCCCGCTCGAAATACGGTAACGCCTCTTCGTGGCGTTTGGCTCTCTGCAATAGACTACCCATCAGGATCAGCGCAGAAAGATGAGCAGGGGTTTCTGCCAGCACCTGCAGTAGATATTCGCGCGCATCATCATCGCGTTCGAGATTTTTCAGCGCGTACGCCCGATTAAAAGGCTGGCTGTCGTATTGCAACACCAGATGGAAAAGCGCTTCCGGCACAGACAAGCTCCCCTGTTGCTGCAAGCGCTGTATTTGTAGAAACAGCGCACCCGTATCGGGGGCTTTGACCGTACCGTCGTTCCGGGCCAGCAGTTGCGCGCAGCTATCCAGCAGTTGCCGATGGCGGACACTAATCGCGTCGGTAGATTGCCCACAAGACTGTTCGCGTGGTTCTTCCGCGCGACGCACATTGAGCGTTTGCTCCAGCTTGCAGCAGCGAAAACGGCTCCACAGGCGGAGATAATAAACCAGATCTTCGCCGCAGACGATACTTTCAGCGATGCCCGGCATCACTGCTACTTCGCTACGCAGCAAATGGCTCCATTGCAGCGTCCGGTCCGGATCGTTGCAGAGCAAATCTTCGAAACGGCTCATGGTGCGGACTTGCGGCAACTCTCGAATCCCGCCCTGCCCGGGCGCGTCCTGTGCGCTCAGCAAACCGAAAATAGCGTCCCGCTCTTCTACCGCTACAAAGACCGATTGAAACGCATAGGGATGAACCAAGTCGCCTGCCTTCAGGAAAAACAACCATTCGATGCCGTTCTCCCAGGCTTGGCGAATCTCCCGGACGTATACTGAAGCCGTATCGACGCGAATGACGAAAATATCGTCGAACGGACCGGGATCGGTCTGGACAGCAGACCGCACTGAGTAAGCCGCGTCGTCCGCAAACTGTATGTTTTCAGGATCGACAGGGAGGATAACAGCACAGCGCATGGTTAATTGTCAGCAATTAATGGATTAATGCTACTCCAGGAAGAAAGCCGCGCCGGCTACACTGCGCCCATTGCCTGAACATGAATATGATCAGGCGCCAGCCCCATTTGTTGCCGCCGCCACATTTCAATATAGGCGGCTTCCAGGTAGCGGGTAAAACGCGGCGTATCGAACAATGGCGCCGTTGCGCGATTCATAGCCAATTTATTTTTTATCGTATTTAATTGTTCAGGATCGCGCGCCAGCTCAATCGCGCGCAGTCGGTAGGCTTCCTGCGTATTCGCGATCAATTCCGGCAAGTCTATGGCGCTGAGCAGACTGGCCGCTACCCGGCCGGCAAAAGTCTCTCCCAGGCAGGTCAGAACCGGCAACCCCGCCCATAGCGCGTCGTTCGCCGTGGTATGGGCTCCGTAATATAACGTATCCAGAAACAGATCGGCCGCACGCTGACGCGCCAGATGCCGCGCGGATTCCTCCATACGCGGCGCAAATATCAGCCGGTCGGCGCAAACGCCGCGCCGCGCCGCTTCCTGGCGCAAATTTGGCACGCACCATTCATTGCGCGCGGACAACCATAACACGCTGTTTTCGACTTCTCGCAAAATACTCATCCAGATCTCGAACACCTGCGGAGTAATCTTGTTCGGATTGTTGAACGCGCAGTACACGAAAACATTTTCCGGCAAGCCCGCCTCGGCGCGCGTAAACGGGCGCGGGTCGATCTGACGCTGGCGATCGCTCACCATGAACGAATCGGGTAAAAAGACGATTTTTTCCGCGTAATCGGGCAGGTGATCTTCGGCGACGACAACCGGATCGGCTATCAGATAATCCATGAAGTTATCTCCCATAGTGCCGGCAAACCCCAGATAATGCGCTTGAACAGGAGCCATGCGCCGCGCAAAAAGCCCGGGACGGGCATCCTGGGAATAACCGCTCAAATCGATCGCCATATCGATTTCCAATGCATGCGCCAGCTCGGAAATTTCTTGATCGGATTGACCGCGCACATCGATAAAGCGGTCGAACCCCCGCTCCAGACGACGGCGTATGCTGTCTTGTGAAAGGGGCCCTAAAGAAAAAGCAATTACCTCGAAGCGCGCGCGGTCATGCAGTTCGAACAGCTCCGCAGTCAAATAAGCAACCGGGTGAGAGTAAAAATCGGCGGAGAAATAACCGATGCGGATTTTATCGTGCCGATAGCCTGGCATAGCCTCCGCCGTTTCACGCTTGCCAAAGCTGGCACGATACATTTCAGCGCAGCGCCGCTGTTGCCGGCGCGTCGACGGTAAAGCAAAAATAGCCATCGGAGTAGACACCGGCGCGCCCGCGTCGATATCCTGCAGGATATTCGTTCCGATAGCTTCGAAGTCCAGCCAGTCGCACATTAACTGACGGCAGTACAGTCGTTCGCCCTTGGTATACAGGCAATATCGGGTTTTCAAGGTCAGTTCGCGCTCGTAACATTTTAGCGCATCCTTGAGCAAACCGCGAAATCTGAGCGCCATCCCGCTGTCATGCAAAGCCTTTGCGGCCATCTCCGAATCCGGGTTAAGCTTCAATACCCTGGAAAAGCTTTCCAGCGCCTTATCCTGACGCCCGATATCGTTAAAAATCGCTCCCCTGATATATAAAGCCGAAACAAAGTCCGTGCGCAACGCCAGGGCCTGATCGCAACTCTGTAATGCCTCTTCGTAACGCTTCAGCTTACGCAAGGAGACGCTCCTATTGAACAGCAATTCCGGGCTATCCGGCTCAAGAGCAAGCCCCCGCTCGAAACAATTCAACGCTTCCTGATGGTATCCGATCTCCTGCAACAGCGTTCCCATCAGGCTCCAGGCGGGAACAGACAATGGATTATCCGCGAGCACCTGCCGCAGATATTCGAACGCTTCATTTTGGCGCTTCAGCTGATTCAGCGCATAGGCCCGATTATAGGGCAGCGCGTCGTATTGCAGTACCAGAAGGAAAAGCGCTTCCGGAAGTGAGGCATATCCTTGTTGCTGCATGCGCTGTATTTGTCGAAACAGCACTTCCGTATCAGGGACTTTAACCGCCCCGCCGCTTCCCGCCAACAGCAGCGCACAGCTATCCAGCAACTGGCGATGGCGGCCGCCGATCTCATCGACGGTATGGGCATCCTGCCGTTCACGCGACGCTCGCACGCGACGCACATTGAGCGTTTTATCCAATTTGCAACAGCGAAAACGGCTCCAGAGGCGGAGGTAGTAAACCAGATCTTCGCCACCGGCGATACTTTCAGCCATATCAGACATCAGCGCCACTTCGCTACGCAGCAAATGCCCGCATTGCAGCGTCAGATCGGGATCATTGCAGAGCAAATCTTCGAAACGGCTCATGGCGCGGACTTGCACAGGCTCTTGAATTACGCCCTGCCCGGACATATCCTGCTCACTCAGCAAACCGAAAATGGCGTCGTGCCGTTCAATCGCCGCCAACACCGATTGGAAGGCACAGGGGTGAACTATGTCGCCTCGGTCGAGAAAGAACAGCCATTGGATGCCGTTTTCACCGGCTTGCCGGATCGCCTGGCCGTACGCTGCGGCGCGACCGCGCAAATCGTCTGCTGCAACGCTGATACGAATGATAAAAATATTGTCAAACGGCCCGCAGCCGGTTTCAGCCGCAAATTGCACCGAGTAGGCCGCTTCATCGGCAGGCTGTGTATTTTCCGGATCGACGGGGATGATAACCGCGCAATGCATTCAGAGGTTTCCAAAAGTAAAAAGCGGCGGTGATTACCGGTACACTTTGCGCCGATTGCCTACCCTACAGGAGCCTGCTTAACAACCCGATCACTTGGGGTCAAGTTCCTAACGGCGCTCTATCCGCTCCGACAAACGGTATACGGCCGCTTGTTGCCGATATTCGTCTACTTTAACTATTTATTAACTATTCAGGTTATCCAGGCGCGACTTCACAACCGCTGTTTCCAGGCTGTTCAGCCGCGCATTCACCTCGGATAGTTTGAGTTCGATGCGGTCCTGGCCCGCGCTCAACGCTCGCAGGTGCCCCAACACCAGGTTTTCTACGTTGCTCATGGGATACTACTCTCCAAATGACTCGCCATAAATGTACCACCTACGCTCGGAGAATTATACTGCACTTGATAAATATTTCATTTCGTGATAGAACCAAACCTCGTAACTATTCAGCTACCGTTGCCTGTCTGTGTAGGAGCGGGCTTCAGCCCGCGAATGGCAGACCGATCAAGGGCTGAAGCCCGCTCCTACAAAATTTTGTTCCGCCGAAAACTCGCGCAGGTTCCGTTGGTTGAATAGCTACAAAACTTTTGCTTTCAGGTCAAACTACCCGCTCCATTTCACACAGGTTCACACAGGTTCACACAGGTTCACACAGGCACAATACACACAAATATAAGGTATTCAACCGCGTAGCCTGCGGGTACGCGCTTAATGCCAACGGCAATCGGGATGCGCCGCCATCCATGCTAAAGTTTTTTGCTATGATACCGATAAGT
Organism: Candidatus Methylospira mobilis; assembly: GCF_009498235.1. Classification (NCBI taxonomy): domain Bacteria; kingdom Pseudomonadati; phylum Pseudomonadota; class Gammaproteobacteria; order Methylococcales; family Methylococcaceae; genus Candidatus Methylospira; species Candidatus Methylospira mobilis. The sequence goes on along the minus strand of NZ_CP044205.1, from coordinate 924,122 downwards.
GACTCAAGCTGTGAGCGGAGTTGAATACGGGTCAACAACACAGCGGGAAAAAATCCTAAACTTTTCTCGTCCGTATCCGATTAATAAAGCAAACAGCGGCTCGTGGAACGAGCCGAACCGGAACCGGATGGTTCGTAACGCAACACCGTTTAGTTTAGTTTACTTTGATTCATTCACTCTAACGTTAAGGAGACTGCCATGGTCTGGGATATCAACACAAATACCGCTTCGCTGTATGCGCAGCAGGGACTTTCAACTGCACAATCGCAGTTGGCCACAACAATCCAAAGCCTTTCTACCGGCATGCGCGTCAACAACGCTTCGCAAGATCCTGCCGGCTGGGCTATCAACATACGAATGACCAGCGACATCAATGGCATGAACCAGGCCGTTCGCAACTCGAACGACGGTATTTCCCTGGTGCAGACCGGACAAAGCGCGTTAACCAACATCACCAATGCGCTGCAAACCATGCGCACCCTGGCGGTGCAGGCATCCACCGGCACCTACAGCTCGACCGATCTGGCAAACCTGAACTCGGAATTTTCGGCGCTGGCCTCGGAAATCGACAATATTGCGAGCTCCACCTCGTTCAACGGCAACAAGATATTCGGCGGCAGCGCGGTTTCGATACAGGTAGGCGCGGACACGCAAGCAACCTCCACGCTCGCAATCACCACGGCGGCGCTGAATAACATCGGCTCCCTGTCGGGCGGTCCGTTCGCATCCACCAACACAACGATGCTAACCACCGGCAGCCCCGCGCTGGCAAACGCCGACGCCGACTTGACCGCCACTATCGTTGCAGCCGGAGGCCAGGCGCCCAGCAAGGCGACGCTTAACACTTTCAACACCTCCGTCGTCGGCGCGGCCAACACCGCTTATACGACGGCTTGGGCTGCAGTTATCGGCGCCGGCGGCACCGCATCCTCCGCCGCTGTCTCGGCAAACGCAACTGCGGCCACCGCCTTCGGCTCCGCTGCCGCCGTCGCGTTCAGCGTCGCAGGCACCGCCTCGGGGTTGACTGCAGCACAATCCAGCACTGCCGCCACCGGCGCCCAGTTCAGCGCAGGCATCACCGCCATATCTACAAATGCCTCTGCTGCAAGCGTAAGCAATGCCACTGTTGCAGCCGCAGCGCTTGCCGCCATCGATACCCAGCTGAGCACCTTGTCGAGCCAGCAGGCGCAGTTGGGTGCCTTCCAAATCCAGTTGACCACCCAGGTCAGCAATCTGCAGGCCAACGTCACCAACACCAGTTCCGCACAGGGACAAATCGTGGATGTCGACTATGCGTCTACCACGGCGCAGCTGTCCCGTCTGCAGATCCTGCAGAACGCCAGTACCGCCATGTTGGCGCAAGCCAACCAGTCGAATTCCGGCGTGATGCAATTATTGCGTTAAATCGATTATAATCGAGCCAACGCAAGCTAAATAGTGCCGTGCAGCGCCTGGTTGGGCGTTGCGCGGCATCTTGGGCAGAAGGAGAAGCATCATGTCCATTTCAGCCTTAGGCAGTACCGGGGCACTAACTGCCGCCCCAACGAATATTCCATCGCAGCCGGGTACAACCGCTGCGACATCGGCGTCGAGCGCGCCGGATCCCATAGCAACACCCACGCCAGGGACTGTATCGCCGGTAGCGGACGCGTCGTCAGGCTATCTCAGTGCTGAAACGGTCAAGAAAGCCGCAGCAACCGTGGAAAAATTCATCAACTCTCAACAGAACGTACAGACGCAACTCAGTCTGGACAAAAGCAGCGGGCTGGAGGTGGTAAAAGTCACGGATACCGCTACGCATCAGGAAATCGCGCAATACCCCAGCAAGGAAATTGTCGCGTTGGCGCAGGCCATAAATGAACTGCAAGGCCTGATATCCACTACCGGCGTCCTGCATAACTCAACCGCCTGAATCAGGCACGGAGTCAGCCATGTCATCCACATCTTCCACATCGGGCTTAAGCACCACGGGCCTGAATATTTTATCCGGCTTCAATGCCGGCGCGTCAGGACTGGGCATCAACGTATCCTCGCTGGTGAGCGGACTGGTGTCCGCTTCTTCCGGCCCGCTGAACAACCTGAAGACGCAACTGACGACCAACCAGTCGCAAATATCGGCCTACGGCTCGATACAAAGCAGTCTGGCCAGCCTGTACAGCGCAACGCAGAATCTATATGGCACCGGCAGCGCGATTACGGCGCAAAACGTCAGCAGCACCGCCAGCAGCGTTGCAACGGCGACTTCCGACGGCACCGCCGTCACCGGCTCCCACACGATAGCGGTAACCCAGTTGGCGGCAACGCAATCGCTGACCAGCGCCGGTTTCAGCACGACCGACTTTACGTTTAACGGCAGCCTGAGCATTACGGTAGGAAGCGGCAGCGCGACCAACGTGACCATAGCCAGCGGCAGTTCGCTGGCCGATGTCGTCAAGGACATCAACAACGCCAATACCGGCGTAACCGCCTCCATCGTTAACGACGGCACCCAGAATCATCTGGTGCTGACTTCGGCGAATAGCGGCACAGCCAACGCGTTTACCGTCACCGGCACGGATACCACAGGCAGCAACCTGGCGTCGCTGAACTGGAACGCCTCATCCACTGCGGCCAATACCAATACATCAGGCACCATTACGGCCAACGGCTCTCCAAACAGCAGTTATCTGAGCTATACCACGCCGCTGAACGCGGCGCTTACCATAGACGGCATCGCCACCACCGAGCCGTCCAATACCGTCAGTGGCGCGCTGCAAGGGGTTACCCTGAGTCTGGTGTCGACCGGAACGAGCACGCTGAGCGTCAGCCTGAACACCAGTTCGATCGACAGCGCGATCTCCAGTTTCGTAACGGCCTATAACAGCACCCACAGCACGCTCAGGGGGTTGACGGCTTACGATACAAGCACCAAGACAGCGGGGGTATTGAACGGCGACGTTATACCGAACAGCCTCCAGAACCAGCTCAGCGCCATGTTGAGCACGACCTTCAGCCAGATGAGCACCGGCCTTGGCAGCGCCTATCAGGGTACCGGCAGCTTTACCTCCCTGGCAGATCTCGGCGTATCACTCAACAGCGACGGCACGCTGTCGTTAAACACCGCCACGCTCAATTCGGCGATGGCAAGCAACCCCACCGGCGCCTTGGCGGGGTTTTCCGACTTCGGACAAACGCTGAACAATTTTCTCGATGCGCAATTGAACACTACCAGCGGCACCATTGCCACGGCAACCACAACCCTGAAAAGCCAGGCGAAGCTCATAACCGATCAGGAAACCGCCATGCAGGCGCATCTGGATGCGTTGCAGGCGCAATACACCGCGCAGTTTACCGCGCTGGAAACCGTATTGAGCCAGATGTCGTCGACCAGTTCGTATCTTAACGCGCAATTCGCCGCGATGAGCCGTTAACTTTTACACATCTTAACTTACCGAGCAGGAACCGCCATGTTTGGACCCGCCACAAGAAGTAGAGGAGCCAACGCCTACGCACAGGTGGGACTGGAAACCGGCGTTCTTGCCGCCAACCCGCACCGGCTGGTAGCGATGCTGTTCGAAGGCGCGATGACCGCCATCAGCAACAGCGTGCGGCAAATGAGCGAACATGACGTTGCAGCCAAGGGCAAGTCGATCTCGCATGCCATACTGATCATCGAAAGCGGCCTCAGAGGCGCGCTGGATCACAAGGAAGGCGGCGAAATCGCCAATAATCTCGAATCACTTTATTCCTATATGGCCATGCGTTTGTTACAGGCCAATATGGAAAACGACCCCGTCAAACTGAATGAAGTACTTGGTCTGCTGGGTGAGCTCAAGTCGGCATGGGACAGTATCGACCCATCCCACCCACCCCCTGCGCCATCCCAGGAACCCACGACCACACCAAACCCTCAACAGACGGCGGCTGGCGCCTATCGTTTTGCCGAGTCGCCTGCATGATTACCGCGCCGCTGGCAATTACCGAGCTGAAGCTCTATCAAGCGCTGGCAGCCAAAACCGGAGAAATGCTGGAGGCGGCCAACGCGCAGGAGTTTTCTTCGGTGGTAAAACTGAGCGCCGAGCAAGGCGAAATTCTGGACGCCCTGCAAGCGCTTTCCCCTTCCGTGCTGAGCCCCGCCGCCAAGGATCACAAGATGCGTCTTCTTGCCGAAATACTGGCTCAGGAAAAGCTGCTGGAGTGCGCTGTGAATCAGTGGCATAGGCAAGTATCAGGACAGATGCGCATCAATCGAGTGCGGATATCGCTGACTGACGCATACTCGCCGTAGCTCAGGATCGATCCGACGGTGCTATCGTGGCCATACTACCCATCCCCGCCACCCCTCTCCCCAACATGCTGCCGCCGATGCCGCCAAGCGCGGTTCCTCCGGCAACGCAGGTCGGTAAATCGCCACAGGGCGAGAAGGGCGGCAGCAGTCAGCAAAACCTGTTCGCCAAGGATGAACACGAAACCAGCGCGCTGCTGGAAAACATCGGTGAAACCGGCAAGCAAACCGTCCTGCAGGACAGACAGGCGATAACGGCGCGTTCCGGCTATGAACTACCGGAAAATGCCGGGAAGCTAAGCGAAATCGCAACGACAGAAGCCGCTGCGCCATTACCTGAACAGATAGCGGCAGAAACCGCTGCCGGCGGCGGGAACCTGACCACGACGGTATTCAGCGCTACCGGCAAATTGATCGACCAGCTATTGCAGATGGCCCGACAACAAGGGGCTATGCCCGCGCTGCAGGGCAGCAAACCGATACTGGAAACGGCGCCGGCCTCGTTATCGTCCACCCCGGAAATCGCCAAGGCGCTGCAAAGTACCGTAGAACTCAGCGGACTGTTTTATGAATCTCATATCGGAGAAACGATACAAAACGAGCGCGCCTTGAGCGAACTTCTTCAGGAACCGCAGGCCCGACAGCCGACAGCATCCGACTCTGCCGCAGCCAAACCGTCCGAACCCTTGAACGCCACGCTGACACAGCTTGTCGCCCAGCAGTTGAACACGCTGGAGCAGAATCGGATTGTCTGGCAAGGACAAATCTGGCCTGGACAACAGATGTACTGGGAAGTTAAAGAGGATACATCCGGACAGCATAGCCAAACGCAAACCGAGGATGAGAATACTTCAAGAGTATGGCGCAGCGACATGCAATTCGAAATGCCGCATTTGGGAAAAATACAGGCCAGCGTTTTTTACAGTAACGGTCAGGTTCAGGTACAAATCAACGCCGCAGATGAAACGGCTGCAAGCGCCATGCGTGCTCAAGCCCTGCGACTCGCCGGCGCATTGGACGATGCAGGTACTCGGCTCGACGCTATGAGCGTACGCACTGATGCCGGAAAATGAGCAAGCAAGAATAAAACCGGAACACGCTGCCGCCGACAACGCCGCGCAGGTGCGTACCGCAGTAGCTCTCGCCTATCAGGCTGGAGAAGCGGCGCCTGTCGTAGTCGCCAAAGGGCGGGGGCTGATTGCGGAAGAAATCATCGCTCGCGCCGAAGAGCATGGTATTTATGTGCATAAATCCAGGGAAATGGTAGCCTTGTTAATGCAGGTAGAGCTTGACCGGCAAATCCCGCCGGAACTGTACCGAGCGGTTGCCGAACTCCTTGCATGGCTTTACTCCGTGGACGCGCAAAACCCGGAACTGCGCGCGCTCGGACCGCCAGGGGCCAAATAGTTGCCAATGCTGTCGTTGATAGCGATTCTTCCATTGCTATGGTTTGTACGAAATAATGAAAACGATGCGCCTAACCGGGCAACAACGCGGCATAATTCGCACAAGCCGTTACAGAAATCTTTGGTGCAGGAGCCCATGTATGCTTGTTTGACTCGAAAGCGGATGACAGTATGCGAGGAGGCGACATCGATCTTTTGATCGAAGCCGTTCAGGTCGATGATGAAATAGTGCGAGCGGAAGTTTCATTCCTGTCCGGAGTCCAATCGATACTTGGCAAGCAAAAAAATAGCTGTGTTGCCGGATTACCCTTCGCGCAAAACTCGCCCCCGACTTTTTCCGTTGCCGGACAAACAGGTATTTTGTTGTGAGCAACAATATTTCACTTCTGCGGCTGCAAGACGCGTGGCGTGAATGCGAACGCAACTTCCATCATCTGCGCCAAGCGCTCAACCCCATTTTGCCAATAACATTAGGGGAAAGAATGGAACTGAATACTGATGCGCAGGTGCAAAGCCTGGATCAATTACCTTTGCGTTTTACCAAACTGCAGGATGCGACGGGTAGCCGTTTATTTCCGCCTATTCTGCCATACCTGTTGGAACCCTATGAAGAACGCCCTATGGTAAACGAGCTTAACCGACAGGTGAAACTGGTATATATTCGGTGCGCGGAAACGTGGCAGGATACGCGTAATACCCGCAACAAATTCGCACACGATTATCCCGGTGACAGTGAACAGCATGCGGCACTGGTTAACATGGCCTGAGAAAATGCTATGACCATGTATAAGATACAGGCAATCGATCAACCTGCTCTTGAATTGGGTAATCACTTGCGTAACGCACCAAACTTCCTTCTTACCGCAGATGAGCTGACCATTAGGATATGAAAACAACCGATATGCATCAAACGGCAACAGTTGACCTGCTTCAGGAAGCGCTGGCGCATCATAACGCCGGACATCTGGTCCAGGCAGAAACGATTTACAAGCAAATATTGCAACGACAGCCCGGTCACCCCGATGCGCTGTATCTATCAGGCATGATTGCTTACCAAATGGGAAACACGGTAAGCGCCATCGCCCTGTTTCGCGAGACGCTTAACATAAAACCGGGTTATGCCGAAGCGCATCACTGCCTGGGGCTTGCGCTCAAAGTTCAAGGCGATCTGGATGAGGCAATAGCCTGCTACCGTAGCGCGCTGGAGCTGGAACCGGGTTATGTCGACGCCTACCACAACCTAGGACTGACTCTCAAAATTCAGGGCGAACTGGATGCTGCGGCCGACAGCTACCGGAAAGCGCTAGACCTCAGGCCCGGCTCCGTCGAAACACTCGGTAATCTGGGAAATGTACTCAGGGATCAAGGCAAAACGGACGAAGCGATCGACTACTATCAACAGGCGCTCGCCCTCAAACCGGACTCTGCCGATACGCTATGTAACCTGGGAAATGCGCTTAGAGATCAAGGCAAACTGGATGAGGCGCTTGCGAAATACCTGCAAGCACTCGCGCTCAAGCCCGATTCATCGGAAGTACATTATAACCTGGGGCATACGCTGGGTTCACAAAACAAACCGGATGAAGCGATCGCCAGCTTCCGCAAAGCACTCGCATACCGGCCGGATTATGCCGAGGCTTATAACAATCTCGGAGTTATATTTCACTCGCAAGAAAAACTGAGCGAAGCGGTCGCCGCATACCAACAGTCGATCGCCGTCAAACCGGATTATGCCGAAGCGCATAACAACCTCGGCAATGTATTCAGGGATCAGGGCGAGCATGAGCAAGCCATCGCCAGTTACCGACAGGCGATCGCTATCAAACCGGACTTTGCGGACGCACATCTCAACCTGGGGATCATTTTCTACCGTCAAGGCAAGCTGGACGAAGCTATCGAGAGCTACCGCAACTGCCTCGTATACCAACCGGATTCCGCCGCAACCTATAACCGCCTGGGTATAGCGCAGGCGGATCAAGGGCATGAGGCCGAAGCAATGGCTAGCTATCGGCAGGCTATTGCGTTGAATCCGGACTGTGCGGAAGCGTATGCCAACCTGGGACTTCGCTTGCACAACCAGGGAAAACTGGACGAAGCAATCGCCAGCCACCTTGCGGCGCTCGCTATCAACCCGGACTTTGTCGAAGCTCATCACAACCTCGGATTTGCTCTCCAAACCCAAGGTAAAACGGACGAGGCCATCGCGAGTTACCGGCGTGCGCTCTTTTTCAATCCTGAATTTTTGCAGTCGCTTAACAACCTGGGGTGCCTACTCCAGGGGCAATTCCATCTGGAAGAGGCCTGCGCCCATCACCTGAAGGCGCTCTCTGTCAATCCGGATTATGTCGAAGCCTATATGAACCTGGGAGTAATATACCAGCTGCAAGGCAGGCTGGACGAGGCGATCGCCTGTTGCCGCCGGGCGCTGGAAATCAAGCCGGACTATGTCGAAGTGCATAGCAACCTGATCTTTTTTCTGGATATGGCGGACACGGCTGATTTTGCCGAACTGCATGAAGAGCGCAAGAAATGGGACCAAGTGCACGCGGCGTCCTTATGGCGGCAGGCAGATCATAGCAACGACCCCACCCCCACTCGCCGCCTGCGAATCGGCTATATATCCGCCGATTTCAGGGACCATTCCGCGGTAAGGGTTTTCGGCGGCATGCTGACCCAGTATGACCGTTCGCAATTTGATGTCTTTGCTTACTACAATTTCAAGGAAAGCGAAGACAGATACACCGATTTATTCAAGCAAAGCGTAACGGTTTGGCGCAATATCGCCGAATTATCGGATGATGCTGCGGCGAGCATGATCAGAGAAGACCGGATCGATATTCTGGTCGACTTATCAGGACACAGTGCAAACCACCGCCTGCTGATCTTCGCGCGCAAGCCGGCGCCGATCCAGATAACCGCCTGGGGCTATGCGACGGGTACCGGGATGAGGGCTATGGACGTGTTCCTGACCGACCCGGTGATGGTGCCGCCTGAAGACAAACGCTATTTCGGCGAAGAGATCAGGTATCTGCCAAGCGTGGTAGGATCTTTTTTTGCCGATAACTTCCCGGAAGTGAATGAACTGCCCGCCTTGCCGGACGGAATCGTTACCTTTGGCTCACTCAACCGTTTATCGAAAATATCAACATACGCCTATCATGCATGGGCGGAAGTATTGCTGGCGCTGCCCCAAAGCAGACTGATTCTCAAAACAAGAGAATTGGATGATGCCTTGACCCGAGAACGGATTACCGGACATTTCACCGCTAACGGAGTGGCTGCAGAGAGGATTATCATACGGGGGGGCTCGTCATGGGCAGAGCATATGCAGGCTTATAATCAGATCGACATTGCGCTGGACCCGTTCCCGCATGGCGGCGGGGTAACAGCGCTGGAAGGCCTGATGATGGGAGTGCCGGCGATCACCCTGCGCTGGCCTACCCCGGTAGGAAGACTGTCGGCTTCGATCATGACGACACTTGGATTAACCGATTGGATCGCGGAAAGCCAGGAACAATACGTCGAGCTCGCCGTCCAAAAGGCAAGCGACCTGCAATCCCTGGCCTCTCTCCGCCGGCAACTTCGAGGTATTTTTACTTCATCGGTCATCGGGGATCAGGCCGCATACGCACGAATCGTAGAGCAGGAATACCGGCAGCTATGGCGGGAGTGGTGCACGCGGAAATCGACGGAGGAAACCTTATGACGCTACCAGAACTCAAATTACCCGATACGCTGAACTATGTCGGGGCGTTCCTCACGCTCCAGTGCAATTTGAGCTGCAGCTACTGCATCAACGATCCGGAACAAAAAGGGCAACGCGAAAGTTTATTCCCAATCAAGGCCAAAACGCAGCGAATCTGCCTGACGCCAGACGAATGGACGCGAGCGCTGAACCGCATACCGTACCGTCAGGACCTGCCGATCACCCTGCAAGGCGGCGAACCGATGCTTTACTGGGGCAGCAAAGGGGTAGGCCAGATACTGTCCGGAACCCAGCACTATTTCGACCTGCTCACGAATTTCCCCGTGAAACCCGAAGCTTTCGCCAACAACCTGAACGGACAGCAACACAAGCTTCAACGGGATGCCCCCTACCCATCGATACGCGTCAGTTATCACGCCGAAGAGATGAACCGTGTCTGGCACGGACACGGCTTCGCCGAGCTGGTAGCTCGCTGCGAGGCGCTATCCCGTTATGGCTTTCGCGTGTCTCCGGTCAAAGCCGACAGCGATGTCGGCATCTATATGGTGGCTCACCCCCAAAATCGGTTAACTGCCGAGATGGAAGCGATTTATGCCGGGCGGGTGCCTTTCGAAACCAAGGAATTCCTGGGTCTTCATGACGGTAAGCTTTACGGCCATTACCTCTATCCGTTTTCAACCGATCTGATTGCCGGCGGGATCCACCCAAGGACGCTAAGCTGCGAATGCCGTACAACCGAGTTATTGATCGATCCGCTGGGTTTCGTCTGGGGCTGCCATTTCTACCTTTACCAAAGCTGGGTTAGCGGCGGGCCGCTAAGGGAGTTCGAAGCACTGGAAGCGCAAGACTTCCGGTATAAGGAAAGCGGCGCGGGAATATTTTCCAGCCGGATCCTTGCGCCTGTCGGGCACCTGTTGGACCCTGATTTTGCGATGTCCGACCTGGAAGTTTATCGCGCCTGCCATCAATACGGGCGCTGCATCGGCTGTGACACCAAGATCAAAAACGACCGTTTCCAAAGCTATTACGATCAGGGCATCTCTCATACCTCCGTCGAGATTCGCAATATCCGCATGCCGGAAAGTCTTTATGACAAGATCGACAACCTGGAGCTGGCGAGCCGATTCTTTGCACCCACCGACCGCTGACAATCATGCACGAGACTCAAACAACTGCCGGCGAGAAACTCAAACGCGTGCTCGTCATCAAACCGGGGTATAGCGAGACGCTGGACCCAGATGACAGCGGTATGGTCAGTCTGGGGGATATCCTTCGAACCACGGTGATCCTGCATTTGTTTCCGCCCGAGCATTTTCAGGTCACCTGGCTGGTAGACAAAAAAGGCATACCATTGCTGAAGGGCAACACCCATATCCACCGCTTGCTGACGGTGAACGCATTCACACCGCATTTACTGCTGTCCGAATGGTTCGATATCGTTATCAACTTCGAGAAAGAGCCCGGAATCTGCGCCGTATCCGACCGCATCCCGGCGTGGAGACGCTATGGGTTCAGGCTCGATCCGCAAACGCATTCTGCTGTTGCCTACGACCATGCTGACGAAGCACTGAGCTTTACCACCGATTCGACTGCCAAACGCAAGAAAGCAAAATCCTGGTCAGAAATTCTCTATGAAATGCTGGGACACAAATATACGGGCCAACCCTATTTGCTCGGCTACCGTCCCCGCTCTGAAATCCGCTATGATGTGGGCCTGAATCACCTTATCGGTAAAAAGTTTCCGCTCAAACGTTGGCCTGAAACGCAATGGAAAAGCCTTTATGATAAGCTATCGAAAGAGCACTCGGTTTGCTGGCAGCAGGGTGAAAACGACATGGAAAACTATATAGAATGGATCGCCAGCTGTCGCGTCGTTGTTACCAACGATTCACTTGGCCTGCACATTGCCCTGGCGCTGGGCAAACCCGTGGTAGGTCTTTTCGGGCCAACTATTGCAAGCGAAGTGTCGGGGAAACTTCTCACCAAAATTATGCCGCCTCTCGACTGGGATTGCATACCTTGTCTCGAAACGTTCTGCCCTAAAGAAACACCATGCATAACCCATATTTCAGTGGAAAGCGTTCATCAAGCCGCCCTTGGCCTGCTGGCTGAACAGGCCTGGCCCGCTGTAAACACGAAAGACATAGAACCATGAATAACGCTGCTACCACTGGCCACATAAAGTCACTCTATCGCACGGTGCTGCGTATTCGCCGGGTGGAGGAGGCCATCGCCGAGCATTACGCGGCACAGGAAATGCGCTGTCCGGTACATCTGTCTATCGGTCAGGAAGCGGTGGCGGCGGGAGTATGCGCTACATTGGCAAGTCAGGACGGGGTTTTTAGCAACCATCGGGCCCATGCGCACTACCTCGCCAAAGGCGGCGATCTGACCGCCATGCTGGCTGAACTTTACGGCAAAGCCGAAGGCTGCTGCAAAGGCGTCGGCGGATCGATGCACATGATAGATCTGGCCGCCGGATTCCTGGGCGCCGTGCCTATAGTCGGAGCGACGGTACCCTTGGCGGTCGGCGCCGCCTGGGCGGCAAGCCTGCGTGGCGAAAACAGGATCATTGCCGTGTTTTTTGGAGAAGGTACCTTCGAGGAAGGCGCGGTATTCGAATCCATCAACTTCGCGGCTTTGCACCGACTGCCCGTGCTGTTCGTTTGCGAGAACAATCTCTACGCATGCTATACGCAGCTATCCACGCGCCAGCCGAAACGGCCTATCCATATGGTTGCTGCCGCCAGCGGATGCAAGGCCATGACCGCCGACGGTAACGATGCGATGGCCGTATTCGAGGCCGCAGCCGGCGCAGTTGCCGCCTTGCGCGCAGGAAGCGGTCCGGTATTCATTGAGTGCCCGACCTATCGTTGGAAAGAGCATTGCGGCCCGAATAGTGATGATGCGCTCGGATATCGCCCGGAAACGGAGATAGCCAAGTGGATAGACGCCTGCCCGGTTAAACGGCTTGCCACGGCATTGGGCGCCACGCCCGAAGGTCAAACCTTTGTGGCAAATGCCGAGCGTGAAATCGCCGAGGAAATCGCAACAGCATTCATCGCCGCGCAGGCTGGAGCTGTCCCGCAATACGAAGACTTGCCGAGATATTTGTATGCCTGAAACGAATACAGCCAATACGCGCCAAATAACCCATGCCGAAGCGATTCGTGAGGCGCTGGAGCAGGCCATGGCCGAGGATGAACGCGTAATCCTGATCGGCGAAGGGGTGCCTGATCCCAAGGGAATTTTCGGCACCACTTCAGGTCTCAAGGAACGTTTCGGCGCCTCGCGGGTTTTTGACATGCCGATTGCCGAAAACGGCATGACGGGTATTTGCATCGGCGCAGCCATTTCCGGCTTACGGCCGGTTATGGTGCATCAGCGTATCGATTTCACTCTATTGTGCATGGATCAGCTCGTAAACAACGCAGCCAAATGGCGTTACATGTTCGCCGGACAAGTCAGCGTACCGTTGGTGGTTCGCGCAATAGTTGGCCGAGGGTGGGGGCAGGGACCGCAGCATGCGCAAAGCTTACAGGGTTTGTTCGCCCATGTGCCGGGACTCAAAGTGGTGATGCCGTCAAGCGGACATGATGCGAAGGGAATGTTGCTTGCGGCAATCCGCGATGACAACCCGGTGATTTTTATCGAACATCGCTGGCTGCACGGCATTGCTGACGACGTACCGACACAGCCCTACACCGTCCCCCTCGATAAAGCCGCGATTCGTCGTCATGGCAAGGACGCCACTGTGGTGGCCTTTTCCTTCATGGTGGTCGAGACGCTGCTGGCCGCAACAGCGTTGGCCGAGCTGGGAATCGAGCTTGAAGTAATCGACGCGCGAGCGGTTCGGCCTCTCGATATAGCCACTGTCATTGGATCGGTCAAAAACAGCGGCGTGCTGATTGTAATCGACACGGCATGGAAAACCGGCGGCATTGCCGGCGAATTGGTTGCGAGCGTCACCGAAACGGTATTCGGTTCCTTACGGCGTCCGCCACTACGTATAGCGCTACCGGATATACCCGCACCGACCTCGCACCACCTTAGCAAGGATTACTACCCGGATGCGCTTCACGTTGCCCGCGCAATAGTATCCCACCTCAATGCTGCGGTGCCTGATACCGAGCTCGTCAGCCGACTGTACAGAACCACGCCACACGATGTTCCTCAACGTGAATTTCGCGGCCCTTTCTGAGAAAAATACCATGTCCGACCGCTACGCCATTGACAGTCACAAACTCATCTACCACCCCCGTCGGGTAGCGCAATTTCTCGACGCCGGAGACGACTGGGAGAAGATGAAAACAATCTACCCGCTCTATGTGGAGATATCGCCGGTAGGCGCCTGTAATCACCGTTGCACCTTTTGCGCCGTTGATTACATCGGCTACAAACCTGTCCGCCTGCCTTTGGGAGTCATCGAGCGCGCTTTGACGGAGATGGGCCGGCAAGGCGTGAAGAGCGTGATGTTCGCCGGGGAAGGTGAACCCATGCTGCACCCGGAAATCGACCGCATGGTGATGGCCGCGTCAGCCGCAGGAATCGATACCGCGATGACCACCAACGCTTCCATACTTTCCGACGCTTTTGTCGAGCGCGCATTGCCGTTGATGTCGTGGATCAAGGCATCGGTGAATGCGGGAACCTCGGAAACTTACTCCCGGATCCACCAAACCAAGGAACGCGAATTCGAGCGGGTGCAGGCCAACCTCAAGCGCATGGTGGAGGCGCGCCGTCAGGGCGGCTACTCCTGCGTGCTTGGCGCCCAGATATTGCTGCTGCCGGAAAATGCCGCCGAGGTGGAGAGGCTGGCCCTTATTTGCCGCGACGAGATCGGTTTGGACTATCTGGTGATCAAACCCTATTCTCAACACGCTTTCAGCGTGACCCAACGCTATCAGGATATCGATTATCAAGGCTATGCCGAACTGCAATCACAATTGGCGGCGTTGAATACGGACCGCTTCAATGTAGTCTACCGCGAGAACACCATGAAGAAGCACGACGAGGGCGATGCGCATCGCTATAATCGTTGCCAGGCCACTCCGGCCTTCTGGGCCTATATCATGTCAACCGGAGCGGTGTATGGATGCAGCGCCTATCTACTCGACCCTCGTTTTGAGTACGGCAATATCAATGAATCTCCCTTTCGCGATATTTGGGAGGGTGAAGCCCGCCGCAAAAACTTCCGCTATGTACGCGAAGAACTCGATATCCACGAGTGCCGTCTGAATTGCCGTATGGACGAAGTAAACCGTTACCTCGACAAGCTGGTTAAACAGGATGTGCAGCATATTAATTTCATCTAATGAAGCGGCGCTGACTCAATCAATATACGGAGGCTTCAGCTCCCGGCCAGGTTGTCAGGGATATCGGCTGCTTTGAGAGCATCGGCAAATTTGCGCGTTACAAATGTGACGGCAGCCATGACGCTAAACCGTCATACTCATAATGCTCTGATAAGCCGAAACCAGCCGGTTACGTACCTGCACCGCGGTTTGCAAGGAAATATTCGCTTTTTGCCCGACAATCATCACGTCGGAGATATTGACGCTGTCATCGCCCATCGCAAACTGCTGGCCTATTTTATCCGCCGCCTGCTGGCGCTCATTCACCTGATCAAGCGTCGCCTTCAATACATCGCCAAAATTCACCGGCCCCGCTCCGGCGCCTGACCCGATGGGTGATACGCCGGTCAGTGCAGAGCCCGTGCCGACATCCTGCGTCTGAGCCGCTATGCTGCGTAATTGCGCAACCATGGATTCTATGCTGCTTTGTTCGATTCCACCTACTTTCATATTCCCTCCGCAAGGCGTGAATTAATGGGGACTATAACAAATCCAATCCGATGGATACAGTAGTCTGTGCTTTTTATGTAAAGTGGGTATACTTAGAAGCATGCCTGTATATTCGAACGGTCTTTAATCTCTTTAATCAATCCCCACCGCATGACAACCGATTACCATGGCTAACGACGCCGAACTGATCGAAGTCTCCGCATCCTCGCCCGTTGCGAGCTTTTTTAGCAGCGCCATCGGACGGCAGCTGATCATTACCTTGGGCGTTGCGGCCATCGCGGCTGCGATGGCGGGAGTTTGGCTGTGGGGACAGGAACCCGAATACCGCGTGCTGCTGGCCAACTTCAGCGACCGCGACGGTGGAGCCATCGTCGGCGAACTGCAAAAAATGAACGTTCCCTACAAGTATGCCGAGGGCGGCGGCGCCATACTGGTTCCCGCAGCCCAGGTGCACGATACCCGGCTCAAACTGGCGGCTCAGGGCCTGCCCAAAGGCGGCAACGTCGGCTTCGAACTGATGAGCAACCAGAAAATGGGGGTATCCCAATTTCTGGAGCAGGTGAATTTTCAGCATGCTCTCGAAGGAGAGCTGGCGCGCTCAATCGAAACCATCGGCTCCATTCAATCGGCCCGCATACACCTGGCATTGCCGAAACCCACCGTCTTCACACGCGAACAACAAAAACCGACGGCATCAATCATTATCAACCTGCACCCGGGTCGCTACCTCGATCAGGCCCAGGTCAACGCCATCGTGCATCTCGTCGCCAGCAGCGTTCCGGATCTTCACCCCAAGGGAATCAGCGTCGTCGATCAAAACGGTAATCTGCTGTCCGAACCGATGAACGAGCAAAACAGCTCCGGCCCCAATCCGGCTCAGCTTAAATATATTCATGACGTTCAAAATGACATCGTCAAGCGCATCGAATCGATACTGACGCCCATTGTAGGCGCAGGCAATGTCCGGGCGGAGGCGACTGCGGAAGTCGATTTCAGCCGTAGCGAACAGGCCGCGGAAAACTACAAGCCCAATCCTCCGCCCAACACCGCCATACGCAGCCAGCAATCCAGTGAATCGGTGGGATCTTCGACTACGGCATCAGGCATTCCGGGCGCCCTTTCCAACCAACCGCAAGCGCCGGCTCAATCCAGCGCGCTGATCAATCCGCAACAACCGGACATCTCAGCAGCGCCTCAAACGCCGGTTAACACGCACAAGGACGAGACGACACACTACGAAGTCGACAAAACGGTACAATATATTCAAAGACCCATGGGTGGAATGAAACGACTGACCGTCGCCGTTGTCGTCAACTATCGCAAGCCCGGCGACAACCCTGGCTCACCGGCGCAGGCATTATCGGATGCGGAAACCCAGCAGCTGAACAACCTGGTCAAGGAAGCCATGGGCTACAGCAAGGAGCGCGGCGACTCGTTCAGTATCGTCAACAGTCCGTTCCTGTCGGCTGCGCCAGAAAAGCTGCCCGAGTTGCCTTGGTGGAAACAACCGGAAAACATCGCATTGGCAAAAGAGGTTGCGCGCTATCTGCTGCTGGGTATCATCATACTGGTACTGTACCGGCGCGCGCTCAAACCGCTGCTGGCCCGCTTGAATGACGTCATGTTCCCACCACCGCCGACTCCAGCGCTCCCTGCCGGACAGGAAGCAGGGGAAGTAGCACCCGAAACAGGCGAGCCAGGCCTGGCTGCGCTGCAAACCCAGTTGACGCAGCAAGTGGAGGCGGAAGAAGAAATTGACGAGCTCACCGGACAGCCGCGATCCGAGCGCCCCACCCTCTACCAGGAAAAACTCAAAAGAACCAGAGAACTGGCCCGTAACGAACCGCGCCTGGTCGCGCAGATTATCCAGGGCTGGTTAAACGCCAAACCTGAAGAAGAGAAAGAAAAGGTGAAAAAATGATCGACGGAGTCCAGAAAAGCGCCATTCTGATGCTTACCATCGGCCAGGACGACGCAGCAGAGGTCATCAAGTTTCTGCAGCCCAAGGAGGTTCAAAAGCTGGGCGAAGTCATGGCCGGAATGAGATCCGTCATGCAGGATCAAATGGAAGAAGTCATTTTCGATTTTGACAGCCAGGTAAAAGGCCTGGTGCCGCTGACGGTGGATGCCGATGACTTCATACGTGGCGTATTAACTCAGGCGCTGGGCGAGGACAAGGCTGCGTCCATGCTGCACCGCATCATGGGAGGCGGCAGCGACGTAAGCGGTATCGAAGGCCTGAAATGGATGGACCCCGCAGCAGTCGCCGAATTAATCAATAACGAACACCCGCAGGTCATCGCGACCATACTGGTGCATCTCGAACGCTTCCACGCCTGCGAAATTCTCACACATTTAAACGAACGGCTCCGTAACGATGTCATACTGCGCATCGTCACCCTGGAAGGCATACAGCCCTTCGCGTTGCGCGAACTGAACGAAGTCATGACAAAATTGTTGACCAACAGCGGCGGCATGAGAAAGTGGGAGATGGGAGGAACGCGCGCGGTAGCGGAAATACTCAACTTTATCGCCCCCAGCGATACCGAACGCGGCCTGATTCAGCACATCAGGGAATACGACGAAGACCTGGCGCAAAAAGTTATAGACGAGATGTTTGTCTTCGACGACCTGGTCGACTTCGATGACCGCAGCATGCAGATCATCATACGCGAAGTGCCGCAGGACGCACTACTGATCGCGTTGAAAGGCGCACCGCCGGAACTCCGCGAAAAAGTCTTCAAGAACATGTCGCAACGCGCCGCGGCGGCCATGCGCGAAGAGCTTGATCTGATGGGGCCGGTGCGCATCAGCGATGTGACCGCACGTCAAAGAGACATACTGGTAATCGTCAGGCGTCTGGTGGACGAAGATCAGGTCATCATGCCAAGACAAGGCCTGGAGGACGGCTATGTCTAACTACGTGCGCTGGTCCATGCAAAGCCTCGAAACGCCTCGGCATGAAGATAGCAAAGAAGACATCGAACTGCTGCGGCGCCAGAAAGAAACCGAAATAGCCATAGCGGAGGGACGGCAGCAAGGTTACAACGAAGGCAAGCAACAAGGCTACTCGGACGGATACAACAGCGGCCATGAACAGGGCATGAGCGAAGGAATGGCCGAAGGCCGTAGACTGGGGGAAGCATCCGCAACGCAAATCATGGCGATTATGGAGAGCTTCCAGGCCGAACGAGAGCATGCGGACGAATTGATCGCTCAGGATCTGCAAACCCTGGCACTGGACCTCACCCGCGCCATACTAAAAACCGCGCTCCCGGTACATCCGGAGTTATTGCTCCCGCTAATAAATGGGCTGGTTCGCGACACCTACAGTAAAGGCGGAGCACAATTACACCTGCATCCCGATGATCTGGCCTTGCTAAAACATCACATGGGAGAAGAACTGGAACAGGCATCGTGGAAACTGAGCGCCAATCCGAATATGGAACGCGGCGGCTGCTTGCTGGAAACCCCGGATACGCAAGTCGATGCATCGCTGTCAACACGCTGGCGCCGGCTCGCCCTCGCTTTGGGAGGCAATACCGAGTGGCTGGTGGAGCGTGAGCGCCGGAAAACTCCGGAAAGCATCTCGCGCCAGATTGTAGGAGGAGGCGCGGAATGACTGACGGCGTAAACGCCAGTCCACCACCTACCCTGCACCGCTGGGCGCGTGGTTTTGCGGCAACGCACGCAAGACTGAACGGGCTGGATACGATACGAACTTCGGGACGTATCACACGCGTTACCGGGCTGGTCATGGAAGCAGTCGGCTTGCAACTGCCCATAGGCGCAGCTTGCTCGATACCCATGCCCAACGGCAACAACGTCGACGCAGAAGTGGTCGGCTTCGAAGGAAACACCCTGTTTCTGATGCCGCACAGTGAAGTCGAGGGCATACTTCCAGGCACACCGGTCTACGTGCAGGAATACGCCTGCCTCCCTCCGTCGGCGCGGGAGCTGGACGAGGGCGCCTCCCCGGTCAACAGCCACGCAAGACGCCTGCCGGTCGGCATGGCCTTGCTCGGACGCGTACTTGATGGCGCTGGCAAACCGCTTGACGGAGGCGGCCCCATACATACTGAGCAATTGGCGCAGCTGACCGGGCGCATCATCAACCCGCTCGCGCGAACGCCGATTACCGAAATAGCCGATGTAGGCGTACGCGCCATTAACGGCCTGCTGACTGTCGGACGCGGGCAACGCATGGGCCTGTTTGCCGGTTCAGGCGTTGGCAAAAGCGTTCTGCTGGCAATGATGGCGCGTTATACCACCGCAGATATTATCGTGGTTGGCCTGATAGGCGAACGCGGACGCGAAGTCAAAGAATTCATAGAGCACAACCTGGGCGAAGAAGGCTTGGCGCGCTCGGTGGTTATCGCCGCGCCGGCGGACGCGCCGCCGTTACTGCGGTTGCAGGGCGCCAGCTATGCCACCGCTATCGCGGAATTTTTTCGCGACGAGGGCCATGATGTGCTCCTCATCATGGATTCCTTAACCCGCTACGCCATGGCGCAACGTGAAATTGCACTCTCGCTGGGCGAGCCGCCCGCAACCAAAGGCTACCCGCCGTCGGTTTTCGCAAAGCTCCCTGCACTGGTGGAGCGGGCCGGCAACGGCATGGAAGGCGGCGGCTCCATTACCGCCTTTTACACCGTGCTGACCGAAGGCGACGACCAACAGGACCCAATTGCCGATGCGGCGCGCGCCATTCTCGACGGACATATCGTACTGAACCGGTCGCTGGCGGAAAGCGGACATTATCCTGCCATTGATGTCGAACAGTCGATCAGCCGCGTCATGCAGGCAATTACCACGCCCGAACACCTGAATCTCGCACGCCGCCTGAAACAATTATATTCGCGTTACGAACGCGCGCGCGATCTGATTCGCGTCGGCGCCTACGTTGCGGGTACCGACCCCGTACTGGACGAAGCCATTCACCGGCGCGACGACATTGCGGCCTATTTGCAGCAAGGCATAAACGAACGCTCCGACGTGACAGAATCCCTTTCCCGACTATCTGCACTATTTGCTTGATCATTATGGTGGAAAACTCATCGCTCGCGACACTGGTTGAACTGGCCGCTCGTGAAGCGGAACAAACGGCAGTGCGCATGAGCGACGCCATAAGGGAAAAAGAGGTTGCGGCAAACAAATTGGCTGTGCTTGAACAATATAGAGAAGAATACCGCGATATTTGCGCTGCGCGCATGGTGGAAGGACTTTCTATACTGGAGTACAGCAACTTTCAGGCTTTTATGGCAAATATGGATCGCACCATCGCCGGACAACAGCAGATTGTCGAGAAAATACAGGAGCGTGTGGATAACGCGCGCGGTGTCTGGCAGGCGGCGGAACGTAAACGCCTGTCCTTCGACGTATTGCAGGCACAGGAAGAAAAAAAGCGTCTGCATCGAGAAAATCGCCTTGATCAAAAGCTGATGGACGAGTATGCTTCACTAACAAAGCAGCATCGAAAAAATTCACGTTAGTGAGGTGCGCAGATGGTTACAATCGCTGTTAATCCGTTAAATACCCCCCCAGCCAGCTCTGGTATCAGTTCGTTTTCAAATGAAAACACTTCTGTCGGCGCAGGTCTGGACTTCAGTCAAATACTTTCCGGTCAGCTGAGCAGTAATCAGCACGGCTCAAACGCCCAGGCGCAGCCAACAAGCCAGGTCAACACAAACGCCCAGGCAGCAGGAACTCCCGCGCCGACTTCGAACAATGCATCGCCAGCGTCCAATGCGGCGACTACGTCCAATACTTCGAAAACGCCGGATACATCAACAGTTTCCAATTCTCAAAAAACGCCGAACGCATCAACGACTTCCAATACGCAGACATTACCCGATGCTTCAACAACGGCTGATGCAGCGACAGCGTCCAATTCATCAACGACGCCTGATGCAGCGACCGCGTCCGATGTATCTACGACGCTTAACGCCGCAGCCACGTCCAATATATCAACGTCGCCGGCAACGTCTACTGCCGCAACGGCAATTGCCGATATCGCCGCTGTTACGCCAATCGTGGTCGCAACGCCTACTGATACGATTACTTCCAGTGTATCCGACACGAATCAGACGACAACGTCTTTACCCCCCAATACTGCCGCGACTGCCGGAAAAACTTCTCGCTCACAACATACGGCATCCGGCTCTGCCGCTCAGCGGCAAACTGCCGGTGATATTTCCAATACGACGATGACGAAGCAGGCCGACGAGCAATCAGGGGTTACTCAATCGGCAACAACGCCAACTGCAGTGTCCGCTTCTACATCGCCGGCTGACATGACGCCGGTTTCCCGCGCAACGGCCATCGCCGCGCTGATGGACAGCGTCGCCAGCATGGTCGGAAGCGCCCAGGTTTCCGGATCGGCAACAAACGCAGCGCCGCAAAATAAGAATCCGGCTACGCAGAATCCAGGCGATGGCGCACAAGAAGCCGACGCTGCCAACAAACAGAATGCGGTAGCCACGGCACTGCCGCCGGATGCCGTGACCATAGCTACCGCCGCCTTGCAAAATACCGCCCTGAGTTATCAGCAGACTACCAGTGGGAAAACGGCAAAAACAGCGTCTGAGCAAACATCACCCGCGAGTCTGGAGGGAAACAGCGCGGTTTCGTCAGCCTCACTCAAAGCAGCTCAGGCGACTCAGCCACTGACGGGTTTATCAGTCCCGGTCGCCAGTACACCGGCACCCGGCAAAGCATCCGTTCAGAACGCGCCAGCAGCGAATAATAGCTTATCCCAGGCAACAACGCCAACCGACCGAAATGCGGTCATGGCAGATTCATCCGCATCCTCGGAATCCGCTGCTGTACAAAATGCAGCATCCATCGTACAGCACATGGCATCAACGGAAGCTAATACGCCCAGCGTCGCCACCGCCACGACGCACCAGGTCGGTGTCGGTTTGAACGCCCAACAAACCGACGGCATGGTCGCGCTGGGAACAATAGTTCCGCAAAGCCAGATCAACGCTTCTTCAGTGGTATCAGGCGCCAGCGACAGCCTGCGCCCTCCTGTAGGCAGCCAGGACTGGAACACGGCGCTGAGTCAGCAGGTTGCTTGGATGGCGAACAGCCAGCAGCAAACCGCTACTTTAACGCTAAACCCGCCTGACCTTGGGCCTATGCGTATCGTGCTCAATTTATCCGACAATACCCACCAATTGGGCGCATCATTTCTCGCCGCCCACCCTGAAACGCGTGCAGCGCTTGAAGCCGCCATGCCGCGCCTGCGGGAAATGCTGGATAGCGCCGGCATACAACTCGGACAAACCAGCGTAGGCTCAGGGGACACGCCGTCCAGTAACTGGGCCGGCAACAACCGCCCACAGTCACAGTCACAATCTTTTTTTTCCGGCGATAATGGTGAGTTGGTAACCGGCGTAGAAACTCTCGTCACGCCGCAGATCAATCAACAAAGCGCGGGAATAGGCTTGATCGATACGCATGTTTAAAGCTGTCGGTAGTTGCCGGTCTGAGAAAATGCAGCCAGGGGTACCGGCATGCACAGAGATATAAGGTTGATTAAGCTATTCAATTGAACCCTTCGGCGTGTGTCCTTTTCGACCTGCCGAAGGGTTCATACCCCCTAAACAACGAGGACTCAACCGGCGAGTACACTTGTAATTCAATCGGCTAACCCATACATCAATACCGCTACAATTAAAATCTTTAACTCGCTCAAACGACCGAAAGAAAGGCTGACACCCAGGTAACCATTGACTGTAACCGTTAAATATCGTTATTCTGTTCTGTGGTCTTTGATGAAGCTTGTAATATCGGATTTACTCCACGGATAATGATCGGCAATTATGGAACTACTCGAACTCGATGATGAACCGTTAAACAAACGCGACAAGTTTCGTAAACCCTTGCTGATCGGACTGGCGGTGCTTGTTTTGCTGGCGGCCGTAGGCGGGGGTGTCTGGTACTTTGTTTCACGCAGCCCTGCTGTTCCCGAGCAGGAAAGTACTGAAAAGGAAACGTCTACAGCAGCGCCGGTTTTCTTTACCCTGGAGCCGTTCATTGTCAACCTTCAGCCCAGTCCTATCGGCAAACGAATGCAGATCACATTATCATTACAGGTCAGCGATGAAGAACAGGCGGAGAAGCTGAAGCAATTCAATCCTGAAGTCAGAAGCCGATTGTTGATATTGCTGTCCAGTAAAGCGGGGTCCGATATATCGACAACCGAAGGCAAAACGGTACTGGCCAATGAAATAATCGAACAGATCAACCAGCCGTTTACCGGACGCAAAGACGCGCAGGAAGTTACAGCGGTTTTCTTTACGTCGTTTGTGATTCAATAAAGGTAAGCGGCACAATGGATGCAATGCTCTCGCAGGATGAAGTCGACCTGCTTCTCAAGGGGGTAACGAACGAGCCCGATGACATACCTGATCAGGGCAACGAATACCCGGACGGCGTCAGGCCTTACAATTTAGCGACCCAGGAACGTATTGTCCGTGGGCGCATGCCTACGCTGGAAATGATCAACGATCGTTTCAACCGCCTGCTAAAGCAGGAAATGTTCGGGTTACTGCGGCGGAATATAGAAATATCCCGTCAAATGCTTAATGTCACCAAGTACGGCGACTTTATACGCGGCTTGGTCGTACCCAGCAACTTTAATTTGATTTATGTCAAACCGCTGGTCGGGCAAGCCTTGATAGTGATGGAACCTACGTTAATATTCATGTGCGTAGATACCTTGTTCGGCGGCGATGGGCGTTTTACCATGCGGGTGGAAGGACGCGATTTCACCGAAACCGAACAGCGTATTATCCAGCGCATTATCGATCTTATTTTCGACTGCTACACCAAATGCTGGGAACCGGTATATCCGGTCGAGTTCGTTTATCAGCGTTCGGAAATGCACACCCAGTTCGTCAATATCGCCACGCCCAACGAGCCGGTGATTACCGCCAGCTTTACCTTGGACGCAGGAGAGGCAGGGGGCGGAAAAATGCATATCTGCTTTCCGTACACCATGCTGGAACCGCTCAGGGAAATTCTGGCCAGCAGCGTGCAGGGCGAGTCCATAACCGGCAGTAATCGCTGGATGAATCAGCTATCGCACCAGATCCGGGCTGCCGAACTGGAGATAATAGCCGACCTGGGTTCGGTCAGACTCAGAATGGAAGATATCGTAAACATGAAAGTAGGGGATATTATCCCTTTCGAAGTACCGGAAATCATCATCGCAAAAATAAACGGTGTGCCGGTTTCTGAATGCAGCTATGGGATATTTAACGGTCATCGCGCAATACGCATAAAAAACATGCTATCAATCAATGATATAGAAGCAACCCACGCCATAGTACAAGAGGCTAAGTATGGCTACTGAAGATATATCTTTAGAAGATGAATTTGCCGCCGCGCTCGCCGAACAAGCGCGTCAAACTGCGCCTGCCGCCATGCCGTTTCAGGAGCTTAAGAGCGCCGCAGATAAAGCGGACGAAAACTCGCAGGATCTGGATTTTATTCTTGATATCCCCATTCAAATGACAGTTGAGTTGGGACGCACCAAAATCACAATTAAAAATCTGCTGCATCTGGCTCAAGGATCGGTGGTTGAACTGGACGGCTTGGCGGGCGAACCCATGGATGTGCTGGTGAACGGTTTTCTGATCGCTCAGGGAGAAGTTGTCGTCGTCAACGACAAATTCGGTATCCGTATGACGGATATCATCACTCCGGCCGAGCGTATCCGTAAACTGAACAAATGAGCCCGAACGGCGTCTTTACTTCCACTGCGACAGATTCTTTGCAAATGCTGGCTGGACTCGTTCTTGTTCTGGCTTTTATTGCCGTATTCGCGTGGTCGCTTCGACGCTTGCACTTCATGAACGCCCGCAACGGCATGGCAGCCAAGGTTGTAGGCACACTGGCGTTGGGTTCTCGCGAGCGCATAGCGATAGTCGAAATCGCAAACCAATGGCTGGTTATCGGCATTACTCCGGGGCGCATGTGCATGCTGGCCAAGTTGCCGCGTCAGGAGTTAACGCCCGACCCACCGGCAGCCGTTGTCGCCGGCGATTTTTCCTCCTGGTTGTCTCGATATATGGACAAACCCAATGCGGAGTAAAAAAATTTGCGTTTTAGCTCCATTGCTGACCGCGTTGCTATCGGCTATGCCCATGAATATTGTCATGGCCGCATCCGCTCCAGCCTTGCCGGGTTTCACCAGCACGCCGCTGGCCAATGGTGGACAAAGCTTTGCCCTGCCAATAGAAACGCTACTGATTTTAACCTCATTGTCGTTTCTACCTGCCGCCCTGCTGATGCTGACCAGTTTTACCCGCATCATCATCGTGCTGTCGTTTCTACGTCAGGCGCTGGGAACGCAAAGCGCACCGCCAAATCAGGTTGTGATGGGACTTGCGCTGTTTATGACGTTTTACATCATGGGGCCGGTTTTTGATCGCATATACCAGGACGCCTATCTACCCTACTCCGAGAGCCGCATCAGCCTGTTGGAAGCAGTGGATATAGGAGGCAAACCGTTAAGGGAATTCATGCTGCGCCAGACACGTCAAACCGATCTGGCCCTGTTCGCCAAAATGGCTAATGTCCCGCCTCTGGAGGGACCTGAAAGCGTGGGGTTTCGTATTCTGATTCCCGCCTTTGTAACCAGTGAACTGAAGACAGCCTTCCAGATTGGTTTCAGCGTCTTTATCCCTTTTTTAATCATCGATATGGTGGTGGCCACCATATTGATGTCCATGGGCATGATGATGGTTTCTCCTTCCATCGTTTCACTACCCTTCAAATTAATCCTGTTCGTGCTCGCGGACGGCTGGCAACTGCTGATCGGCTCGCTGGCCGAAAGTTTTTATTAAGTGTTGCCTGATGGCCCATTACATAACCCTTCTCTCCCGGCCCGCCGTTGCACAGTTCCCTTATACCCGCGCAAGGCAAGAATCAAGTGGGTGCACCGCATGACGCCTGAAACCGTTATAACCATGGGACGCCATGCGCTGGAGATTACCTTGGAGTTGATGGCCCCGCCGCTGCTGACCGCTTTGATAGTCGGTCTTGTGATCAGTATTTTTCAGGCCGCAACGCAGATCAACGAAGCCACGCTATCGTTCATCCCTAAATTTCTCGGAGTTTTAGCATCGCTGATGATACTGGGACCGTGGATGCTGACTCTCATTCTCGATTACATGCGTGAGGTATTAACAAGCATTCCCATCATTACTCGTTATTAACCGGCAAGGGCGGCACGGATAGGATTACGAGATGCTTTTCGTATCTTTCGCGGATAATGACAGCAATATCGGCTTGCCAGGAGAAACAGCGTGATCGAATTTACCAGCGCGCAAATCAACGCCTGGCTCAGTTTTTTTCTGTGGCCGCTTGCGCGTATTTTGGCTGTCATAGCGACGGCTCCATTCTTCAGCAACCAGTCGGTTCCCGGAACCGTCAAAATCGGATTGGGCGCGGCGCTGACAGTGATGATCGCGCCGACGCTTCCCGCCATGCCCGACATTCAGGTCGGTTCCATGGCCGGCTTGTTCATTCTTGCGCAACAAGTACTTATCGGTATCGGCATCGGTTTTGTGTTTCGCATGATTATCGCTGTGATCGAAATGGCGGGAGACACTATAAGTATGAGCTCCGGGCTGGGTTTTGCGGCCTTTTTCGACCCGCAAAGCCAAGGCCAGACCGGCGTAATACGTCAGTTTCTGGTCATCATTGCGACAACCCTGTTCGTATCTCTCAACGGTCATCTGCTGCTGATCTCAGCTCTGGCGGACAGCTTTAATAGCCTGCCCGTCTCGGCTACGCCTGTAAGCGCCGGCTTTTCGCGGCAGCTTGTGTATTGGGGAGGAAATATTTTCAAAAGCGGAGTGCATCTGGCGCTACCGGTGGTTGCCGCCATGCTGATAGCCAATATGGCGCTCGGCATCCTGACCCGCGCGGCGCCACAGCTCAATTTGTTCGCGATAGGATTCCCTTTTACCCTGGGCGTTGCCTTCATTATCCTGCTATTCATCGTCCCGCTAATGGCAGGGCCGTTGAATAATCTGTTCGAACAGGGGTTTTCGGAACTGCGAAAGCTGCTCAGCCCCTAGGTTGGGTTGGCGTAAGCTTGAAAAGTGAAACTGCTGCATCAAGATACGCGCTCCGCCAGTTGCTGCAGTAGTGCTGACTGTACGGCTACGACAGGCTCTCCTTCGGCAGGCAAAACGTGCAGGTAGGAACCGTCGGTATTCAATATCCAGGTCAAGGTGTTATCCTGAAGGTACAGTTCCATGTCGCTCTTCAATCTGGCGCTCAGATCAGGGTCAACAATAGGGAACGCAGTTTCCACGCGGCGAAACATGTTGCGCACCATCATGTCGGCGCTGGCAGCGTAAATTTCGTCTTCCCCATCATTGGCAAACCAGTAAATCCGGCTATGCTCCAGGAAACGTCCGATAACGGAACGCACTTCTATATTATCGGAAACCCCTGGAACACCAGGACGGAGACAGCACAGGCCGCGCACCAGCAGGATGATTTTTACCCCTGCCATTGAGGCGCGGTACAACGCCCGTATCAGTTGCGGCTCGTCGACGGAATTCACCTTGATAACGATGCGCCCCACCCTGCCCTGTTTTACATGCTCGATTTCGCGATCTATTTTGCCGATCAGGGTACTATGCAGCGTAAACGGCGACTGCAACACTCTGCTAAGCGCGGTCATCTGTCCGAGGCTGGTAAGCTGTAGAAACACGCGCCGTACATCCTCGCCCATGACTCTATCGTGCGTCAACAAACCATAATCGGTATACAAGCGCGAAGTACGCGAATGATAGTTGCCGGTGCCCAGATGCGTGTAATACCCTATTTTCTTATCTTCACGCCTTAAAATCAGCAGCATTTTGGCGTGGGTTTTATAACCGACGATGCCATAAACCACCTGTACGCCAGCCTCCTGCAAACGATGCGCCAGCGAAATATTGGCCTGCTCATCAAAACGCGCCAGCAACTCCACCACCACAGCAACTTCTTTACCCGCGCGAGCGGCGCGCAATAAGGCTTCGACTATCGGCGAATTGATGCCGGTGCGGTAAAGCGTTTGTTTAATCGCTACAACCTGCGGATCGTCCGCGGCCTGATGTATCAACTCGATGATGGAAGCAAACGATTCATAAGGATGATGCAGCAAAATATCGTGCTCGCGTATCGCCGCAAAAAAGTCGTCTGGATGGGCGGCAAGAGCAGGAGCGACGCTGGGAGTAAATACCGGAAACTTGAGATCGGGCCGATTTATCTGATCGTAAACCTCGCGCGCACGGCTCAGGTTCACCGGCCCGTTCACCCGATAAAGCCGGTCCGTACTCAACTCAAAATACTGCATCAACAGTGCGGCAATGTCCTCTGGACAATTGGCTACTTCCAGCCGCACCGCATCGCCGTAATTGCGCGCGGTCAGCTCGCCCTCCACCGCCTGCAGCAAATCGTCAACCTCTTCTTCGTCCAGATACATATCGCTATTGCGCGTTACCCGGAACTGATAACACCCAAGAACCTGCACGCCTTGAAACAGCTCTTCCGCAAAAGCATGGATGATGGACGACAAAAAGACAAAATCATGCGGCCCGCTCCCGGTTTCTTTGGGCGGCAACGGCACGATACGCGGCAAGGAACGCGGCGCTTGCAAAACCGCCATATGTATATCACGGCCAAAGGCATCCTTACCGGACAGCGGCACGATAAAGTTCAAACTTTTATTTAGCAACCGCGGAAAAGGATGAGAGGGATCGAGGCCCAGCGGGCTAAGCATGGGTAACAGTTCGTCGCGAAAATAACGCTGCAGCCAGCTGCGTTGCGCGGCGCTCCATTTCGCGCGGCGTATGAAACGTATGGATTCGGCAGCCAGCTGCGGCAGCAGTACCTCGTTGAAAACCCGGTACTGTTCGGCAACCAGCTCGTGAGCCCGCTGGCTGATGCGCGCCAACACCTCCTGCGTCGGCAACGCATCGGGCTCCTCGGGCGGCTCGCTGGCAAGTTCTGCACGCTGTATCAGGCCGGCAACGCGTACCTCGAAAAACTCGTCCATATTCGAGCAGGAAATACACAGAAAATTAAGCCTCTCCAGCAATGGAGTCGCTCCGCTTCTAGCCTGCTCCAACACGCGCCAGTTAAACTCGAGCAGGCTCAGTTCCTTATTGATATAAAGCTCGGGCGCCGTCAAATCAACCATATCGGCGGCTGTTTCGACGACACTATCGTCACCTGGCGGAACATGCTCCGATACGTCCACAGCTTCGGATAAAACAATGGACGCTGTATTTTCGGTATTTGCGCTTGTGCGCTTGCGGCGTATCACCATTAATTCGCTACCTGAATAATTATGCTTTGTCTTACATTTTAAATGTATCGCGCTATATTTCGAATAGCGCCAGATAGGCGCCATACCCCTCGGATTGCAAGGCCTCTTGCGGAATAAAACGCAAGGAAGCCGAATTGATGCAATAACGCCGCCGCAACGGCGGCGGGCCGTCATCAAATACGTGACCCAGATGCGAGTCTGCATGCGTGCTACGCACTTCGGTGCGCAGCATCAAATGAGATAAATCGCGGCGCTCATGGATGTTTTCAGGCGCCAATGGGCGGGTAAAGCTGGGCCACCCCGAACCGGAATCGAACTTATCGAGCGAACTGAACAATACTTCGCCTGAAACCACATCGACGTAAATACCGGGGCGATGATTGTCCCAATAGGCATTTTCGAAAGGCGGTTCAGTGCCGCAAGCCTGGGTAACCCGAAACTGTTCTTCTGTGAGCGCGGCTTTAAGCTCATCCGGTTCAGGTTTGGTAAAAAAAAATTGATTATCAGACATACATCTCCAACGCAACAGTATTAATCACTCGTCCATGTCGAATGCTATCACAAATGCGCATCTCACGAAAAACACGTAGGCGCGAAAAGGGATACGGATAACTTCAGAGACGGCGCCACGACAAAACCACCTGAAAATAATAAGAAATACGATTAGGATTCCCCATCACAACAACAAAGCCGAACAAAGCGTATTGTGATATTTTTTTCGTGTACAGCCGCATTACAACAGTTTTTCGAATTCTTCGGCCGGCACCGGTCTGGAGAACCAATAGCCTTGCCCATAGTCGCAACCGGCAGCAATCAAAAGATCGCGTTGTTCCGCAGTTTCCACGCCCTCGGCTATCACTTTCAAACCAAGTTTATGCGCCATGACGATAATCGCTTCGGATAATGCCATATCGCTGGATCCCGGCGCCAGATTACTGATAAAAGACTGGTCTATTTTGATATAGTCTATATCGAACTTTTTCAGATAGGAAAGCGATGAATAGCCGGTGCCGAAATCGTCGAGCGCGACCTGCACGCCGGCATCGCGAAACGCAAGCAATTTGTCGGCGACGATTTTGCTGGTTTCCAGCAGCAAGCCCTCGGTGATTTCGATGACGATGACCTGTCCGGGCAGGCCGAGCGCTTTTAAATAGTCCGCCCACCCTCCATGGCTATTATCCTCACGCAAAAACTGCACCGGAGACTTGTTGATGCTGACTTGGAATACCGGGTCGTGCGATAGTCTCCAGCTTGCCGTCTGACGTATGGCTTCACGAAACACCCAATCGCCAATATCGACTATCATGCCGACTTCTTCAGCAACCGGGATAAACTCGGAAGGCGCGATAAAACCGCGCACAGGATGACGCCAACGGATAAGCGCTTCTGCTTTATGGATGGCGCCGGTTGCCAATTCAACAATAGGCTGGTAATACACCAGTAACTGATTTTCCGCCATAGCGCTACGTAAATCGGCGATCAGCCTCATCCGCGCGTGCGCAGCCTCCTGCATGGACGACGTAAAATAACTGTAGCAGTTACGGCCCTGATGCTTCGCGGCATACATGGCCTGATCGGCATTTTTAAGCAATTCTTCGAGCGTGGCGGCATCGTCCGGGTACAGCGTAATACCTATACTGGCAGATTCATAAAGTATTTCGCCGTCCAGTTGAAACGGACCGGCCAATGACCGCAAGATACCCTGCGCCACCCGCGCGATGCTGCCGAAATCATCGATTTCCGACAAAATAACGGTGAACTCATCGCCTCCCAGACGCGCTACCGTATCGACATCACGCACACAGCCGCTTATGCGCTGGGCAACCTCTTTAAGCAGGAGATCGCCGATAGCATGACCGAGCGTATCATTGATTTCCTTAAAACGGTCGAGATCAAGAAACAACAGCGCCAACGATAAAGCGGAGCGATGCGCTTTCTTGATTTCCTGCTCCAGACGGTCGTGAAACATACGGCGATTGGGAAGTCCGGTCAAGGGATCGAAATTTGCCTGCTGCCAGATAGTCTGTTCAGCACGCTTTTGATCCGTCACATCGGAAAACATTGCGATGCGCCGCAGCACCGCGCCGTTATCGTCATAAACCGTATTAATAACCAGCCATTCGAGGTACGCCTCGCCATTCTTGCGCTGGTTCCAGATTTCGCCCTGCCAGTGTCCGGTTTTTTCCAGCGATTGCCACATACGCCAATAAAAATCCTTAGTGTGGCGTCCGGATTTGAGCAGTTTTGTCGATTGCCCAACCGCTTCCTGCTCGGTGTAACCGGTTAATCGCGTATAACTGGGGTTGACGGCTACAATGCGGTTGTCGGCATCCGCCACCATGATCGCCTCGCCTATGGCGCGGTAAACCATGGCCGCCAGCTGCATCTCGCGCTCGAGGCGTTTGCGCTCGGTAATATCGAGCACGCCGGTGATAACAAAGACTTGATTATCGATTTCGATCGGACTCAAACTGACTTCGACAGAAAACTCGGAACCGTCCTTGCGCACAGCAAACAATTGTTGAGCCGTGGCCATCGGGCGTGGCTTCGGATTGCTCATAAACGCGGCAAGATGCGAACCATGGCCCGGACGCGCCTTTAGCGGCACCAGTACGTCTACACTGCAGCCAACCAATTCATTTTGAGCGTAACCGAACAGCCGCACGGCGCTATCGTTGGCGAACAGGATGAAGCCCTCCTTATTAACCAGCAGCACAGCTTCCGATGAACATTCGAGCACCATCATCAGCTGTTTCATTTGCAGCAGCTTACGTTCGGTGATATCGGTATGCGTGCCGATCATGCGCAAAGGCTTGCCGTCCGCGGTCCGGCTTACCAGAACGGCGCGATCCAATATCCACTTCCAGCTGCCGTCGCTGCACCGCATACGGTACTCGGCGGAAAAGGGAGACGAGGCGTCGCCATCGAGATAGGTGCGCAGATCAGTCATCACGCATATTTTATCATCGGGATGAATGCGCTTTTCCCATTGGGTGACTACATCCTCGTTATCGTGTTCGGCCAGACCGTACATTTCCTTATAGCGCCGGGAGGAAAGCACTTTATGCGTCTGAAAGTTATAATCCCACACCCCGTCGCCTGAGCCTTCCAGCGCAAACTTCCAGCGCTCTTCGCTGGCGCGTAGCGCTTCCTCGGTACGAGTGCGCATACCGATTTCATACTGCAGCTTCTCATTGGCTTCGACCAATTTGGCAGGACTGACGAGTCTCAGCGCTTGCGGTATCACCCGACACAACACGACAGCCGTACTTACAGAAGTGATGGCTGTAACCAGCTTGATAACGCCGTCGGCTACATAATCCGGATGCCAGATCGTCCATATCGCCATCACATGCGTCGTTCCGCACGCCAGGATAAAAATGGCGAACAGGACAAATAGCCAAGGATACTGCAAGTCCTTCCTTTTTATAACAAAATAGGCCAGTGCAGCGGGGATGGAATAATAAGCGGCGGCAATCAGAAGATCGGAAACGACATGCAGCAACAACAAGTCGGTTCGCCAAAGAAGGCACATGCCATGCGGCATGAAATCGCCAAGGTTTGCCACGCCAGGAAGGATACTAGACATAGGCATGATCTGATCTATCTGGGGAAACTTTTGTTATTTTTATTATGTTAGAGCTATTCAAGCTACCCGCCCCGGCTTTGAAACTGAGGCAAGCTCCGTCGAGCTATATCATCAGGACAAGGACTGCGAAACAATATCCTGTTTGATGATGAAAGGAAAGAGCTGATTATACCTCACAGCTTCAACAGCGCGGAATGAGCCGCAGTGATAAGATAGCCGCCATCATCAACCTGACTGAACAAAAGCAGGAGTATTTCATGTCCGACATCGAGATCGCACAGCAAGCCCATATGCAACCCATCATCGCTCTGGCCGCCGAGCGGCTGAGCATCGCTGCGAAGCACCTGGACCCTTACGGCCACTACAAAGCCAAGCTGTCGCTGGAATATATCGACAGCCTGAAAGACCGGCCCAACGGCAGGCTGATACTGGTAACGGCCATCAGCCCGACGCCCGCCGGAGAAGGGAAGACCACCACCACGGTCGGCCTGGGCGATGCGCTGAACCGCATCGGTAAAAGTGCGATGATCTGTTTACGCGAGCCGGCTCTCGGACCGTGCTTCGGCGTCAAGGGCGGTGCGGCCGGCGGCGGATATGCCCAAGTGGTGCCGATGGAAGACATCAACCTGCACTTTACCGGAGATTTCCACGCCATCGGCGTCGCGCATAACCTGCTGGCGGCGATGATCGACAACCATATTCATCAAGGCAACACGCTGAATCTGGACCTGCGCCGGATACACTGGAAACGCGTGATGGACATGAACGACCGCGCATTGCGCGACATCGTGGTCGGACTCGGCGGCGCCGCGAACGGCTTTCCGCGCGAAGACGGATTCGACATCATTGCCGCCTCCGAGGTCATGGCCATATTATGCCTGTCGAATACGATAAAAGAACTCAAACAGCGCCTGGGCAATATCCTGGTCGGTTATTCGCATGACGGACGCGCGATTTTTGCGCGCGAATTGAACGCGCATGGCGCGATGGCGGCATTGCTCAAGGACGCGCTACGTCCCAACATGGTACAAACACTGGAAAATAACCCGGTATTCGTACACGGCGGCCCCTTCGCCAATATCGCGCATGGCTGCAACACGGTGATTGCAACCAAAACCGCGCTTAAAATGGCCGATATCGTGGTAACCGAAGCGGGCTTCGGGGCCGATCTCGGCGCCGAGAAATTCATCGATATCAAATGCCGCAAAGCCGGTTTGCAGCCGGATGCCGTGGTGCTGGTCGCCACGGTGCGCGCGCTTAAATCGCATGGCGGCGTAGCGGTCAAGGAGCTGACACAGGAAAATCTGACCGCGCTGGAAGCGGGCTTTGTCAATCTTGCCCGCCACCTGAGCAACGTGCAGGAACAATTCGGGTTGCCATGCATCGTCGCAATCAACCATTTTGTTTCGGACAGCGACGCCGAAATTGCGCTGCTCAAACAGAAGGTCGAAGCTTTGGATTCGACAGCCATTATCTGCAGGCATTGGGCCGAAGGCGGCAAAGGCGCAGAAGCGCTGGCGCACGCGGTGATTGATGTTATAGAGCGCGGACAAACCCGCTTCAACTTTCTATATCAGGATGATCTGCCGCTGTGGGACAAGATCAGGACGGTTGCGACCCGACTTTACGGCGCTGCCGATATCTCCGCCGACGACAGGGTGCGCAGGCAACTCGCCGAGTTGAGCGAGCAATATCCGCATTATCCGGTGTGCATCGCCAAAACCCAATCGTCCTTCACCGCCGACCCAACGATCAAGGGCGCGCCATCCGGCCATGTATTGCCGATTCGTGAAGTACGTCCCGCGCATGGCGCAGAATTCGTCGTCGCTATCTGCGGCAGCATGATGACGATGCCGGGGCTGCCCAAAGTACCGGCTGCTGAGCATATCGATGTAGATGACAACGGTAAAATCAGCGGGTTGTTTTAAAGGCCGCAACTGACTGCGGAGAACAGCTTCGATCAATCCAAATTTAACGGAAAAAAATGAAAATCACAAAACTGGATATTGAAGGCTTTCGCTCTCTCCGAAACATAAGCTGGTCTCCCGGCAACCTCAATCTAATCATAGGCCCAAATGGCACGGGAAAGTCCAATTTACTGCGTTTCCTGGAGCTGATTTCAGTTTCGTCGCAAGGGAGACTCGGAAAATATATTCAGTCGCTGGGTGGAATGGACCCGATAGTTTGGGACGGCGCAGCGACTTCGATCAAGTTCTCGATGAAAACAGAACCTGTAGGCGGAGAATTAGGGCAGGAAGAATACGAGTTGGAACTGGTAAGGCTTGGATCAGGAAGTTCATATAGAATAGGCCAGGAGCATTTAATAAACTCCCATAAAGTCAGAAAAGGAACAGAAAAGAAACCGTTCACGTTTCTGGAAAGGCATGCAAAAAACGCCGTAATTTTCAAAGAGCATAAACGTAAGTTTACCACGCCGGAAGAATTTGTAGCCGA
Organism: Candidatus Methylospira mobilis; assembly: GCF_009498235.1. Taxonomy (NCBI): domain Bacteria; kingdom Pseudomonadati; phylum Pseudomonadota; class Gammaproteobacteria; order Methylococcales; family Methylococcaceae; genus Candidatus Methylospira; species Candidatus Methylospira mobilis. Next base: position 888,558 of record NZ_CP044205.1, on the reverse strand, counting down.
TGAAGAAAATCTTCTTTCCATAGCATCCGGGCCATTTATTCATAACAAATCCATACCACCTTTTCAAAGAGCGCTTTCCTCCATAGCCGTTTATCGTGATTTGAATACCAGTCCAGATGCAATTATTCGTCAACCTGCTATTGCCCGCATGGAACGACGGGTTGACCCGGACGGCCAAAATCTCATATCAGTCTTACACACTCTTTACACAGGCGATCGCGATTTCAAAAATGACATCAATTCCGCTATGAAGGCGGCATTTGGCGATGACTTTGAAGAGCTTATTTTCCCTCCTGCCGCCGATCAAAGAATTCAACTGAGAGTACGCTGGAGGTCACTGAAACGCGAACAATCTGCCGCTGAACTTTCAGATGGAACCCTCCGTTTTCTATTTTTGCTTAGCGGTATTGGCAAGTCCATCACCCGCGCCTGTCATCGCCGTAGACGAGCCGGAAACCGGCCTACATCCGTCAATGCTTCCTGTTATTGCAGAATACGCAGTCGATGCCTCCTCACAATCGCAGATCATACTAACTACACATTCGCCACAACTTCTGGATGCTTTCGACGAAACACGACCGACAACAACTGTAGCCAAATGGGAAAACGGTGAAACGACTCTGCGAACCATACAAGAGAGCGATCTTGACTACTGGTTGGAGGGATACTCGCTCGGAACTCTTTTTAAATCAGGAGAACTGAAGCAAATGCAATGAAGTTCATCCTTTTTGTCGAGGGCTATACGGGAGATAAAGCATTGCCACAATTTTTAAAAAGATGGCTCGACCCACAATTAACCAGTTCTGTCGGAATTAAAACCGTGCGCTTCGAAGGTTGGCCGGAGTGAGTTAAAGACGCCCCAAAAAAGCTGAAATGCATCTGAACGGCCCGCGTAAAGATGAAATTATTGCAATAATTTCCTTGTTGGATTTTTACGGACCTACTTTCTATCCAGTACATTTAACCGGATATGAAGCGCGTTACGATTGGGCAAAACAATATATAGAAAAAAAAGTCGGGCAGCCAAAGTTTTTTCAGTTTTTTGCGGTCCACGAAGTGGAGGCATGGCTACTCAGCAATCCAGAGATTTTCCATTAGAAGTCCCGCGCGCCTTCCCGAAAAAAATTCAACATCCAGAGACAGTGTACTTTACCGAGCCGCCAGCAAAACTGCTTGAACGTCTTTATCCACTGCATACCAAGCGCTCATACAAAAAGGTGGTAAATGGGAGAGAGCTTTTCGGAAAACTCGATCCAGGCATCGCCTGCCAAAAATGTCCGAAGCTTCAACAACTTTTAGATAAGATGCTGGAATTAGCGAAAAGTTGATCTCGATAGGTAATATGGCGGTAGAGCGGAAAGGATGCTTTAACGCGCCGGCTTAAAGCTTAAAGCCGCCCTCCAACGTCCAGTACAACACGGCGCCTCCAGGATTCCATTCACCGAGTACAAAACGGCGCGCCGGCTTCCCATGAACGCTAAGCCGATGCATTCCCGGTCTATGGGTATGCCCATGGATCAGCGCGGTCACGTTATGCTGCTCCAACGCAGCAATGACAGCCGCCTGATTGACGTCCATCACGTATTGCGTTTTCTTCGACTTATCGACGCCGCTACGATACCGATACCAGCACGCATACAGTTTTCTAATCCACAGCGGTTTGGAAAGCGCGTTCCGTTTCCACTCCGGCGTGCGAATACGCGCACGAGCGGTCTGATATTTTACATCGTCGGTACAAAGCAGATCTCCATGCGTCAGCAGCACCCGTTGTCCACCCAGATCAACGACTGCGTATTCATCCAGCAACACCACGCCGGTAGCGCCGCCGAATCCGGCTCCCAACAGAAAATCACGATTGCCGAGCTGCAAATAAACCTTGACGCCTTCCTGGTTAAGTCTAAGCAACGCATACCGGACTGCTTGCTGCAACGGGGATCTATCGTCATCGCCGATGTAGGCGTCAAAGAGGTCGCCCAATATATAGAGCGCGCTCAGCGTATCTCCCTGTTCCCGGACGAAATCAAAAAAACACTGCGTTATCTCCGGACGCGCTTCGCTTAAGTGCAGGTCGGAAATAAAAGCGATACGTTTGTTCATATTAGGGTAGTCAGATCGTTGCCATACGCGGAGAGACCCGCGACTACGCTCAGAGCCGGATCTGAGCGTAGTCGCTGGGAAAAGGAAAAGCCCTGTCGAATCATGAACGGGGGGTTTTATTCAGCGTTTCCATCAACTATTCGGAGATTACGGTTGCTTTGTTTATCACGATCGGGGTTTGCGGTACATCGCTGGGCATCGGGCCGCCCGCGCCGGTAGGAATTTTGGCCATGGCGTCCACAACATCCATGCCGTCCACCACTTTGCCGAACACGGCATACCCCCAACCCTGCGGCGTTTCGCTTTTGAAATTCAGAAAGTCGTTGTTTTTGTAGTTGATGAAAAACTGAGCGGTGGCGGACTCAGGGTTTGAGGTTCGCGCCATTGCAATGGTGCCACGCTCGTTGCTCAAACCGTTATTGGCTTCGTTTTTGATCGGATCGTGTGTCGGCTTTTGTTTAAAATCGGTATCGAACCCGCCGCCCTGAGCCATGAAGCCAGAAATAACACGATGAAATATAGTGTTATTATATTGGCCTTCCTTAACATAAACCAGAAAGTTGCCGACCGAAACCGGCGCCTTCTCCTTGTCCAGTTGCAAAATAATATCGCCTAGCGTCGTTTCCAGCTTTACTTGTATGGTATTTTCAGTCATTTTTTTGCCGTTTGTTGATGTGGGAACCTGTACTGCCGACGCAGCCGGACAGATCGAGGCTATGAGCAATAACGATATTATAAAACGCATGATTATTTATTCTCTGTGAACATGATGCGGCCGAGGATCATATCACACCCGCACCATGCGCATTCCGGGCCGGATATATTCTATAACGACGGGCGGGCAAGAGACAGCGGCCACGGCAACCGGAAATTTACGCTCAATTTAACAAAATAGTGGAAATATACTTTAAATCCCGTTAAATTCGATAGAATTGATCAAGTTCCCTGAAGGTAAGGAGTAATGTAGTGAAAAACTCTGCAAACGCGCATGCCGGTCCGGGGTGGACGGGACTCGTGGTTGTAGCAATAGTGCTAGCCGCAGCTGCAGGCCTGGGCGGGGTTTTATTCAGCCCAAACTTTTCCGTATATGGGATGGTGATGAGTCCGCCTGACGGCAGCGTGATGGTCGACCCGAATACTCCGGTCAAACTGGATGTCGTCGGCATCGGAACGCAATTTGCGGAGATAGAGCTGCGCGAAGCCGGCGGCACTGTGATTACGGACACAAAAAACCTTAAGCATTATACTTTGAACAGCCCTCTGGCTTTCGGTAAAAGCTACACTGTTACCGCTATAGTTAAACGGCCCTGGTTCATGCAGGAGCAAACCCAAGTGTTGCACTTCGAAACCGCCGCCATTCCCGTACTGGAAGGCGGTTCGCCACAGCGCACCCTTGCTCCGGACGGTTCCTTGACACTTAGATTCGACCGCCCGGTGGGAAAGCTCGAGGCGGATAGCGCTCTCGACATAACGGTACAGCCCGACGCGGCCCGGCTATCGTTCCGGCTCCTCGCCGGTCATTATGAGCCAAACCAGACTTATCCGCTAAGGATCAAATGGGCAACGGCAAACGACATTCCGCTTCCTGATTTCGACCTCAACGTCACTGTTCCACACCCGATTTCCGCCGAAGCCAATCTGCGCGGCGCACAGAATATCGGCTCGGCCATACCGCTGCAAATTACGTTCAGCGAAGCGCTGGCCAATAAGGAGGAAGCGGGCCATCAAATTCTGATAACAACGCGTAATGGAAACGAAATCAGCGGGAAATGGAATTGGATCAGCGAAAACCGGCTGCAGTTTACGCCCAAAGCCGGATGGCCGGCATCCAGCACCATCAAGGTCGAACCTAAAGGCGAGCTCCTGTCGGTGCAGGGAGGACAGCCGGAGCCGCCGTTAGACTTCAGTTTTACCACCGGTACCGACCGGCGAATTTTTGTTTACCTCGATACGCAGACCATGGTTGCGATGGAAAACGGCCAGGCAATTCAAACCTTCAAGGTCAGCACCGGTAAACCCAAGACACCCACGGTTGCCGGCTCGTTTTACATTTATGCGCGCTTCCCAATTAAAACCATGAAAAGCAAAGCCAAGAAAGGGGAAAAAGGGCATTACATAGTCGAGAACGTGCCTTACGCGCAGTATTTTCATGCGGAATATGCGTTTCACGGCGCGTGGTGGCATAACAGCTTCGGCCACCCTGCCAGTCATGGCTGCGTCAACATGTCCACGCGCGAGCACAATCAGCGGTGGCCCAATGCAGAGGAAGAAGCCGGCTGGTTGTATCGATGGGCCGCTCTCGGCGTCCCGGTGACTGTGCTCGGCGCAACACCATCGCCGCCGCCACCGCAGCCATCAACATCCATTGCGATGGAATAATTGTAGTGATGCGCAGGATAATTCACACACGGAATTTGATCGACCGGGGCGTAACCATGCCGGCTCGTTAGAGCCTTCCACGGAAAACGCATCATCAAGAAGGGACTGTAATGTAATGCATGAAACCGCTGCGCTGAACAACCGTCCGTACTCACGGGTCGTTGGTTGATACTGCCGTTCCGGCATCATCCGTTCGCTAGCTTTGCCGGTAATTGCCGGCGACCTCAAGGAACGCATGGACAACAACCGGGTCAAAAAGATGACCGGAAGCCGCCTCAATCACTCCAATCGCTTCTTCGTAAGAGAGGGCCTGACGGTAAGGTCGTAATGAAGTCATCGCGATAAAGCTATCGGCAATCGCTACAATCCGGCCTACAAGCGGGATATCATCTCCTGACAGACCCAGCGGGTAACCCGAACCATCGTAACGTTCATGATGCGAGCGAATAATTTCACATGCGAGCGAAAAAACGCCATTTACGCATGAGTTCACCATATTTTCAGCCAGAAATTCAGCACCCCGAATCGGGTGCGTACGGATCTGGTCGCGTTCGTTCTCGCCAAGTACCCCGGTATTGCTCCATAGCGCGTCGGATAACTTATAATTGCCGATGTCGCACAGCATCGCGGCGGATGTGATGCGATTGCGAACAGGGCGGCTGACGACGTACCCATCCCACTGATGGCAGGCGAGGACTTCAGCTATATCCCGGCTTAACATACCAATATACTTGGCATGAGCTGCCGGCTCGGAATAAGATGGGTTGGCCATTTTAGCCAGCACAGCCACGCCGGTTTCCAGATCGGTCTGAAGCTCCGCGAGCAAATCGCAGTTCTCGTAAGCAAGCAGGATCTTCTCGCAAAATACCTTCACCAGAGCAAGATCGACTTTACCGAGGATTTTCGGGGTTTTCGAGCCATCTACATAGACGACTACATTGTCCAGGGCTTTTTCACCGGCAACGTAAACACCATAACCGGGGTGGATCAGGTTGGTTTGCTCATCTATAACCTGTTGTATCGTATTACAAACATCACAGCCGAACACCTCCTGAGCAGAATCACCGATGAATGGCTCATAGTTTCCGCTGGCGGCAATGATTTGAAGCAACCCGCTGTTCTCGCGTTGCTGTATCAGAATAAGCTCGTCCTCTTCGAACTCCAGCAAGTTGGCCAACTGCATCAGCATCCCGGAAACAAACACGCGCAACGACTTGAAATCCAGATGGCTCGACGCATCCAGGATTTTCATCACGCTGCGCCGGTTGGCATCTATCGATTTCAAGTCGTTGAAAGACCTCAGCGCAACGATCAGTGAGGTAAACAGCTTCTGAGATGTCAACTCGGTTTTGGACTTATAGTCGTTGATATCGTAATCCACGACTACATGTTGCTCCGGCGCTTGCCCAGGCTGCCCGGTACGCAAAATGATGCGTACCAGGGTATTGTCGATTTCCTTACGTATCCGCTTGACCGTGTCGAGTCCGGCGTGTTCGCTTTCCATGACCACATCAAGGAGAATGACAGCCGTGTCGGGATGTTGCGTCAGCAGATTGCAGGCTTCATCACCTGAATAGGCATCGATGAATTGAAGACTGCGCCCTTTGAAACTGAAATCGTGAAATACCAATTTCGTGACGGTATGGACGTCGATGTCGTCGTCAGCGATCATTATTTTCCAGGTTGGCTCAGCCTCGCCGCTTAACGCGTCTGTTTCTTCGGCAAACAGCAAGCCATCGTCGTCAAGAATATCGACCAATTCCTGGGGAGAGTGTAAGTTCATGTCATGCCTCTTGAAATTCATGAATCGGTGTGACGGCTTCCGGTTCGTCATGTGCGACCAGCGGGAGCTTCAGCGTGAAACAGGTGCCTGAACCTTCTGTGCTCTTAACTTCGATACTGCCGCCCAGGGGACCTGTCACCATATTGAAAACCAGGTGTAATCCCAGGCCGCTGCCTCCCTGACCACGCCGCGTTGTAAAAAACGGATCAAATATATGCTTCAGATTCCCCGTGGAAATGCCTTTGCCATTGTCGGCCACCTTCAACGTCACCTCATCCGTATCGGCATCAGCTGTAATGGCAATATGTCCGTCTCCTGTGTCGTCAAACGCGTGGATATTCGCGTTCATCACCAGATTTATGATGACTTGCGAAAGCGCGCCGGGAAAAGAATCCATGACGATGGCGTCTGGACAGTCCAGATCGAAAGTTCGCGAGCTGCTCTTGCGAAGATGCCCCAGGCTGTTCAGGGTTTCCAGAATAGTTTTTTTAAGATTGAATACCCTGCGTTTCTGACTGGTCTGATCGACAGAAACCTGTTTGAAACTGGTGATCAGTTCCGCGGCTCTCTGCAGGTTTGTCGTCAACAATTCGGTTATTTCCTTTGTCCTGGAAATGTAGTTGCGCAGGTCGGTTTTTTTCATTTGGCCTGCATTAAACATCTCGTCGAACTGCTTGCTGGTGTCCTGCAGGTGACTCGCTGCAGTGATCGAAATCCCAACGGGCGTATTGACCTCATGAGCGACGCCTGCAACTATCAGCGACAGGGAGGCCATGCGCTCGGCTTGCTGCAGGCGCGCCTGCGTCGTCTTAAGTTCTTCGTACTGGCGCTTCAGCTTTTCGTTTGCACGCTTGTGGCGAAGATTGAATTTGTCCGCCTGGCGCAGCAGTTGCTTGGTTTCGCGCAGCAGCGACTCGTAGGCAACCAGAATATCGACCAGCGCGCCATGCGCGTCTGCGGGAATATCCGTCGACGTAGCGATAAAGCGTCGCGTCTGCGCAGCCAGATTCTCTTCCTTAAAATAGGGGTCATAGCTTTCCGCAGGTACATTGTTCGACGTCATCTCGGACCCATCATCCACGTTCATCATTTGATCCCCGCGTGTAATCCCAAAGCTGATTCAGATCGATATCAGCGACACCGTCTCGCTCAACCACGCCTCGAATCTCGAACTGTTTGATTTGAGTATCGCGCAAACACGGTCTATTGAGCGGCGCACCGCGCGGGCCGACCACGCTTTTAACCATCGGCGCTTTCGAATCCTTGCCGCGGCGGACGACGACAGCGGTCTCGCCGTTTGCCAGTTTGACAAAAGCGCCCGGCGGAAATACCCCCAAAGCTTTCACAAAAAGTATCGTAAGATGCTCGTCAACCTGGCTGCCGCGTGCCAAAAACAGGGTACGCATGGCATGCTGGGAGGTAATGGCCTGCTTATAGCGGCGCGGGGTGATCATGGCGGTATAGCTGTCCGAAAGCTTAATCAGCCGTGACCACACAGTGACTTCGTCGCGGTGTATTCCGCCCGGATACCCGGACTGGCAAAGAGTTTCATGATGCTGGTTGACGGCAGTAATCCATTCTTCGTCGGTAACGCCCAGTTCGCGTAATAATCTGACCGAATCGCCGGGATGATTTCGGAGACTGGCCTGTTGCTCAGGGCTCAATGGCGCTACCTGGTTGTTGAGTTTTTCCTGAAGTTCGAGCGTGGACAAATCGCAGGTCAAAGCGGCACAGATAATGCGTTTACACTCTTCTTCGGAATAACCGTAGCGTTTTCCGACCAGATTGCAGACTACCGAGCGATGCAGCGGGTGGAAAACAGTGTAGCGATTGCGCTGGTCAAGGTGTAGAAGACCGATGGCGGCATTCGAGTCAACCTCGCACAGGGATTGCACCTGACCGGCGATGCGCCCCACGCGCGAAGCAAAATCAAGGCCGTCAGCCCCCGATTCTGCGCATATATCGCTATAGAGCTGTTTCAGTTGCCGGTTCAAGCCGGAAAAATATTGGAAAGGCGAAGGATCAGCATCAGCATCACCATCGGCTTCCGACCACTTACCAAGCAGCAAACGCCTTGATTCGGACGCAGCAGGCTGAGACGTGTTCTGCGACGGTTGCCCTATCTGGGCAAACAAACCGCGCTCGAGGATATGTTCCAGCGTGCGCGCGGAATCTATGACCAGACCCTTCCTGAACAACAATACGCCTTGCTCATCGAAACAGTCGAATTCGATAGGTTTTCCGACCAGAAACTGGCTCTTCGACAGTTTCTGCTTGCTCTTCTTGTCAAGACTCATAAAAGCCCTTATTGGATTTCGGGAGCTGTTCTGCGGGTCCGACCGATACCTGAGTTTATGCGCAGGCGCTTAACTAATTCCATGATTATTCTATCAGGGTAATGAGTAATGATCGACTCTGTCTGTATTTTTTTGTCTTTTGCCAACTATCCGGCTACCGCATTAAATATTTTTTGGGTGTAAGGCGGTTTGGACATGCGGGGGCGTGTCGGTAGATCAACCACACCAAAATCCGTATGGAGAATCGGCCTTTGGCTCCCAGCCATAGACGATCTCCCCATATGATTATATCCGGATCGCATTCCGCCCCGGCCGGACTCAAGGCGGCCATGACGCCGGCAACCATGACGGACGGGGCAGACGATCCCTTGAATGATCTCGTTGTCAGGATAAATCAGCTTGCCAATGTAACACCCAGCTCATCAGCCCAGCACCCGACCGGGTCGCCGAGGTTATTATCCTTGTCTTCGAATCGCACCAGAAATACGGTCTTGTCGGGAAGGTGTTCTACATGGCCGATACGCACTATGACGCCGCGAGCGCCCCTGGAGGCCAACAAGGCGCCCTCATCTAGATGCTCGATGCTGCCGTCATTATAAAAATCGATCAGCGCATAAACGATGTCGCCTTCTTCGAGTGTTTCTACTGCCTGCATTTTTGTATACCTCTGCTATTTTGTCGGAAATACGACACTCCAAAAGGAGTGATTTTGGTCTACCCGCGCCATTACCCAAGGTTGAATTTCAAAATAAATCATAAAAAACAATATATTAACTTCAACAAAAAAACTTGGCACGCGGGGTGCAAATACATATTACAAAGACAGTGCCACCACCCATAGCAGGAGATCCATATGCTTACCCTAACCGATAATGCCATCAAAGCCATACACCGTTTTACTTCCGGTTCCGATTCAGCCGGCTCGGCTTCGGGATTGAGGATACAGATTTCCGGAGGCGGCTGCTCCGGCTTGCAGTATGGTCTGAAGCTGGAAGAAGCCGCAGCTGAAGACGATACCGTTCTTGAATATGACGGAATCAAAGTGTTTGTCGATCCAGGCAGTTTACCGATGATCGAAGGCACCAGCGTCGATTTTGTCGAAAGTATCGAAGGTTCCGGCTTTAAATTCTCAAATCCAAACGCCAAGAATGCCTGCTCCTGCGGCAATTCTTTCTCAGCGTAACATTGAATACCGAGGAGGTCACCCCATGTGGGATTATTCTGAAAAAGTAAAAGAACACTTCTATCAACCGCGCAACGTCGGTGTGCTGGAAGAAGCCAACGGCGTCGGCGATGTCGGCTCGATTTCCTGCGGCGATGCGTTGCGCTTGAGCCTGAAGGTCAACCCGGAAACCGATGTTATCGAAGATGCGCGTTTCCAGACCTTCGGTTGCGGCTCCGCCATTGCGTCGTCATCGGCTCTGACCGAAATAGTCAAGGGAATGACGCTGGACGATGCGCTCAAGGTCACCAATCAGGACATAGCCGAGTATCTCGATGGCCTGCCGCCGGAAAAGATGCATTGTTCCGTGATGGGGCGCGAGGCGCTGCAGGCGGCGATTGCCAACTATCGCGGCGAAGAATGGAGCGACGACCATGAAGAAGGCGCGCTGATCTGCAAATGTTTCGCGGTCGACGCGGTGCTGATAGAGGAAACCATACGCATTAACAATCTGCATACCGTCGAAGAAGTCACCAATTACACCAAGGCCGGCGGCGGTTGCTCGTCGTGCCACGAAGGGATAGAAGAAATCCTGGTAAAGGTATTGACCGAAAAAGGAGAAGTTTTTTCCACTGACGTAAAAAAAGTGGAAGAGCCAGCGCCGTTGCCGATTGCCGCCAAGAAAAGCGGCGCTTTGACCTCGGTGCAGCGTATCCGCCGTATCGAAGCGGTAATCGAGGCGATACGTCCGAATCTGCGCATGGATGGCGGCGACGCCGAACTGGTCGAAGTCGACGGCAACCGCGTCTACATCAAAATGACCGGAGCTTGCGCCGGATGCGGGATGGCCAACATGACCATCGGCGGCATCCAGCAAAAATTGATGGAAGATCTGGGTGAATTCATCCGGGTAATACCCGCCGACCAATTGGCGCATGATCAAAGGAGTGCTGCTCATGGCTGATATCTATCTCGATAATAACGCGACGACGCAGTGCGACCCGAAAGTTGTGGAGGCCATGTTGCCGTTTTTCCTGGAGCAGTTCGGCAACCCCTCGTCCATCCATAGCTTCGGCAACGGCGTCGGCCGCGCGTTGAGCAAGGCGCGCAAGCAGATCCAGAGCCTGCTGGGCGCGGCGCATGATTCGGAAATCATCCTGACTTCGTGCGGGACGGAATCGGACAACACCGCGATCCTGTCTGCGATCAAATGCTTTCCGAGCCGCAAGGAAATCATCACCACTGCGGTTGAGCATCCGGCGGTACTGGCGCTGTGCGCACAGTTGGAAAAGGAAGGCTACACCATACACCGCCTGGCGGTGGACGGTCAGGGGCGTCTGGATCTGGCCGAGTACCAGCGTTTGTTAACGCCCAACGTCGCCATCGTTTCGGTGATGTGGGCCAACAATGAAACCGGCACGCTGTTTCCGGTTGAGCAGATGGCGGAAATGGCGCATGCAGTGGGCGTGCAGTTCCATACCGATGCGGTGCAGGCCGTCGGCAAAGTGCCCATCGACTTAAAAAATACCAAGATCGACATGCTGTCGGTTTCAGGACACAAGCTGCATGCTCCCAAGGGCGTCGGCGTACTCTACCTTAAACGCGGCGTGCGCTTCCGTCCGCTGCTGCGCGGCGGACACCAGGAACGCGGAAGGCGAGCGGGTACCGAAAACGCGGCCTCGGTAATCGGCCTGGGCAAGGCCTGCGAACTGGCCGAGCAGCATATCGAGTTCGAGAATACTCAGGTGAAGGCCTTGCGCGACCGGCTGGAAGCCGGGATTTTAGCCCAGGTACCGCACTGTTTCGTAACCGGAGATGTAGCGAATCGCTTGCCCAATACCGCCAACATTGCGTTTGAATACATTGAGGGCGAGTCGATCCTGATGCTGCTCAATAAACAGGGGATAGCAGGTTCGTCGGGCTCGGCCTGCACATCCGGCTCGCTGGAGCCCTCGCATGTGATGCGCGCGATGAATATTCCCTACACGGCGGCGCACGGAACCATCCGTTTCTCGCTGTCGCGCTATAACACGCAGCAGGAAATCGACGCCGTGATCGCAGCGGTTCCGCCCATTGTGGCCGAATTGCGCCGTCTTTCTCCGTATTGGGGCGAGAACGGCCCAATTACCGAACCGGACAAGGCCTTTGCACCGGCCTATGCATAAAGGGTAAAGCAAGAGCAACGTTATCCCGTGCAAATCGCGTAGCGAACACCGACCCTCATCTCCCGCTGGGGCGAAGAGGGAACTTTGCGAAGCATGCTTCGCCCCGCCGTAGACGGACTGCGCTGCAAGGCAGTCCGTGGAGCGCGGAGCGGGCTGGGGTGAGGGAAACCGATTATTGTAGCCCGAATGAAAGGTAGTGAAATCAGGGAGAGACTCCGTGTTTTGATATCCACGGATAACGCGTGGCTGCCTCCGGGCTGTATTTTTGCCGCTTCGCTATATGCTGCTTAGGCGCGCAACGGCCCGAACAGATTACCAGCTTATAACTTAAGGAGCTGTCATGACTCGCTCGATTACCATAAACGACACGACCTTGCGAGACGGCGAGCAGTCGGCGGGCGTTGCATTCTCGCTTGATGAAAAGATCGAGATTGCACGGCAACTGGACAGCCTGGGGGTACCGGAACTGGAAATAGGTATTCCGGCCATGGGCGAGCGCGAGCGCGACGAGATCAGGGTACTGGCTGCTTTGGGACTCAAGGCGCGTTTGATGGTCTGGGCGCGCATGTGTCCTGCCGATTTACAACAGAGCAACGGGCTGGGCGTACCCAGCATCGACCTCTCCATTCCGGTATCCGAACAGCAGATGCGGCGCAAGCTGAATCTGGGACAAGAGCAGGTGCTGTCGCGCATAAACGTCTGCGTGCGCTCGGCCGTCGACGCCGGCTTTCACGTCTGCGTCGGCATGGAAGACGCATCCCGCGCGGACATCGGCTTTTTACTGCAAGTTGCGGAAGCGGCTGGAAAAGCGGGCGCAAACCGTCTTCGTTACGCCGATACCGTCGGCATCATGGAGCCGTTTGCATTGCGGGACGCCTTCAGCCGTTTGCGTAGCGCTACCGATCTGGAACTGGAAATGCATGCGCACGACGATTTGGGGCTGGCGACAGCCAACACCCTTGCAGCGGTTCTGGGCGGCGCGTCGCATGTAAATACGACTGTCAATGGTTTGGGCGAACGCGCCGGCAATGCGGCGCTGGAAGAAGTAGTCGCGGCGCTCCATCAACTGCACGGCATTGGAACTGGGATCGATCTCAAGGATTTCTGCCGCGTTTCCGGCTGCGTCGAACGCGCTTCCGGCGAACCGGTCGGCTGGCGCAAAAGCCTGGTTGGCAAGCGTGTTTTCAGCCATGAAGCCGGTATCCACGTCGACGGCATGCTGAAAGACAAACTCAACTATCAGGGGGTTGATCCGGCCATCATAGGACGCGAGCACGAGTTCATTCTAGGGAAGCACTCCGGCCGTCAAGCGGTTATCGATGCTTACCAAAAAATCGGCATCAGACTGGAGCCGCCACAGGCCGAAAGCCTGTTGAAAGATATACGCGCCTATGTCGTTTGTTACAAACGGATTCCTGATGTCGGACTGCTTTGGAAGTTGTACCGCCGACTTGAAGTGTCCGTCAAACGGAATGAAACCATGACCTGTTACCCATCGGAGATGACGTTATGAATACACAAGCTGTTGAAAAAAAGAATCAGGCCGCCAGCAATACGATTCCGGCCGATTTATCAGGGCAAATCAAGAAAAGCGACAATTTCAGAACGACATTCGTAATACCCGCGCCGCCGATTCCGGGCAAGACGCGCTGGAGTGCGACGCCATGTCAGGGATAAAGGAGCAAATAAGTGGATTTACTGGATTTTGAAGGACAGGATCTCTATTTCGATAAACCACAACACCCGGAAATAGATGCCTTGATTTTGAAGTCATCCGCGCTCTATGCGGAAGACGGTGGAGAGTTGCCTTTACTTGAAGCCTGTGCCCTGGAGCCGGAGTCCTTGACCGTTTTGGTTGCGCTTTACCGCTTTTATTATTATCAGCATCGTCTTGAAGATGCACTGGAAGTATCCCGGAGAGTATTGGCCATTACCGGTCGCGACCTTGGTTTTCCGCCGGATTGGCAGGCCTTGCAAACCGGTCATGTCGAACAGGCGATTACGCAATCGATGACGCTGCTGCGTTTTCATCTATTATGCCTGAAAGCCGCCGCTTTCGTGCAACTGCGTTTGGGGCGGCTGGAAACCGGCAAATCGATGCTGCAAAAACTGGTGGCGCTGGACAGCAACAATCGTCTGGGAGCTCAGCAGTTGCTGGATGTGCTGGATATAGCCGAAGAAAACGATACTATACCCAAACCGCTGAAGTGCTGAAGGTTTTGTCCCGCAAACGCGGTTTGTTTTGAATATGAGGAGTTACCATGAATTTTGAAGAAGACCTTGAAAGCCTCGAATCCGCGGAAGATTTCCTGGACTATTTCAAGCTCGAATACGACCCCAAGGTGGTGCATGTAAACCGTCTGCATATCCTGCAACGCTTCCATAATTACCTGAACCAGGGCGCGGAAACAATGCCGGAAGATGAAGAAGCGAAGCATGCGGTCTATAAACGGCTAATGGAACAGGCTTACCAGGACTTTGTCGTCTCCGACGCGCTGACGGAAAAAGTGTTCAAGGTGTTTCACATGCACGAGCCGCAAACAACGTTTGTTCCAATCGAAGGGCTGTTCAAGAAGTAATCGGGGGTATTATGGAACCGGAACGCTATGATTACGGAACCGAAGTTCGCGTGATACGCAACGTCCGCAACGACGGCACTTATCCGGGGATGGAAGTAGGCGACTTTCTGGTGCGGCGCGGCAGCGTGGGTTATGTAGTCAATGTCGGCACCTTCCTGCAGGATCAGGTCATTTACTCGGTGCACTTTATGAACGAGCAGCGCATGGTCGGCTGCCGCGCCGAAGAACTGATCCCCGCGGACGCGCCATGGGCGCCGAGCCGCTTCGAATTCAGGGATAAGGTGCGCAGCCGCAATGCGCTGGCGGTAAAGGGCGAGGTGATCGCAGCCAGCGGCGCGGAAGGAGAAATACTGAAAGTCGTGCGCGACAACCCCGAAAATGTTTTATACCACGTGCGTTTTCCAGGCCATACGCTGCTGGTTCCCGAAGCCAGTTTGCTGCCGCTGGAAGAACAGGATACGCAGGAGGAAACTGCATGAGCTTCGAACAGACACGCATCGAGACGGCCGCAAGTCCAGGCCAGGCCGATTTACCTTATGCCATGCTGCGTTCGGCGCTTGAGCTTTTCGAACGCGCGCCTGCCGAACTGAGCGATGAAGAACGCATCCAG
Source organism: Candidatus Methylospira mobilis (assembly GCF_009498235.1). Taxonomy (NCBI): domain Bacteria; kingdom Pseudomonadati; phylum Pseudomonadota; class Gammaproteobacteria; order Methylococcales; family Methylococcaceae; genus Candidatus Methylospira; species Candidatus Methylospira mobilis. The sequence continues at coordinate 873,486 of NZ_CP044205.1, read as the reverse complement.
GCCGAACGTCAGGCGGCGCGCGTGCTCGAACTCGAATCGCGCATTTTAAGCGCCAGGGAAGCAATCGGTGTGGTGGCCGGTGAGGATGAAGTCACGCGCGCCATTCAGGAAGTGCGCGCCCGCTACGAGGACGACGATAGATTTCTGGCTGCACTGGCTGAAAACGGCTTGACCGAAGAAACGCTACGGCTCGCGCTGGCGCGGCAATGCCGGGTCAATACGGTACTGGACAAGGTTGTTGCCGGCGACGACGAAATCAGCGAGGTCGATATCGGCCTGTTTTACCACGAACACAAGACGCGTTTCGTGCAGCCGGAAAAACGCGAAGTTCTGCATATACTGATTACCGTCAACGAGCAATTTCCGGAAAACAGCCGCGAGCAGGCGTTGGTGCGCATCAAGCAAATTGCACAACGTCTGGCGCAGAAACCGCGCATGTTCGAGGAACTTGCTACTCGACATTCCGAGTGTCCGACTGCGATGGACGGAGGTAAAATCGGCGCAGTGGTGCGCGGGCAGCTCTATCCCGAACTGGATAAGGCGCTGTTCGAAATGAAGCCGGATCAGATCAGCGGCATAGTGGAATCGGAAATGGGCTTTCATTTGCTCTGGTGCAAATCGATCACTACGGCGAAAACGGTATCGCTGAAAAAAGCGACGCCGCAGATCCGCCTTATCCTGCAGGATCGCACCAGGGAAAGCCGCCGCAGAAATTGGATACGCAGTTTACAAAAACCAACACAACCGGGAGCAAGATCATGAACGCAACAACACATACTTCGGTTCATTCCCATTGTTCTTTTTGCGGCATAGAGCAAACACCGGCGACGCCGATGATCGCCGGAGCCGAAGGCGCCATTTGCGAAGCCTGCGTCAAGCTGGCCGACCAGGTGGTCAGCAACTGGGGGCGCAAGCGCGTTTTGACCGAGCTGCATGGGCCTATACCGAAGCCCTCTAAAATCAAGGAAATACTCGACACTTACGTCGTCGGCCAGCATCTTGCCAAGGAAATACTGTCGGTTGCGGTCTACAACCATTACAAACGTCTGAAGCATGAAAGCGGCGATCAGGGCTTCAATCACCTGCACCACGAGGTCGAACTGGGGAAATCAAACATCCTGCTGATCGGCCCGACCGGAACAGGTAAAACCCTGATGGCATCCACGCTGGCTAAAACCGTGGGCGTGCCTTTCGTGGTTGCAGATGCAACCACGCTGACCCAGGCCGGTTATGTCGGCGACGATGTCGAAAACATACTGGTACGCTTGCTCGAAGTCGCCGACGGCAATGTCGGCCGCGCCGAATGGGGTATCGTATACCTGGATGAAGTCGACAAGCTGGCACGCAGCCCGGAAATGGCGACCAACACCCGCGATATTTCCGGCGAAGGCGTACAGCAGGCATTGTTGCGGCTGGTGGAAGGCGCCGTCGTCAAGGTTTCGCAAAAAGGTAAAAAACGCGATGGCGGCGGCGACGAAGTAGCGCTCGATACCCGTAACATCCTGTTCATAGCCGGCGGAGCGTTTCCAGGCCTGGAGAAACACGTTTCCAAGCGTTTGAAACCTTCGCGTAGCGGCATAGGTTTTCATGCCGAGCCGGTCGATAGCGATGAAAAACCGGACCTGGAGGCTTTGCTGAACGAAACGCAGCCGGGCGATCTGCGTCACTTCGGCTTGATACCCGAATTCATCGGGCGCTTCCCGGTGCTGGCGCCGCTGGAGCCGTTAAACGAAGAAGCCCTGATCAGCATACTCACCGAGCCGAAGAATGCGCTGACGCGCCAGTATCAGAAGCTGTTTTCCTATGAAAATGTAGAACTGGAATTTACCGAGGCTGCGTTGAAACGCATTGCGCAGAAAGCGATAGAACGCGAAACCGGCGCGCGCGGGCTGCGCAGCATACTGGAGCATGTGCTGCGTAAACCGATGTTCGACGTACCGTCCATAGACGGCGTACAGATTTGCCGTGTCGATGAAGAGATGATAGATGGGTTGCGCGATGTTGAAGTCGTTGTTCGCGATCCCGCTCTATCCGCTGCCGAAGAAGGCGAAAGCCGGCAGCCGGAGGACAGCGAGTTCGCAGAAACGGATAAAAAGCGCGCCAACTCATCTCATTAGCATATTCCGGCTATTGTTTCTGTTCATGGCGAGCGTCGACATCGGTCCAGGCAGCTTGCCCACAGCAGACACGCTGCTGTGGGCGGCGAGCGCAATCCTGTCGCGAGCGGCTTGACCTGAGCATAGCCGAAGGGAGCCATAAGGAACGAACGAAAATCGGGTGGTTGAATAGATATTTATTTTTTAACTATGAAGGAATATGCGATGCGATGGCGATATTCAGCGCCGTCAGCAACAAACTGCCGAGCAGCGCGGGCAAGAAGCCCTGCACACGGATGCCTGGAACGATCGACGCCACCAGCATCAGCATGAAGGCATTGATAATCAATAGAAAAAATCCGAGACTGAGTATCGTCAGCGGCAACGTGAACAGCACCATGACGGGCTTCACAAACGCATTCACCAGGCCGAGGACTATGGCGCCGACCAAAGCCGGACCCCATCCATCCACCTGTACGCCACGCACCAGATGAGCGACGAGCAGCAAAAAGGCTGCGGTTAATCCCAAGTGTGTAAGAAATGCGGTCACTATACCCCCATGCGTTTTCAGCATGCTAACGTGAGCATGCATGCGTAGTCAAACCGTGCGGCAATTTTGTTGCCGCGCCCCTGTTTCCTGACCGGGCGGCAGCGTAGACCGCGGCTATAGCCATGCGCCGTCGCATTCGATTTCACCAACATCAAGCCCCGATGCTTCCATCAGTTGCTGAAGCATACCCATTATCGGAAGCGCTTGAACCGACAATATTTTATGACGCCACAGCCTAAAATGTGGTGCGAAATATCCGATAAGTAATACAAGCGGTTTGTAATACAGCGGATGAATTGGGAGGTTGAGGCAGTACCGAAGAATCCGCAGCAACAGAGGGTGCAGCCATGAACGTTAGCGCAATTTCGCATTACACCAGGAACTGGTCACAAGTGGACGGTCTGGGTCAAAGCTATGGTGATGAAACCAGCGTCATGCGCGAAACCGGCGTTCAACAAGCTTCCCGGTCACAGCAGTCAGCCCAGGCGCTGCCGAGCGGAGGATTTCAGGAATTGCTTCTGGGTGCAATGGAATCATTCAACAACAGCGCTACGATCAGAACCGAACGCAGGAAAGACAAGAGTTACACTAATTACTATTAAATTAAAATGTCAGGAGGATTTGGACAAACCAGTTTCGGGCTCACACTCTACCCCGTTCGCGCCGAGCCTGTCGAAGGACTGTTCATGGTCCGGCAGGCGCATCGCGAACGGGGAGTATTGACTATGTTGATGACAATACAAATTTAGATGAAGATTGGAATACCGTTGAAAACCCTGCTGAAAATCGCCCGTCAAACCTGCTTCAGCGATCATTGCATCTATAAGTGCCGGAGAGGGTATAATATCCAGCGCGTGCGGAAGGTTATCGGTATCTCGGTATTCATCCGGCTTGACAAGGATCGCAAGCGCGTAATGCCCCGGATCAGCTATAACGCGACGATAGCCGCAAAACTTCGTTTCAAGCGTTTGACGGGCTGAAACTCAGGCGGTAGGACCGCCTGAAAAAATCCTGCCCCCATGATCAGATTATCTCCAAATTCGCGTGCAGGGAACCGGCTACCTTCATCACCTGCAATATGGACAATAGATCCTGCGGGGTCGCGCCTATCGAGTTCAAGGCTTCCACCACATCAGACAAAGTCGGACCGCCATCCAGTTCCATCACTTTGCCCGGCTGGTTGTTAACGCCTATCTGGGTCTGACGCTGCACTACGGTCCTGCCGTTCGAAAATGCGCCAGGCTGGCTGATAATCGGCGTAGAAGTGACCACCACGGTCAAATCGCCATGCGAAATCGCGCAAGGGTCGAGTCTGACCACCTGGTTCATCACCACCGAACCGGTACGCGCATTCAGAACCACTTTGGCCGGCATCTGACCGGGGGTTACGTCGAGATTTTCCATTTCGCTGAGAAAAACAACCTGATCCGATGTGCTCCGGGGTACTCGCACAAGAATCACTCTCTCATCCTGTGCGAACGCGGTAGTCAAGCCGAAATGTTGATTGATGGCGTTGACTATACGGCTCGCGGTGGTAAAGTCGGCGTTGCCCAGATCGATGCGCATGACTCCGTCCTCGGCCAGCGTGGTAGGCACCAGTCGTTCTACGGTGGCCCCGTCGGAAATCAGGCCGGCATTCAGCTGATTGGTCTTTACCGAGTTGCCGTCCTGACTCGCGCCATAACCGCCTATCAATACATTGCCCTGAGCCACCGCGTAGATTTGCCCGTCCGCGCCCTTCAACGGCGTCATCACCAGCGTTCCTCCGCGCAAACTGGATGCATTGCCCATGGAGGATACGGTAACGTCGATCGCTTGCCCAATCTGGGCATAAGCAGGCATGGACGCCGTTATCATCACTGCGGCCACATTTTTGAGACGCATGGTGGTGCTGCTGATTTCCGGTAGATAAACGCCGGATTGCTTGAGCAGATTATTGATGGATTGCGTGGTAAACGGCGTCTGCGTGGTCTGGTCGCCGGTGCCGTCCAGCCCCACCACCAGACCGTAACCGGTCAACTGGTTTTCGCGTATGCCTTCCACGCTGACCAGATCCTTGATGCGCTGCGCCTGCGCGATACCGGCCAGCCCCAGGAAGCAACCTAACAACAAACATAAAATCAGTAACTTACCACGCATGACACACCTCACATCTGCACAACGCCATACTCGTAAACCTTCAACATATTAGACAATCCGGCATACCGGGAGTTCTTTAATATGTATTTAATAAAATATTATGCAGTGAGTGTGAATCGGTAAATTGATATGACCAACGGGGTGTGATGTCGCGCCGGAACCGGCATGCTTTTGCGCCGTGACCGGCTTCGCTCGTCTTGTTCCGCGCCACGGAGCTACGTGCTACAGGGATTGGGTCAAGGGGTAGCTGTCGAGACACGCAGTGAATCCTTACCAGGAGGCTCGACTTTTGGCTGCCTGCCATAGACGGTCTCGCCAACCTCGCCCCAGCCCTTCACGTAACGTCAAACCCGGCGGTACCGAACAGGGACAGAACTTAATCTTCGAGCACCGGCAGCAGGCCCAGACTGCCGTGTTCCAGCGCGGTTTTGTCTTCCGCCAGGAACCACCAAAATCCGGCGTACTCGCCGCCGTAGTCCAGGCTGTAGCGCAACGCCGGCTGGGTCTTGCCGACTCGCGCACGCCCTGTCGCAGCCGTTCAGGAAAGCGCTCGCCCGATTCGATGCTATCCTGGTCGAAGAACAAGTGCTCGCGGTCGAAGCGGCTGCACAGTTCCGCATGTAGAAGCCGGGCATGACCCGATGCGTCGCTGCGCGGCAGTTAATGAAAATGCCGCAGCCGCTCAAGGCCGTTTCCTCCGCCGGATACGGCAACATAAACACGCCGGGAACCGGGCTGCAACGGCATTAATCCTCGCCCATGCCCATATTGCCGATGAGTTAAGCGCTCATCCCTGCACGAAGCATGCTTCGCGCCGGGCGCGGTCTTACATCCAGCTGGCGAAGGGCTGTACCATGACTTCGGTCCCCGGCTCCACGCGCGTTTGTTCGGAAGGCATCACAATGAAACAATTCGCACGCGACATGGAACTCAACATGCCGGAGCCCTGCTCACCTGTCTTGCATACGACCAGCTTTCCGTCCCTGTCCTGGGTCAGGATGCCGCGCTGATATTCGGTGCGCCCGGCGCGTTTTTTCAAAGCCGAGCCGGACACCGCGCGTAATATCAGCGGCGGTTCGGCTGTTTCACCGGCCAGACGCTGCAACGCCGGCTGGACGAACTGGCTAAAGGTCACCATCACAGCGACCGGGTTGCCGGGCAGGCCAAAGAATACGGCCCGTCCCAGATGACCGAAGATCAACGGCCGTCCAGGTTTGATCGCGACCTTCCAGAAAGCGATATCTCCCAACTCCCCCAAAACCTGGCGTACCAGATCAGCCTCGCCGACCGAAACGCCGCCGCTGGTAATGACGACGTCATGCTCGCGCGCTGCGGATTGCAAGGCGCCGCGCAACGCGGACGGATCATCGCGCACCACGCCCAGATCGCTGACTTCGCAATGCTGGCGGGTTAGCAGGCCATGCAGCGTATAACGGTTGCTGTCGTGAATCTGGCCGGGTTGCAGGCTTGCGCCGACTGCGCACAATTCGTCGCCCGTGGAAAAGACCGCCACGCGCAGGCGGCGCTTGACGGCGACCTGCGCAATGCCCAGCGAAGCGATCAGTCCCAGATCGGCCGAGGTGATCCGGCGTCCGCCGGTCAGCACGGTCTGGCCCCGGCGAATGTCTTCTCCGGCTGCGCGGACATTCTCGCCGGCGCGGGTGCGGCCATCAATGCGGATAGCCGTAGCGTCTACGCACTCGGCATGCTCCTTGGGAATCACGGTGTCGGCGCCGGAGGGCATCACCGCGCCGGTCATGATCCGCACACACTCGCCGCTGCCGCAGACGCCATTAAACGGATGTCCGGCGAAACTGGCGCCCGCTATGCGCAGCTCGCGCATGCCGCCGTCGGGCAGATCATGGGCATGCAGCGCATAACCGTCCATCGCCGAATTGACGTAAGGCGGAACATCAATGGCGGCGACAATGTCTTCGGCAAGCACGCGATCCAGCGCTTGCAGCAGATTCAGCCGTTCGCTTGCGCCGGCGGCTCCCTGCGGGGCAACCGCATCGAATATACGTTGTCGCGCAACATCCGCCTGCAACGCGGCGGGATCGTGGTCATCGCTGCAGGACGGTGCGGTCAGGTGCAAATTATCAGTCATATTTATCAAGCCTGAGGGAGTAAAAACAGCCGTTGAGGGATAATCGCTATCGAGGAAACATTGTATTTATTTCCAGGCGCTGCGCGCCGGTTCGATAAAGTTAACATTATCCTTGGCATCGGGTATAGTCTCCGGCAGCTTCGAACAGAATAGTAGACGAATCCGTCGACGCCACAGGTATTAAGGATGAATGCAGAAGACGATACCCTCACCGAACGCCATATTACCGAACTGGTCCGCCGCTTTTATGAGCGCGCCTCGGCCGATGACGGTCTGCAAGCCATTTTCGAATCCGTAATTGATGACTGGGACGCTCACCATCGCGTGGTAGAAAACTTCTGGTCGCGCACGCTGCTGCAAACTGACCGCTACCAGGGCACCCCCTACCCTCTGCATGCCCGCCTGCCGCTACGTCCGGAGCTTTTCGAAAGCTGGCTGAACCTGTTTCGAAAAACGGCCCTGGAAACGCTGCCGGCGGAAGCTGCCGAACACGCCATCGCCCGCGCCGAACATATGGCTGAAAGCTTCAAGGCCGGGATGTTTCATGGCTACGACATCCGGTCGCGCCCATCCTTGGGCAAGCCGGCGGCCTGATCCGGTTTGCCGTTATCCAGAATTTCCTCTCAAAACGGTTAACGGCTTAATCCGAGCGCATGCGGTTGACATAAGCAATCGCTGATGCAAGTTCCCTAACGGATCGGACTACAGGAGTAGTGCAATCGTCCGCATCAGATAGCCAGCAATTGGCGCGTTTAATGCATAAAATATACTATTCTCGACAAACTTTCGGTTCCGTCAAACTTATGCCGCTTGCGGAAAAACATCCCAGAAACGCCGCGCCCTGACGTAATACGCCGCAAGCCTAAGCTTATCGCCCGCTGGCAGAAAGTTTGCCAAGTTACTCCAGATAGAGTCAAGCTACTGAAAAAACAACATATCACAACCAGCTTTCCTCTTGTCCAATGAGGCACACCAACCATGAATGACGCTTTACAACAAGTTTACGCTTATCACGACGCAAGCAAGCATCATTTCGACGCCTATGCCCCAGGTCCGGAATTTCTGGACTGGACCTGCCAGCCCAACCCGTTTCGGCGCTTTTCCGGCGCGCCGCTGGTCGAACTGCCGTTGCAGGAAACGCCGCTTGCGCCCAGCTACCAGGAGCTGTTTCAGACACCCGAACAAAGCGCGGACATCAATTTGTCGACTTTGTCGACATTGCTGCAATATAGTTTCGGTCTGGCGGCATGGAAGCAATACGGCGGCGAGCGCTGGTCGTTGCGCTGCAACCCTTCCAGCGGCAATCTGCATCCTACCGAGGTTTATATCCTTATATCGGGTATGGCTGATTTCAAATCCGGCCTGTACCACTATGCGGTTCATGAACACGCTTTGGAACTGCGCTGTGAAGTCGAAGCTCCGTTTACCGGCCTGCTGATCGCCTTCAGTTCGGTGCACTGGCGCGAAGCCTGGAAGTACGGCGTCAGGGCATTCCGCTACTGCCAGCATGATGCAGGTCATGCCTACGCCGCGTTGCAATATGCTGCGGCAGTGCACGGCTGGCATGCGCAAATGCTGGAAGAATGGAGCGATGACGATATCGCCGCTATTCTGGGGTTGACGCGCAGCGCCGACTTTATCGACGGCGAACGGGAAACGCCGGACATGATCTGCCGGCTTATTCCCTTTCCTGCGTCGACGGATACGCCGATACAGCAGGGACATATCCGCGTGGACCGCCTGATTCAAGCGCTGGGCGCGGGACTTTGGAGGGGGACGGCAGACGCGCTCGGCAGCGAACATATTCGCTGGCCCGCCATCGAAGCGGTCAGCCGCGCCACCGAAAAACCGCGCACAGCCGCCTCCCGCTATAAGACAACGGCGGCACAGCCGCGTTTGCCATTGATCAGTCTTGAACCGGCCGCAGCAGTCATCCGAAATCGGCGCAGCGCGCAAGCCTACGACGGTAAAACTCAAATCTCCAGCGCACAGCTGTACCGCATGCTGGACGCCACGCTGCCCTATCGCGACGGCCCGCCGTTTCAAACCTGGCCATGGGCGCCGCGCGTACACCTGATATTGTTCGTGCATCGTGTCAAGGATCTGGCGCCGGGACTTTATCTGTTTTGCCGCTCGGACGACGCGCCGACGGAGCTCCGCACCGGGTTACGAGCGGAATTCGAATGGAATAAACCGGACAACTGCCCGGAAACGCTGAACTTTTTCAGGCTGGTAGCGGCCAACGCGAAAAATACCGCCAAACGCCTGTCATGCCATCAGGCCATTGCCGCCGACAGCTGCTTCAGTCTCGGCATGATTGCCGAGTTCGAACCGGCGCTGCAAGCAGCGCCGTGGGCCTACCGCCAGTTGTACTGGGAATGCGGCGTAATCGGCCAGATCCTGTATCTTGAAGCCGTGGCAGCCGGATACGGAGGCACGGGCATAGGCTGTTTTTTTGACGATCCGGTACAGGAATTGATCGATATCACCAAAAGACGATGGCATAGCCTATATCATTTTACAGTGGGAGGGTCCGTGTTCGATATGCGCATACAAACCCTGGAGGCGTACGCACACTTGGCGCGTTAGTGCATGATAGACTACAATCCCACCATAAAATAAAGGTTAATTTTCATTCATATAATAATAACAAATACATACCGTATGATCGTTTTAAAAAACAACCATTTCATAACCATCGAGTCTGAAGCTGCACAAGGGCTGCGCGGGCGAGGTTGGCAAGACCGTCCATCTATGGCGCTGAGATGCCATGGAGGAGGTTCCTCCATGGCCTGCCCCAAAAGCGTAGCCGCAAGAAATGAATCCACTGCGTAACGAAAGATAGGCTCGCTCCGCGTGTTTCGACAGCCTTACCCGCAGCCCCTATAAACCGGGTAGCTGATTAATTAGTATATAAATGACTCATTTGGGGCCCCCAATTAGATGGCACAGGAATATGAGAAACAACCAGCCCGTTACACAACACGAACACCTCGTTCCCGAAGGCACCACCATCATCTCGGAAACCGATTTAAAAGGCGTCATTACCTATGTCAATGATGATTTTCTCAAGATCAGCGGCTTTTCCGAAAACGAATTGATGGGAAAGGCGCATAATATCGTGCGCCATCCCGATATGCCGGAAGCGGGTTTCGCCGACTTGTGGCAAACGCTGAAACAAGGCCAATCCTGGACCGGTCTGGTAAAAAACCGTTGTAAAAACGGCGATTTTTACTGGGTGCATGCCTTCGCTTCCCCGAAACGCGAAAATGGGAAGATAGTCGGATACATATCGGTGCGCACCAAACCCACGCGCGCGCAAGTCAAGACGGCGGAAGAGCTTTACCGGCGGATAAGAGAAGGAAAAGCCAAGGGCATCCGCTTGAATCGCGGCAGGGTAGAACCTACCGGGATTCGCTCCATTCCTTACAAGCTGGCCGATCTTTCGGTGCAGGCGCGCATCCTGATAGAAATTACAATAAACGCAGTCATTCTGGCCCTGATCGCTTATTTCGCCTTCTCCCTTGCGGAGGATACCGATCAGGCCGCGCGCGATTTCGATTTAAAATTGCTGCTGGGGTTTATATGCGCAAGCTTTGTCGCGACAGTTTCGCTGGGAGCACTGCTGAGATTGTGGCTGGGATCGCGATTCAACTTGATGGCGACGGTCCTGATCAAAATTTCGGAAGGCAGTTACCGCAACAACATCGAAATTCAGGGCGACAATGAAATCGACCTGCTGCTGGAACGCATCAAGGAAATGCAGGGGCAGCTCGATTGCACGATGACCAAGGCAAAACGCCATGCAAATGTCACCGACCGCATCAAATTTGCGCTGGACGGTTCGGCAGCCAGCACCATGATTACCGATAACGAGGCCAACATCGTTTATCTGAACAACGCGCAAATCGAAATGTTCAAGATGGCCGAACAGGATTTGCGAACCATTTACCCGGATTTCGACGCGACCCGGCTGCTGGGCAAAAACATAGACATATTCCACCGCAATCCCGCACATCAACGCAACCTTCTTAAAAAGCTGAGCAATCCGGCCACTTCGACCATCACGGTAGGGCCGCGCTCCTTCAGAATCGCCATGTCGCCGGTAATCAACGACAAAGGAGAACGTCTGGGCATTGCCGCCGGCTGGATAGACTTTACCGCGGAACAGGCCATAGAACGCGAAGTCGACAGCATCGTCCAGGCGGCTGTCGAGGGCGATTTCAACAAACGTATTACGCTTGGCGGCAAAGAAGGCTTTATCAAACAGCTGTCGATCAATATCAACCGCTTGATGGAGGTCAGTTCTGAAGGACTCAACGAGGTTGTGCGCGTGCTGGAAGCGCTCGCCCAGGGCGACCTGACCAGCAGGATTACCAAAGAGTATTCCGGCATGTTCGGTCAACTAAAGGAAGACTCGAATCAGACGGCAGAAAAGCTCACCGCGATAATCGGCCAGATTCGCGACGCGACCGATTCCATCCATACCGCATCCAGAGAGATAGCGATGGGCAACAACGATCTTTCAGGGCGCACCGAGCAGCAGGCGGCCAGCCTGCAAGAAACGGCGGCGTCCATGGAGGAACTGACCGGCACGGTAAAACAAAACGCCGATAATGCGCAGCAAGCCAACCAACTGGCGCTGGGCGCATCCGATGTGGCGGTTAAAGGCGGCAAAATCGTCAAACAGGCGGTAGCGACCATGAATGAAATCTCCACCTCTTCGAAGAAGATCGCCGACATCATCGGCATCATCGACGGCATTGCCTTCCAGACCAACATACTGGCGCTCAATGCGGCAGTGGAGGCGGCGCGCGCCGGCGAACAGGGGCGTGGATTCGCCGTCGTCGCCAGCGAAGTCAGAAATCTGGCGCAACGCAGCGCCACTGCCGCGCGCGAAATCAAGGCGCTGATCGATGAGTCGGTCGGCAAGGTCGAATCCGGCGCCAGGCTGGTTGACGAAGCGGGGTCGACGATGGAAGAGATCGTCGCCTCCATCAAGCATGTGACCGATATCATGGGTGAGATAACCGAAGCCAGCCGCGAACAATCTTCAGGAATCGAACAAGTGAATCAAGCGATTTCGTTAATGGATGAGGCGACGCAACAGAACGCGGCGCTGGTCGAACAAGCAACGGCGGCAGCCGAAAGCCTGGAAGAACAAAGCAACACGCTTGCCGGCGCCGTGCGCGCATTCAAACTGGCACACTGAGCTTAAGACACTGTCCACGAAAAACACGAAAAAATTCATGACATGATTATTCAACGGTTGCTTTCGAATAGCAACCGTTGTGACGAGCACCCCAATGTCGTTAGGATAAGAGCTTTTCCGTTCGTCCTGAGCTTGTCGAAGGGCGAACGGAAAAACAGACGATGAAGCCATTCGCGGTTCGACAAGGCTCTCCTGAGCGGCTTGCCCTGAGCGTAGCCGAAGAAAGTCGAAGGGCTCACCGCGAACTGCTTTACCTCGCGTAACTTAACGGAATTGCCCCCTGCAGTTCAGCATATGCGTCTTCTCTGTACAACAATCCCCAGCCAATTTTTGTGCCTTTCGTGGACCCCTTATCTTTTCTACTTCCGCGATGATCAACCGCCCCGAGGTGTGCTTGATCTTTCGTCGACAACACAAGATTTTGCTTGAACTTAACGGTAGAATAAAATCCGTGCATTGCTGTAAAGTCGACCAGCCCCGGTACAGAGAAACGAAGTTCCGCTTCCATGCCACCCAAAACAGAGGTCTTTAACATGTTCTCGCGGAAAAATCTGAAGCTGTCGCAAAAGTTCGTCATATTAGCGGTCTTGTCAGTCTTGAATTTTGCTGCGCCGCAGTGGATGCTCTCGTTGCGATCGAGCGGCGAGATCGCATTTGCGGAAAAGGAAAAACTGGGCGTGGAATACGCGCGCGACACCATTCAACTGATGCAGTTACTGCAACAGCACCGAGGGCTTTCAGCGATAGCCTTGTCGGGCGGCAAAGCCTCAATCGATAAATGGGAAAGCAAGCGGGAGCAAATTAATCAACAAATCAAGGTAATTGATGCCACCGACGCAAAGCTTTCCGTTCTGGAAATGACCAGCACCTGGAAAACCTTACGGGGAGATTGGGAAAAACTGGCTACGGCAGCAGCCGGCCTTTCCCCTAAGGAAAGTTTCGCACGCCACAGTGAACTGATCGAAGCGGTTTTCAAATTCAACCGCAAGCTGGCAGATGATTCGGGACTATCGCTGGACCCCAACGTGGATTCTTATTACCTGATGCTGTCCGGCCTCCATCGCATGCCGCAATCGACTGAAGTGCTCGGTCAATTGCGCGCACTGGGAAGCATGGTCCTCACGCAAAAAAATATTCCGCCTGAAAATCGCATGCAAATACGTATTAAGGCGGAAGATGCATCGAAAAACCTGGCTTTGATCGAGGAAAACCTGCAGAAAGCCGCCGAAGACCATGCATTGAAAACTGAAATAAAAGACTTGCTTGCGAGCGGTCGTGCTACCATCGCACTTGTACAGGAAAAAATTGTTCATAGTGAAACACCGGAAATTTCGAGCGATGAATATTACGAGAGACTGACGGCAACCATAGATCAGCAGTTTGTATTTACGGCAAAACTCTTGGACGCGCTGGTCGTCAGTCTGGATAAACGCATTCATACGCTGCAAGTCACGGAATACACAATGCGCGGCGCGGTATTGGCGATGTTCTCGGTATTCCTGATGTTCGGCTGGTCTGTTGTGCGCAGCATCCTGCGACCGGTCGGCATTATGACCGAAGCGATGGACAAGCTGGAGCGCGGCGAGATGCCGCCCATCAACCGCGATCAATATGACCCTGAATTCAATCAGCTCAAAAACGGACTGAACGCCGCCGTCACTTCGGTGCAAGCCTTGATTGCCGATGCAAAACTGCTTTCGAGTGCCGCAGTGGAAGGCAAATTATCCACACGCGCTGATGCGGAAAAACACCGGGGGGATTTCCGCAAGGTGATTGATGGCGTCAACGAAACCCTTGATGCAGTCATCGGGCCGCTGGACGTAGCCGCCGATTACGTGAACAGAATCGCACATGGCGATATCCCTCCCAAAATTACCGCCCAATATAACGGTGATTTCAATAACATAAAGAACAACCTCAACATCGCTATCGACGCAATCGACACGCTATTGGCAGATACCCGCAAACTGTCGCAGGCGGCCATAGAAGGGCGCCTCGAAACACGCGCCGACGCGAGTAGACACCACGGAAACTTCCGCAAAATTATCGAAGGCGTCAACGCGACCCTGGATATCGTCATCGGTCCGGTACAGGAAGTCATGCATGTGCTTGAAGCCATGGGAAATGGCGACCTGACCAAACAAATATCCAGGGAATACTCGGGAATGTTCGGCCTATTGAAAAATGACTTGAACAAAACGACGGAAAAGCTTACCGCAATTATCAACCAGATTCGCGATGCGACCGAGTCCATTCATTCCGCATCCAAAGAAATTGCGGTAGGCAATAACGATCTTTCCGGCCGCACCGAGCAGCAGGCGGCCAGCCTGGAGGAAACAGCAGCCTCAATGGAGCAGCTGACCGGCACGGTAAAACAAAATGCCGATAACGCGGAACAGGCCAATCGGCTGGCGGCGGGTGCATCGGATGTCGCCGTCAAGGGCGGGGTTATCGTCAAGCAGGCGGTGGCGACCATGGATGAAATTTCCAGCTCATCAAAGAAAATCGCCGACATCATCGGCATCATCGACGGCATTGCCTTTCAGACCAACATTCTGGCGCTCAATGCGGCGGTGGAAGCGGCGCGTGCCGGCGAACAGGGGCGCGGATTCGCGGTCGTCGCCAGCGAAGTCAGGAGTCTGGCGCAACGCAGCGCCACTGCCGCGCGCGAAATCAAGGCGCTGATCGATGAATCGGTCGGCAAGGTGGAATCAGGATCCAAACTGGTCAATGAGGCTGGTTCGACCATGGACGAGATAGTGGATTCGATTAAATATGTAACCGATATTATGGGCAAGATAACCGCGGCCAGCCGCGAACAATCATCCGGTATTGAGCAAGTCAATCACGCTATTTCGTTAATGGATGAAGCGACTCAGCAAAACGCAGCGCTGGTCGAACAAGCAACGGCAGCAGCCGAAAGCCTGGAAGAACAGAGTAATGTTCTGGCCGAAACCGTACATGCATTTAAATTAGCGCGGTAACCGCGTCCTGCTTCGCCTTGAATCTACCGAAAATATTACACATAATATGACCATTTATTCATGAAGTTATTGCGTACCATCAGGCTGCGCGGAAGTAAGACCCTGCATTTGAAGAGGCCAGTGCCGTTAAAAGTTTGCCGATTTACCAACGCTGCGTCCCATCAGGAAAGGTTTCCGGAAAAACCGCATTCAGGGAAAGACGGCTTGTTCCGCAGCCCCAAAACCGGTCACAGAATAATTACGATCTTTGTAACGACTCAGTATCATCGAGTTTGACGCTGGGTTAAGGGCTGGGGGAAATTATGGCGAAACCGACTATGACAGGCGTGTCCTGAGCATAGTCGAAGGCAAGGATTACGGCGTGTCTCGACAGCCTTCGCCCCAGATCCAATGCCCGTAGCTGAATAGTTACCGGCTTTTATTCGAAGCGACTTATTCAATAAACAACTATGCTTAGCGCAAAGCAGCTCATGGAAGTTATCGAGATGTCAGATCATGAAAACGCTTTAACACCGGGCGCCGCCATATATGACGGCGGCTCGGCCCCACCATGCGCACTATCGCGCATGGCGTCTAACATAGTTGATTCGCAATGAAAATATCCATCATTACCTGTACATGGAACAGCGAATCTTATCTCGAGCAATCCATAGCATCGGTGCTTGCACAGGATTACCCGGAAATAGAATACATTTTTGTGGATGGCGGTTCGACTGACGGCACGCTCGAGCGCATCGCGGCCATCCCTCGCGAAGTGCATGTCCTGCATAACATACGCGGTGGCGTTGCGCACGCCATGAACGAAGGCGGCCGCGTAGCCAGCGGCGATGTGGTCGCTCATCTGCGCTATGATCATTATTATCTTGCGCCTGACGCGCTCAGCCGCGTAGCAGGCTCATTTTCGGACGCTACCGGCTGGGCATTCGGACGTATCGTATACGATATCGGCGGACGGCAATTGGCGGACGGCGTTACCGCTCTCCCTTACTCCCGCAAAGGCCTGCTGCGTGAAAACTTTATTCCTCATCCGGCCATCTTTGTCCGGCGCGACTGGATGGAGCAGGCAGGCGGATTCGACGAATCCCTAAAATTTGCACAAGGCTATGATCTATGGCTCAAACTGGCGCTACGAGGCGACCCTGCTGTAATCGACGAACCGCCGCTGGCCGCGTTGCGCGTGCATGAAGGCGGTCTGCCGACCAGCAACCGCCTGGCAGCCATGGAAGAAGAATATCTGGTGCGGCGGCGCTACATCGGGCGCAGCCTTATCGACCGGCTGGAACACTGGATTCGCTTCAAAATACGGCGCCGCAACCTGCTGGATAAATTAGCCAAAGGATTTAAATAGCCGTCTTAAAACTCTGCGTGCGCGCGTACGCTGAAAATATTGACCGGGCCGCGGTTGGCGTTGTAGCCGGGATTTCCAATAAACCGGTAGTCGGCGCTGATCCATAGCGAGCTGGTGAGATTGTAACGGTAAAACAAACCGACGACCCGCTCCGGCTTTTCCTTCAGCGCACCATCGCCGACGAACGCCTCTATTCCACCCATGACCAGTTAAATTACCCCCGGCAAAACCGGGGGCTTATTAGGTGAGCGCCTCAAAAGCGCTAGAAAATCATGAGTCGCCCAAGGCGGCTGTACCTATAACCCCCTAACCTCATCTGCTCATAACGTTCATCATCTTGCTCCTGCTTACGAATATAGGCCCTCACCGTCGCTTCGTCTAAACCTACCGTCGAAACAAAATACCCACGCGCCCAAAAATTCTCTCCGGTCAAATTTCTCTGACGACCGCCAAACTGCCGCGCTATTTGAATCGCTCTATCTTCGACAAATTACGGTAGTTTTGCAGCGCCTGCTGATAATCTCTTTGCGTTTTCAAATAAACCAAACCGGCAGTGATCAATCCGACAATCACGATGAGTGCGAACCCGGGTTTTCCGTCACGCGGCTTGCGTGTATTCGGGATATCGTGGATAAACTTGTGCTGGTTCATGACTTCGCTTTCTGGGTTGGCTACAGATCGGTGTCGCACCCTACATGAACATTACAGCAATTGCGCAACAATTGAACAAGCGCATGAATTAACAAAGAACGGATTTGTTGCGGAAAATTGTGTAGAATTTCACTCCTTTTAGACGCGAGTTTTGTGTGGAAACATTTCACGGTACAACCATCGTCTCGGTACGCCGGGGCAATAGCGTCGTTATCGGCGGCGACGGTCAGGTTACACTGGGCAACACGGTGATGAAGGGAAATGCGCGCAAGGTGCGCAGGCTTTATCATGGACAGGTAATCGCCGGGTTTGCCGGCGCGACCGCCGATGCTTTTACGCTGTTCGAACGTTTCGAAGGGCAGTTGGAAAAGCAGCGCGGAAACTTGACGCGCGCAGCGGTGGAACTGGTCAAGGATTGGCGCACAGATCGCGCGTTACGCCGGCTGGAGGCATTACTGGCGGTTGCCGACAGCAAGTCGTCGCTGATTATTTCGGGCACCGGAGACGTAATCGAACCGGAAAACGGCTTGATTGCCATTGGCTCCGGCGGCCCTTTTGCACAGTCGGCGGCGCGCGCGCTGCTGGAAAACTCCACGCTGACAGCCAGCGAAATAGTCGAGAAGGCCCTGCATATCGCCGCAGATATTTGTATTTATACCAATCACAGTCTGACCATAGAAGAACTGGACACAGACCTCGCTCAGACCACAAGTTAACCGACCCCCATGACACAGATGACGCCAAAAGAAATAGTCCAGGAGCTCGACAAGCACATCGTCGGCCAGTCCGCCGCCAAACGTGCGGTTGCGATCGCATTGCGCAATCGCTGGAGACGCGGACAGGTGGAACCTGGGCTACGCGAGGAAATCACGCCGAAAAATATTTTGATGATAGGTCCTACCGGCGTTGGTAAAACCGAAATCGCACGCCGTCTGGCGCGTCTGGCGCAAGCACCCTTTATCAAGGTGGAGGCGACCAAGTTCACAGAAGTCGGTTATGTCGGACGCGATGTCGAATCCATTATCCGCGACTTGATCGATGTGGCCGTCAAGCAGTTGCGTCAGGCGGAAATGCTGCGCGTACAATCGGCTGCCGTAGCGGCGGCCGAAGAAACGGTATTGAACGCATTGTTGCCGGGCAGCGATACCTGGGCGGAAGCGGATGTCGAATCCGGTACGCGCCAGAAGTTTCGCCGTAAACTGCGTGATGGCGAACTGGACGACAAGGAAATCGAAATCGAGCTGCAAGCCGCCGCTGTCGGCGTCGAAATCATGGCGCCGCCGGGTATGGAAGAAATGAGCAGCCAGTTGCAAAGCCTGCTGCAGAACATGGGCAACGCCAAACGCCAGACCCGCAAACTGCGCGTAAAAGATGCGCTGAAGGCGTTGCGCGAAGAAGAAGCGGCGCGCCTGGTTGATGAAGACGATATCAAGCAGCGCGCGGTGGTTTCGGTCGAGCAGAACGGCATCGTATTTATCGATGAGATCGACAAGATCTGCAAGCGCTCCGATTACGGCGGGCCGGATATTTCGCGCGAAGGCGTACAGCGTGATCTGTTGCCGCTGGTCGAAGGCTGCACCGTCAGCACCAAGTTCGGCATGATACGCACCGACCATATCCTTTTTATCGCTTCCGGCGCGTTTCATTTGTCCAAGCCTTCGGATCTGATCCCCGAAATGCAGGGACGCTTCCCGATACGCGTGGAGCTCGAAGCATTGCTGGCCGACGATTTCGTGCGTATTCTGACCGAACCGGACTCATCGCTAACCGAACAGTACGTTGCACTGATGGCAACCGAAGGCGTGGAACTGGCGTTCAGCGAGGAAGGCGTGCGGCGTATCGCCGAAATCGGATTTGAAGTGAACGAACGCACTGAAAATATCGGCGCGCGCCGTCTGCATACGGTACTCGAGCGCTTGCTGGAAACACTGTCGTTCGAAGCGGTCGATCATGCCGGTGAAAAAGTGGTGATTGATGCCGAATACGTTAATCGCTATCTCAACGAACTGGCGCAGGACGAAGACCTGAGCCGCTATATTCTGTGACGCTTATGACTGCGCCGGCGCCATTGGAAATCAAGCTGCATCAAATCCGGCGTACGCTCGAGCTGGTCTACGATGACGGCAGGATTTTTCAATTACCGTGTGAATATTTGCGCGTTTACTCGCCCTCCGCGGAAGTGTGCGGACACGGTCCGGGACAGGAAGTATTGCAGACAGGCAAGGAACAGGTCAGTATTAACGCAATTCGGCCGGTAGGCGGTTATGGAATTTGCCCAACCTTCAGCGACGGACACAATACCGGGATTTATACCTGGGAAACGCTTTATGATCTTTGCGTCCATCAGCGCGAACGCTGGGGCGAGTATCTGCACAAGCTGAAAGAAGCGGGATATGAGCGTCAACAGGCGTAAAGCCGGGATGCCGAACACACTAATAACGAGATTACTGCATGGCTGAAGACAAAACACATTTCGGTTTCCGCGAAGTAGCTGCGGAAGACAAGGCGAAGCTGGTAAAAAACGTATTCGATTCCGTAGCGAACAAATACGATGTAATGAACGACCTGATGTCCATGGGCATACATCGCATATGGAAGCGTATCGCGCTGCAATTGAGTCATGTTCGTTACGGCGAAAAAGTACTTGATCTTGCAGGTGGAACCGGGGATATGACGCTGCTGTTTCAAAAACGCGTCGGAGACGCCGGGCAGGTGGTGTTGTCCGATATCAATGCCGCCATGCTCAGCCGCGGACGCGACAGGCTACTGGATCAGGGCATAAGCGGCAACGTGCAATATGCCCAGATCGATGCGGAAAAGCTGCCGTTCGCCGATAATCAGTTCGATTGCGTCTGCATCGCGTTCGGATTACGTAATGTGACGCATAAGGAGGAAGCATTACGTTCCATTTTCAATGTGCTGAAGCCGGGCGGGCGGGCGATTATTCTCGAATTTTCCGAAGTGCAGGGTTCCCTTCTGAAAAAAACCTATGACTTTTACTCCTTCAAGTTCTTGCCGCTGATGGGAAAGCTGGTAGCCAACGATGCTGAAAGCTACCGCTATCTTGCGGAATCCATCCGCATGCACCCCAATCAGGAAACTCTGAAGCAGATGATGGCGACCGCCGGTTTCGAACGATGCGAGTATTTCAATCTGACCCATGGCGTTGTAGCGGTTCATCGCGGCTATAAACTCTGATTTATGGAAAAGGACGCCTCGCCTATTACATTGCCGCAGGGGTTCTGGGCGCTGGTGGAAGACGCGGCGGCGCGTCTGCTGGCGCGTAATCCCGAAAATATAAAATACTTGACGCCGATTGCCGGCAAGATCATCAGACTCGAACTCGCCCCACTGGGGCCGTCGGTGTCAGTATGTCCGACACTGACCGGCCTGAGCTTTTACGATAAGCTTGCCTGCGAACCCGATGCGGTGATCAGCGGCTCACCGATGGCGTTCATGCGCATGATGCTGAATCCCTCCGCCCCGGAAATCCTGTTTTCCGGCGATATCAGAATTTCTGGCAATGCCGATACCGCCAAACGCCTGCAATCGCTGTTATCCCAACTGGAGATCGATTGGGAAAGGCAGTCTTCGGATCTGGTTGGGCGGAGTCTGTCCGAAAGCCTGTTCGAAAGCCTGCGTTCCGGCAAAGCCTGGGCGAGGGATGCGTTATCCACAATGCATGTGGATGTCGGGGAATACCTGCAGGAAGAAAGCCGCCATTTACCGTCTTCCGGCGAAATGGAAGTGTATTGTGCGCAGGTCGATGAGTTACGCGCCGATGTGGAACGGCTGGAAGCACGCATACAGCAATTACAGGCACGAAAGAATGCGCGCTACTCCAGCACAACGGACGCGGCAGTTTGATGCGCATGAAAGCCGGCCTATTCCGAAAAAAAACATGCTCGCCGTTCCGGCAGGGAATGTGGGATAAATTCGTATGGATAAACAGAGACGCGCGAAGTGCGGAGCGCAGCCCAAACGCCTATGAATGGCTGCAGGGCAACGTCCCTTTCGACCGAATAGCGGCAAGCCATGCAGGCAACACGGTTCGAGCCAACCAAACTCCAATCATAGTTTACGGAAAATGAACTGATGCGTCCGAGAGTACTTGCCCGTTTGTTACATATTCAGAGAGTGTTGATCCGGCACGGGCTGGACGAAATGCTGTTTTCCACGCGATTATCGGCTCCGATACAGTTTCTTGCCGCGTTGACGCCCGGATACTGGCGGCGCGGACGGCAGGAGGCGCGCGGCGTCAGGATCCGGCAGGCTTTGGAAGAGCTGGGTCCGATTTTCGTCAAATTCGGGCAGACCCTGTCTACGCGACGCGACCTGCTGCCGGAAGATATTGCCTCCGAATTGGTCAAACTGCAGGATCGCGTACCGCCTTTTCCCGGCGAAGATGCGCGCAGGATAATCGAGCAGGCGCTGGGCAAGCCGGTACTCGAAATATTTCAGGCGTTCGAAGAAACGGCGCTGGCGTCGGCATCCATCGCGCAGGTGCATGCCGCTCGCCTGAGCGACGGTTCGGAGGTAGTCGTCAAGGTGCTGCGGCCCGGCGTGGAGAAGCGCATCCGTTCCGACATCGGCGTGCTCTATGAGCTGGCTGGCCTGGCCTGGCGTTTTTGGCCGGACGCGAAGCGTCTGCGGCCGGTCGAGGTAGTGGCCGAATTCGAGAAAACCCTGCTGGATGAGCTGGACATGGTGCGCGAGGCGGCCAACGCATCCGAAATCCGCCGGCGCTTTATCGACTCCGAGATGCTCTATATCCCCAAGGTGCACTGGGAATATACGCGCCAACCGATCATGGTCATGGAGCGCGTCAGCGGTATTCCGGTCGGCGATGTCGCACAGCTGAAACGTGAAGGGGTAAACTTGAAGCTTTTGGCCGAACGCGGAGTCGAGATATTTTTTACCCAGGTTTTTCGCGATAATTTTTTCCATGCAGACATGCATCCGGGGAACATTTTCGTTGCTCCGGGGTCTAAATACATCGCGATAGATTTCGGTATCGTCGGTAGTATTTCGCGTCAGGATCAGCATTACGTGGCCGAAAATTTCCGCGCTTTTTTCAATCGCGATTATCGCCGGGTAGCGGAAATGCATATCGAATCGGGATGGGTGCCGCCGAGCACGCGCGTCGAAGAATTCGAATCCGCGATCCGCAGCGTTTGCGAACCGATTTTTGAAAAGCCGCTAAAGGAAATATCCTACGGTCATTTGCTGTTACGACTGTTTCAGGTCGCCCGGCGTTTTGATATGGAAGTGCAACCGCAGTTGGTGCTGTTACAGAAAACATTGTTGAATATCGAAGGACTCGGGCGCGACCTTTACCCCGAGCTCGATCTTTGGAAAACCGCGAAGCCGTTTCTGGAAAACTGGTTCAAGGCGCAGGTGGGGCCTCAGGCGGTCTACCATAAAGTACGCGGGCATTTGCCGGAATGGGCGCAGCAATGGCCGGAAGTACCCGGATTGATTCATCATGCCCTGACGCACGTAGCGAACAATAGCCATGCGGAAACCCGTCACAACAACCGTAGCCTGGATACCTTATCCACGGAACTGCGCCGTAACCGGCGCAGTTCCGTAAGCGGCCTGACGGGTGGCGCGCTGATCGTCTCTGCTGCGGTGCTGGCGCATGGCGATGCCGCAGGCGCCTTATTGCCGCTGGAAGAGCTGAAGCAGATTGCTGCGTTTGCCGCCGGAGCGGGCGTATTCATACTATTAAATGCATGGCGCTGATGACTCGGTTATTATCACGAATGGTTAAGCTTAATGACATATTACCCAATACAGACCCTGTGAGCTGAAGAGTTGCCGTGTTTATTTCATTCTCGATAATCAGTCACGAACAAGGCGACCTGGTTCGGCGCTTGCTTACAGATATGCGTGCGCTGCAGATAACGGATTTTGAGATTATTTTGACTTTGAACCTGCCGGAAAGGGACGATTTTCTGTCGGAACTGACCGATTTGCCGTTGCGTGTAGTGAGAAACCATACGCCCAAGGGCTTCGGCGCGAATCATAATGCGGCATTTGCGCTGGCTCAGGGCCGCTATTTTGCGATTGTCAATCCGGACGTGCGTTTGCCGCTGTCTGATCCGGGCGCTTTACTGGCCTCTTTTGCTGACAGCAACATTGGCGCCTGCGCGCCGACCGTGTTGTCGCCGCAAGGGGGAGAGGAAGATAATGCCCGCAGGTTCCCTACCGTGTTGCGGCTCATCCGTCGCGTACTCGGATTCTGGAGCGTATTCGGTTTCCGCGGCAAACTCGATTATTGCCCGAATTTGAGCCCGGTTGCCGTCGATTGGGTGGCCGGCATATTTGTTATATTTCGCCGTGAAGCTTTTGCCGAAGTTCAGGGGTTTGACGAACGCTTTTTTATGTATATGGAAGATGCCGATATTTGCCGGCGCTTGCAGCACGCCGGCTGGCTGGTGCTGCTGGTGCCGGGATGGTCGATAGTACACGACGCGCGCAGGGCCAGCCATCGCAGCATCAAACACCTGCGCTGGCACCTGATCAGCGCCTTTCGTTATCTTACCGGCCTATGAACTCATCTTTCCCGCACGGATTACCGGCGCTTTTGCCGATAGTTGAAAACGCAATCTCACTACAGAGGTAACCGCATGATCGTAATTACCGGCGGTGGAGGCATGATAGGCAGCATGGTCGCGTGGCGGCTCAACGTCCTTGGACGCGACGATCTGGTGATCGTAGACAGCATGACGCACCCCGAACAATGGCAGAATTTGTGCCACAGGCGCTACGCCAACTATTTCGATAAAAATGAATTACCCAGCTGGCTGGAACACGCCACCGGCGAGGTCAACGCGATTGTGCATATGGGCGCGATCAGCGCTACTACCGAACAGGACTGGGGCCGCTTACTGGATCACAATATCCGCCATTCGCAATTTCTGTGGAGCTGGTGCGCCGATAGAGGCGTGCCATTCTTCTACGCCAGTTCGGCTGCAACCTACGGTTCAGGCGACCAGGGATACGACGATGCATCTATCGAAAATCTGCGTCCGCTCAATGCCTATGGCTATTCCAAGCATTTTTTCGATCAATGGGTCATGCGGCAGGTCGAGGCCGGATACGCCCCTCCGCAATGGGCCGGTTTCAAGTTTTTCAATGTCTATGGCCCCAACGAATATCACAAGCAGCGCATGGCCAGCGTGGCATTCCACAGCTTCAACCAGTTTCGCGATAATGGCACGGTCAAGCTTTTCCGCAGCCGGCGCGAGGGGATAGCCGACGGAATGCAAAGCCGCGATTTCATCCACGTCAAGGATGCTGCGGCGGTATTATGCTGGTTTATCGAACACGAGCGGGTTTCCGGGATTTATAATATCGGCACCGGACAGGCGCGCAGCTTTCTCGATCTGGCCACAGCGGTCATGACCGGCACGGGGCGTGAGCCGCATATTACCTGGATAGATATGCCGGAGGATCTGGAAGGCAAGTATCAATATTTTACCGAAGCGCGCATTGATCGCCTGCGCGCGGCGGGATATACCGATCCGTTCCTGCCCCTGGAAGATGGGGTGCGTGATTATGTGCAAAACTACCTGATGCAACCGGACCCCTATTGCTGATTATGAGCGCTGATATTATCGATACCGCATTAAACGAACATCAAGCGGTAATTACCCGGCTACAGGCCTTTACTCCCGTAATCAGGCAGATAGCGGATCGCATACGCTTATGCCTGAATCAAGGGGGAAAACTCTTATTGATGGGAAACGGCGGCAGCGCCGCCGACAGCCAGCATATCGCGGCGGAATTTGTCGGACGTTTCCGCCGGGAGCGCCGAGGCTTGCCGGCCATTGCACTGACTACCGACACATCCATACTCACCTCCATCGGCAACGACTACGGTTACGAACATATTTTTGCGCGTCAGATCGACGCGTTGTGCGAAGCCAAAGACGTGGTAGTCGGCATTACCACGTCCGGCAACAGCCCCAGTGTGATTAAAGCCATACAGCTTGCCCGCGAGATGGGCGCCTGCACTATCGGTTTCAGCGGCGAAAGCGGCGGACGTCTCGCCGAAGTCAGCGAGCTGACATTGAAAGTGCCTTCCGCTAATACAGCGCGTATTCAGGAGGGGCATATCCTGGTCGGGCATATACTGTGCGAACTGCTGGACGATTTGCAGCGTCGATGAGCATGCATCTGGTGGAAGCGGCTATACGGCGCTTTGCCGCCCCATCGCTATGGGCGCTGGTAATAGGCGATTTGATGCTGGATCGCTATCTGCACGGCGATGTCGAGCGTATCTCTCCGGAGGCGCCGGTGCCGGTGGTGGTGTTGAGCCGCGAAACGGAGTGCGCAGGCGGAGCCGCAAATGTCGCAGCCAACCTTGCTGGCCTCTGTATGCGCACCCGGCTTATCGGCTGCATAGGCGACGACGACGATGGCGCAAAACTTGAGCGCGCCATCGCTGCAATGGGGATTTCAACCGAAGGATTGCATCGGTCGACGACGCACCCCACCATCGTCAAAACGCGAGTGCTTGGCGGACATCAGCAAATGCTGCGCTTGGATCGCGAGCGACGCGAACCTCACGCCGCCGCCGACGGCGAGGCTCTTCTCGCCTGCGCGCTACGGCAATTTAACGATAATCCGACTGTGATCGTGCTATCCGACTATGCCAAGGGCGTGTTGTCGCCGCAATTGTGCCAAGCGGTTATTGCCGAGGCCAGACGGAGGAATATTCCGGTGCTGGTCGACCCGAAAGGCGCAGATTACAGCAAATATGCCATGGCCACCGCATTGACGCCGAATAAACGCGAGACGGCGGAAGCATGCGGTGTTGCGCCGCTGGACAGCGCGCACCTGCTCGAAGCCGCAGCCGCTTTACAATCGAGACTGCAACTCGACTTTCTGGCGGTAACGCGTAGTGAAGAAGGCATCTCGCTAATTGCCGACGGCCATGTAACCGATCTACCGGCCGTAGCGCGCCAGGTGTTCGACGTATCCGGGGCGGGCGACACAGTCATCGCTACCCTTGCAGCCGGACTGGCTGTCGGTTTGGAGCGGGAAGAGGCTTTATATTTGGCCAATGTCGCAGCCGGTATCGTGGTTGGCAAACTGGGAACAGTGCCAATAACCCGGCTTGAATTACTGAACGAGCTGATGCTGGAAGATTCCATGTTGCAGATCAGCAAAATCGGCAACCTGAACACGGTGCGCGACAAGGTAAGCCAATGGCGCGCAGCCGGACAGCGCATCGTGTTTACCAACGGCTGCTTCGATCTATTGCATGCGGGGCATGTGACTTACCTGGAACAGGCGCGAAAATTGGGCGACCGTCTGGTACTGGGGCTGAACACCGATCGTTCTGTAAGCGCGCTGAAGGGACCCTCCCGTCCCGTAGTGCACGAAAACGACCGTGCGCGCGTATTGGCGGCGCTGGAAGCAGTCGACGCCGTTGTGCTGTTCGATGAAGAAACGCCGCTGCTGCTGATAAAGGCGTTAAGGCCTGACGTACTGGTGAAAGGCGCTGATTATCGTGAAGAGCAAGTGGTAGGCGGTTCTGAAGTCAAATCATGGGGCGGGGAGATCGCGTTGATAGACATGGTGCCCGGACGCAGCAGCAGCGCCATCATCGAACGTTTGCGCGTTTCCAATTCAAGCTGACTCAGGTAATGGCGTCGTTGCGCTATGCGTTCGGAGCGATATTCAATCATCGGCTGCTCGCTATGAAGTCCGGTCGATGCCTTATTACCGGCAGTCCCATATGAACTCAGCCCGATGTTTGATAGTCGGACCTTCCTGGGTCGGCGACATGATCATGGCGCAGAGTCTGTACCGGCGTTTGCGCGAGCAGCACCCCGGTATAATCATTGATGTGCTGGCGCCAGCCTGGTCGGGCGGGATTTTGGCAAGAATGCCGGAGGTGAGGCGCGTTATCGCGTCACCGTTTGCGCATGGCCGCTTCGACTGGACAGGCCGTCACGCCCTGGCGCGCCGACTGTGCGCTGAAAAATACGATCTGGCTATCGTGCTGCCCAACTCCTGGAAGTCGGCGCTGACACCTTATTTCGCCGGGGTCGCGCAGCGCAGAGGTTATCTCGGCGAAATGCGCTACGGACTGCTCAACGACATCCGGCGGCTGGACAAGGGGGCAATGCCGCGTCTTGTGCAACGTTATGCCGCGCTTGCAACGCAGCCTGGTGCCGGCAGCGCTCAAACCGAAGCGCCCTCCCCTTGTTTACAGGTAAACGCTGACAGCCGGCGCCGGATTCTAGCAAAACTGGAGTTAGCGCTGGATCACCCGGTACTGATACTCTGTCCTGGCGCGGAATACGGCCCGGCAAAACGCTGGCCCGAGGCGCACTACGCCGAACTGGCGCGCGCAAAACGCGCAGAAGGCTGGCAAATCTGGCTATTGGGCTCGGAGAAAGACCGCGTGGTCACCGAAGCCATCAACCGGCATTCCGGCAATGTCTGCATCGACCTGGCGGGACGCACCACGCTGGAACAGGTTGTTGACCTGATGGCCTGCGCGCGGGCCGTCGTTTCCAACGATTCCGGCTTGATGCACGTGGCGGCAGCGGTCGATGTGCCGGTTATCGCGCTGTATGGTTCGTCCGATCCCGCCTATACACCGCCGCTTTCCGATAAGGCGCATATCGCCCGCTTAGGGCTCGAGTGCAGCCCGTGCTTCCAGCGGGAATGTCCGCTAGGGCATCGCAACTGTCTGGAACATTTACCGGTCACACAGGTCCTGACGTTGCTCCCGGCGTTGTAACGATACACGCCGGGAACCCACCCCACCCTATGACGCAGGCATGAATAAAATACGCCGTCAATAAGCGACAGTGCACACCCAGTTTTTCATCTTTTATGCAACGCTTTCAGGAATAAGCGGAATAGCTCGCGCCGGTGACGACTGCATTTTTTCTCGCAAGTTTCTTGACGATGAACCCGCTACGCTGACCATTTATCAAGTGGTTGAACGCAACTTTCACCGATGGGCAAGAGACTGGCCAAAGGTTGTACCAGCCCTGTTTTCTGACCAGGCCTGAAAGTCAGGACTCCGCAACAGGGCAATGAACTGGTTTTTCGCATCAATCCCAGTTGACTGGACGAAATCACACTGTTCGAGCCGGATTCCGCACGGCCCGGCAACTGACTGAGGCGCGTATTTAAGTTACCGCTATCCGTTCCCAGTAGGGCGCGTATCGTTTTGCTTGTCCACAGGCAAAACGGAAACATGCAACTCAATGGCTTAGCCGTGATGACTGCATCGTATAGCCACTTAGGATCGTCCCCCGTGACTTTCTTGGGGCGACCCAGGCGACTTTTTCAGTTAATGCTTGGCAACCAATCGAATAGCGTTCGGACAGGAATGTTGAAGACGCGATCCACCAGCTATACCGGCTCGTTACGTTCAAGCACGGCTTTGACGGCTTGTTTGCATTTTTGTCTTCGTATTTGCGCTCTGTCCATATGCACGTTTTAACTAATTACGCAAGTATTTATAGGACAATGAATAACTGCGTCAATTCGACTACCGGTTTGAGTCAGAGGGAAAAACTGTCGGGATATACGGAAGCGTGACGATCCATTAACCGCGCGATATACCTTTTTGACTTGACCATATGCCCGCTTGAATGATCCAGTAATTACGCAGTATAACCCGGCATTAACCAACCCGACAATTTTCGCGGCCTACGCTTCAATTCCCATGTCGTTTAGTCGGCCTCCATGCCTTCATTGTTGAGTTTTGTTCGGATGACGGTAACTATGTCTTCAATTTCTCCTGTTGCCTCTATAATCAGACCTTCATCAGCCGACAGCGCTTCGAATGTCATCAACTGGCTATCTATGAGATTTGCACCGGCAAAATGATTGCTGCGCGCTTCGACGCGTTTTCGCAGCATATCCGGAGCAACGGTCAACTGAATGAAAACAATACCCGGAACGGTGGAACGCAGGCGATCGCGATAATCACGTTTGAGCGCGGAACAAGTGGCGACAAACGATAGCCTGCATTTGGCAAACCGAGTTAAATCGTGCGCAAGCGCATCAAGCCAAGGCCGGCGATCAGCGTCGGACAACGGAATACCGCGCCGCATTTTTTCAATGTTGACCACAGGATGATAATCGTCGCCCTCAATGTAATGCCAGCCGAGTTCATAAGCAAGTTGCAAAGCAATGCTGGTCTTACCCGAACCGGTTACGCCGCAAATAACGACCATCATAATTGTCGGAGCATGAGTCGGAAATCACCGGTCGTTGTTACAATCAGCCATAATAGAAACGGCCGGCTTCTTCGATCGGGGCAATTATAGTATGAGCCCGATACAAAAAACGGGCGCCGAAGCGCCCGTTTCCCGCGTGTGTCTTACCTTTAAACGATTACTGGTGATAAGCCGTTTCGCCATGCTCGGAAATATCGAGGCCTTCGCGCTCGCTTTCTTCGCTGACTCTCAGGCCAATCAGCACGTCGACCAGTTTATAGGCGATCAATGAAACAACCGATGTCCAGACGATAGTAACGCCTACGCCCCAAACCTGACTGGTGAACTGGGTAACCATATCGTAACTGCCCACGGCGTTGGCAACGTAATCGTAGACGCCGGTGCCTCCCAATGCCGGTGAAGCAAATATGCCGGTTCCCAGCGCGCCCAGAACACCGCCGACGGCATGCACACCGAACACATCCAGCGTATCGTCATAACCCAGCTTGTTTTTCAGGAAAGTTACCGCCCAGAAACAAACCACGCCAGCCAGCAACCCCAGCACGATGGAACCTACCGGACCGACAAAGCCGCATGCCGGAGTAATGGCGACCAGACCGGCTACCGCGCCCGATGCCGCTCCCAGAATGCTGGGCTTGTCACGCACCAGCCATTCTGCTGCGACCCAGCTCAAAGTCGCAGCAGCGGTTGCTACCAGCGTATTGACGAAAACCAGCGCGGCAACCCCGTTGGCTTCAAGGTTGGAGCCCACGTTGAATCCGAACCAGCCCACCCACAGCAGCGACGCGCCCACCAGAGTCAGCGTCACGCTATGCGGCTTCATCGGCTCTTTGCGGAAACCGATGCGTCTGCCGATCAATATGGCGCCGATCAGGCCGGCGAAACCGGCATTGATATGCACGACGGTGCCGCCGGCAAAATCCAATGCGCCTTTTTGGAACAGGAACCCGGCGGTAGCCAGGGCTTTTTCGCCTGCGGCGGCATCGGTATAGGCATCCGGACCGGCCCAGTACCAAACCATATGCGCAATCGGCAGATAGGCAAAGGTAAACCAGATCGCGACAAACAGCAGCACCGCGCTAAAGCGGGCGCGCTCGGCAAACGCTCCGACGATCAAAGCTGGGGTAATAGCGGCAAATGTCGCCTGAAAAGCAACATAAATATACTCGGGTATCACCACGCCCTTGCTGAAGGTTGCCGCGGCGGAATCGGGCGTAATACCTTTCAGGAAGGCCTTGCCCAATCCACCGATGAATGCGCCACCCTCGGTGAAGGCCAGACTATAGCCATAAACCACCCAAAGCACCGATACCATCGCAAAAATCACGAAAACCTGCATCAGTACGGACAACATGTTTTTTGACCGCACCATGCCGCCGTAAAAAAGCGCGAGTCCCGGGATCGTCATCAGAATAACCAGCACGGTGGCTACGATCACCCATGCGGTGTCGCCCTTATTGGCCACCGGCGCAACGACAGCTGCCGCATCTTCCGCTACTGCCAGACCGCTCAAACCGGCCAGCAACAACATCAGCAAAATATTATTGATTAATTTCATCACATGCTCCTTATAGTGCGGCAGCCCCGGTCTCGCCGGTGCGTATACGTATAACCTGCTCGATATCGAAAACGAAGATTTTGCCATCGCCTATTTTTCCGGTATTCGCAGTTCTCTCTATTGCATCAATGACAGCCTCCAACTGATTGTCATCAATCGCAACTTCGAGTTTTACCTTGGGTAGAAAATCGACTACGTACTCCGCGCCGCGGTACAGTTCGGTGTGTCCCTTCTGCCGGCCGAAACCTTTTACCTCAGTCACGGTAATTCCGGTAACACCAACTTCGGACAAGGCTTCGCGTACATCGTCCAACTTAAATGGTTTCAGTATTGCGCTAACAAACTTCATTTGAATAACCCCCGCTCAATTATGATAGTCCAACTCTTACAGCAGACAGACGTCCCTACGCTACCCGACCTGAACCTTCATTCGTTCAGGTATAAACATGACTGCCATGGTTTGGTGCCGATGCAGAAGCTGTGCCATATCATGATTCATTCGGAATCTACCTATTTTTATATTATTTTTACGCAGGAATCGCTTGACTTAAGCTCAAAAAATGCACTATAGAGGCGCATATATTCCTGCGCGCACCACAATTGAACAACACAAAACCGCTACATGACAAACTGGACTCGCTCGACCGACTTCGTTATCCTTATCCCATGAATACAGAAAACACAGTCAACGATCTCAACTCCCGCCTGCTGTCAGCAATACCGGCCGGCCTCGCGGGGGTCAGGCATGATCTGGACAACACTTTTCGCGCAATACTTCAGGGCGGCATTGAAAAGATGAATCTGGTCAGCCGGGAAGAATTCGACGTGCAACGCGCGGTGCTGGCGCGGACCAGAGCAAAACTGGCGGCGCTCGAAGCGCGTATTGCCGAACTGGAGCAACAGCACTCACCCGACCGCTGACCCGGTTTTTGCGGGGCGCATCATGCCGCTAGCCACCGTCTTTGCCCGCTCACGCAACGGTATAGACGCGCCTGCTGTTACCGTGGAAGTTCATATCGCCAACGGACTGCCTAATTTATCCATCGTCGGTTTACCGGAAACAGCGGTAAAGGAAAGCAAGGATCGCGTTCGCGGCGCCATACTGAACAGTCATCTCGAATTTCCGGCGCGGCGCATTACCGTCAACATGGCCCCCGCCGATGTCCCCAAGGAAGGAGGCCGCTTCGACCTGGCCATTGCGCTGGGCATTCTGGCCGCATCAGGACAGATCAAAAGCGACAGGCTGGAACAATTCGAATGTCTGGGCGAACTGTCATTGAGCGGCGCGTTACGCCCGTTTAGCGGCGCGCTGCCGGTTGCGATTCAGAGTTATCGCGCCGGCCGGCGTCTGATACTGCCGCTGGAAAATGCCGAAGAAGCCGCACTGGTCGAAGGCTGCGAGATATTACCGGCACGGCACTTATTGGAAGTCTGCGCGCATATCAACGGACTGAGTCCGCTTTCGAACCAGCCACCCGTCGATTTTACCACGGGGCGGCAGGCGGCCGACACCATGCTTGATATTTGCGATGTGCGCGGTCACTTTCAAGCCAAACGCGCGCTCGAAATTGCAGCAGCTGGCCGGCATAACCTGTTGATGTACGGCCCGCCCGGCACCGGAAAATCCATGCTGGCGGCCAGATTGCCCGGCATACTGCCGTTACAGACGCAGGACGAGGCGCTGGAAAGCGCCGCAATCTGCTCCATCAGCAGCCAGCCGTTCGTGATCGGCAACTGGCGTATTCCCCCGTTCAGATCACCGCATCACACTGCTTCGGCCACGGCGATGGTCGGCGGAGGCAGCAACCCACGCCCCGGTGAAATTTCGTTGGCTCACAATGGCGTTTTATTCCTTGACGAACTGCCGGAGTTCGACCGCAAGGTGCTCGAAGTACTGCGCGAGCCGCTGGAATCCGGTTGCATCACCATTTCGCGCGCGGCTCGCCAAGCCGATTTTCCGGCGCGCTTTCAGTTGCTGGCTGCAATGAATCCCTGCCCGTGCGGCTATCTGGGCGATCCGTCCGGGCGTTGCCGCTGCACATCGGAACAGGTACAGCGCTACCGCACCCGCATCTCCGGCCCTTTACTGGACAGGATCGACATGCACATCGAAGTAATCCGCATTGCGCCGGAAGCACTGCGCGCCCATCCGCCAGCCGATGAGGAAACCAGTCTGCATATACGCCGGCGCGTCGTTGACGCGCGTAACCGCGCCATGGAGCTACGAGGCGTTGCCAGTGCCGATTTGACGCCACAACAAGTCAAGCAGCACTGCAAACTCAATAACAACAGCCTGAGCCTGCTGGAACAAGCGGTATCGAAACTGGGCCTGTCGCATCGCGCGTACCATCGAATCTTGAAAGTTTCGCGCACCATCGCCGATCTGGCACAATCCGAAAGTATAGAGCCGCCGCATATCAGCGAAGCCATTGCCTATCGCAAGCTCGATCGTGTGCCGTTAATTTAGGGGAAGCATAAACCCTCAGCTCGCTTGCCTGGAGCGCTGGATTTAATTGAAATCGCTGTTGAGCCACGGGGCCTTCACGCTTCATTAATTGGGAATATCGGTTTGAACATTCCTTCCCGAAAGCAGAATTTGTCGAAAATCATCCATTTTGTCTAGAACCGACCGCTGAAAGGTGTCTGAGGCTTGGGTGTACACAAGCTGAGACATCATCAATTCGCTCAGCGGCTCAAAATAAGCCAGGATAGCGGAAGGACTGTTCGAAGCCGCAGCTATTGAAGATACCGCAGCGTTTAATACGAAGACTTGAGCGGCTAAACGCTCATATTGCGTTGCTTCCAACATGGCTTTACTCCTTCGGTTGGTGGAATCGCGAACTGTACGGGTTTATGACGGCCTATTCAACGGCATGAGAATCAGAATACTGCGACCAGCCGATTCAAGATATGTTTTTGCGCGTCGGGCCTGCGCCAGCCCGGTGAACTTTCCATTTCCGGCGGCGTAAGCCGAAGCCAACGGGCTGCGTCTGGGAGTTTTCCAGTTTCCGTAAAAACAGTTGTTGCTTATTCAACCGACCCAGGTAGATAATTATAATGACCGGTTTTAAGTAAAATATTTGACGCCGAACGACGTCGAAAACGCATTCAGCAAGACACTACGCTACCCGTCCGAAAACGCACTGAGACTTCAAAGGGACAAACCATGACCAGGAAGACTGCAAAGCAAGACCGCGAAGAAACCATATATCTTCCCGATCAAAACGCTAAAATCTCCGAATTGGCCTATTACAAGGCGGAAAAAAGGGGATTCGAACCGGGCCACGAGCTGGATGACTGGTTCGAAGCCGAGCAAGAGTTATCCATAGCCTGAACAATCTCTGGAGAAACATGAACAACCGGCTTAACGATATGTAAACGTTATTGCACTTCATTGCAGGAGGATCCTATGACCACCGAAATCGAAGCAAAAAAAAGTACGGAAGTTACGCCTGTTTCATCAAAAGACGGTCTGTTTTCATTTGACGAATTTGACAATTTTTTCGATGACTTTCTCGCGGAAATGGCCGCGTTTGTTTGAAGAAAAAAAGGACGAAGGCAAATATTACCGGCATGAAATCTCGCGAGGCGAGTTTCTTCGCACGCAGTTATTGCCCGACAATGTCGACGACGCGAATGCCGGTGCGTCATTCAACGACGGGATACTAAAAGTAACTATTCCGAAAACGGAAAGCACCAAGCGTAAAAGCATCGAGATAAAATAGTTACGTACCCTCATCCAAGGGGTTCCAATAACCTGCCAACCCGGCAAGGTTTTTCATATCCATGACTCATACGCCGGTCAGGCCGCAAAACCGCACGGGGCTGGCCGGCGAACGGAATACCGCCGTACCCAAAGGTTGGGAACGCTCCACGAAGAACAGCCAACGCAAGCGCGGGGAGAACGGCCCAATACCCGAAATCTCGCGCCGAAGCTGGATTTTACATTCAAACTCCACAGTGGACGGTTCAATTGGAACAGATTCCCGGCGACATTTCTTACACCGACAAATCCGCCGCTATTTACCCAAGGAAAACACCGATACCCTCAGTCAACGGCCTCTCTCTAGCCACACTCATCATGCAATTGATTATATTGGATATATCACCCACACACACCCCAACAATCCACCCTACCCGTCCCCATGCCGGTAAGTTCAAACCCGCTCCGGGCGGAATTTTACCGGTATCCGGAAGTTATTGCGTAGTCACTCTTTGCGTGAAGGGCATCCAGGCAGATCCTGTCGAATCAAGAGGACTTTATGTGCTGGTCTGAGCAAGTGAGCTTTTCGTCCGGCGCAGTTTTGGTAGGGGCTGGAATTATCACCATAAGGCATGCCCGGAAAAACGACAGGAGCGCCTTTTTTTTCAGCCTGTTTCCGGTATTTTTTGGCTTGCACCAGCTACTGGAAGGACTGATCTGGCATTATCTTTCTAGGGGACAGAGTCTAAGGGCTTTACCCTATGCATACCTTTCCATAGCCGCTCTGCTGTGGCCCGTCGCAGTGCCCATAGCCTCAATGCAAGCCGAGAAATTCAAAAATAAGCGGAAGATCCTGTTTATTCCGGCTCTGGCGGGACTCTTTGTCACCCTGTATTCAGGGTCGCTGCTATGGAACTCCAACGGCGCGAATGTTTTATTGAACGGTCATTCGCTTTCATATAGCATTGAAACCGAGTCCAGGGCGGGAGTTTTGATTGAATACCTTTATGCATTCGCCGTAGTCATGTCCTTGATCTTTAACACACGCAAGATGGTCAAGTTATTTGGCTTATCGGTGATGATAGCATTCGCTATAACTTTCATGCTGCTGCATGATGTCTATATTTCCGTATGGTGTCTGATGAGCGCCTGGTTAAGCCTGATTATCTATTTCATTATTGAGAAACAGCGTACAGATCAGGAGCATTACAGAAAAAGCGGG
This sequence comes from Candidatus Methylospira mobilis, assembly GCF_009498235.1. Taxonomy (NCBI): domain Bacteria; kingdom Pseudomonadati; phylum Pseudomonadota; class Gammaproteobacteria; order Methylococcales; family Methylococcaceae; genus Candidatus Methylospira; species Candidatus Methylospira mobilis. Next base: position 837,695 of record NZ_CP044205.1, on the reverse strand, counting down.
ACTTTTTTACTTAACCGATAGCCGTTTCCGCCGGAAAACGGCGAAAGTGAGCTATTCATCGCACATCTTTTTTATGGATGACATAAAATGCCAGAAGGATAATGCGCTTGCGCTGAATTAAATAAGCGGGCGGGCTCAAAATACAAGTGCAACACTATGATAAGGTGTTGCAATGGAAAAGAAATATAATCACTTAAGTGCAGAGGATCGTGCCGCGATCATGTTGATGAAGTCAGATGGACATAGCCTGAGGGCGATGGCTTTGAGATTACAGCGATCTCCGTCAACGATCAGTCGCGAATTGTTACGCAATCCAGTCAAGTCTGGTAGCTATTGCGCAGGTACGGCGGGGATACGAGCGAGGCAGTTACGCCATATGGCTCGAAAGCCGCGCAAATTATTACCGGATAGCCTGCTTTTTGGCGTAGTCGATTACTTTCTGCATGAAGGTTGGTCGCCTGAACAGATTTCTGGCACACTCAAGCGCGTGTATGCAGAGCAGGGAGCCCTTACGGTGTCACATGAAACGATATACACCGCACTGTATGCCTTCCCACGCGGTGAATTACGCAGCGAACTGTTGAGCTGTTTGCGGCAATCTCACACGGGCAGACGTCCTCGCGCCAGAGGAACCGATCGGCGTGGTCAGATACCTGATATGAACAGCTTGCATGTACGTCCACCGGAGATTGAAGACCGGCTGGTTCCAGGGCATTGGGAAGGTGATCTGATCAAGGGGTCAGGCAATCGTTCTTCGGTAGGCACGCTGGTCGAGCGTAGCAGCCGCCTTGTGATGCTGGCGGCTATGACGTCCGGCACGGCTGAAGCCGCACTGGAAGGCTTCAGTAACGCATTGAACCGTGTCCATGAGCCGATGCGCAAAACCATGACCTATGATCAAGGTAAGGAAATGAGCTGCCATAAAACGCTCAGTGAGCGAGCGGGCATCACCATCTACTTTGCCGACCCTCATAGCCCTTGGCAACGCGGAAGTAACGAGAACACCAATGGACTACTGCGCCAGTATTTACCCAAAGGAACCGATTTGTCGACCTACTCGCAGGAGCAACTGGATGAAATCGCATACAGACTGAACACGAGACCGAGAAAAATTCTCGGGTTTAGAACCCCCTTGGAAGTTTATGCCGAATTCCTGCATAATTGCCAAAAGGATGAGGCTATGTGCGAATCAACAACCGTTGCACTTGGAATTTGAAACCGCCGCGGGAATAGATGCAGCCTGGCAAATTGATCTGTTAAAGCGCTACAAGACAGCTGTCCACTTCGTTACGGACAATCGCATCACTTGCCTGAAAGCAGCCTTGTAGCCCCTCTCCCAGAGGCTTCGATTCTCTCACCCATCATGAATACCAGGAATACCCCATATGGTGTATTTTTTTATTTCAGCAATGCCCCACACAGGGTATTGCTGAAAGCAAGGGCGCGTGTTAATTATAAGCGCGTGTGTGGTAATAAGCCGTTTTATTTCAAAACCAGGTTCATCATGGCTTATGCGCGTGAAAACGCCGCAACCCGTTCACACAAATTCAGCTGTCTGCGTATTTTCCATCCCGGCAACAAGGAGGCGTTATGTCCTATCCATCCGAGAGCCTTGATATCTCCCACTGCGCGCGCGAACATCATGACCGTTTGCCACGCGAATGGCGGCACGACACTTACAAGTCCACGATAAAACCGGACGAGCCCGTTGTTTGTCCGACTTGCAGGGCATTTTTCCATGAGGGCCATTGGCAGTGGGGCGATACCCCTTCCCACGCGCATGAATCGCAATGTCCGGCGTGTCATCGTATAGCCGACCATATGCCGGCAGGATTTGTAAGCATCAGCGGGGCGTTTTTCAACGTTCACCGTGACGAAATCGAGCATCTGATTCATAACGTGGAAAAACAGCAGAAAGCCGAGCACCCGCTGAAGCGCTTGATAAAAATCGAAGCGATTACAGATGGAAACGGTATATTGATCACATTGACCGACCCTCATCTGGCGCATGATATCGGCGAAGCCTTGCACAGCGCCTACAAAGGCGAGGTTCACTACGAATACCAAAAGGAGGAGTACACCACACGCGTGAGCTGGCGGCGCGACGCGCTTTAGCATTGCACCAGAAATCCAAGGCGGTTTTCCCATGAAATTATCAGCCAAAACCATCATTGTTGTTTCCTCGCTGGGCATGCTGAATGCCGCATATCTCATCTACATCTTTCTGCAGGAAAAATGGGGGATGGGAGAAAAAAATTTCTGCGACATCAATTCATCCCTTTCCTGTTCAAGTGTGGTAACCAGTCCCTACGCCCAATTTCTGGGGGTACCGGTCTGCGCCATTGCGCTGTTTGTCTATCCGGTCCTTATTGCGCTGGCCTGGACAGCCCTGAAAAGAATAAAAACCAGAAACCTGTTCTACGCCATCAGCCTGATCTCGGCCATGGGCTTGATGCTGAACCTTGTGTACATTTACAATGAGGCCGTTTACATCAAAACGCTTTGCGTTTTGTGTATGTCATGCACCCTGCTCATTCTGACAGACCTGGTCATGTCGATCCGCGGCTATGCGAAATCCAAAGACCAGGCAGGATAACCGTGCAAATTAATAAACGGACCCCGTAAATCGACCTGGAGAGTCTACTGTATGCCTGCCTCGCGCGTTTTTTGGTTTCTGCTCTTTTTACTGCACGCTTTACTATCGGACGCGGAAGAGGGCGGTCAGGCGCAGGCTCGCAATGCTACGGTGCATGCAGACCTTGCGGCCAGAAAAACGCTCGTACGCAACAACCTGCCATTAACCGAAAGCGAAGCGCAGATTTTCTGGCCTATCTATGAAGCCTATGAGGAACAGATTGCGAAGCTCGGCGAACGCCGTAGTTCGTTCATGGGAAAACTGGGGGAGGATTTCGACGCGGTCGTGACCAATGAAAAAGCGGCGCAGATCATCCACGATACGCTGGATCAGCAGCAAAACCGCAATAAAATAACAGCGCAATATTTCAAGCAGCTCGAACAAGTGCTGCCCGGCAATAAACTACTCAGGTACTTTCAGATAGAATATCAACTTCGCGCGATAACAGAGGCAAAAATCGTCCAAAGCATTCCTTTGGTTCCGTGAGCCGACCCCCTCTCCATCGACTCGAACGCGCAAATCCGATCACTCCCGATAACGGCCTGGGTGGCGGATAATCCAAAACCAATCGCAACAAACCTGTGTCTCTTCCAGCCAACCTCAACCCTCAACAACTGTCGGCAATCAAAACCATAGACGCACCGTTATTGGTCATCGCCGGGGCGGGTAGCGGTAAAACGCGTCTGATTACCGAAAAAATCGCTTATTTGATCAGGCAAGGCACCGCTGCGCGCCATATTTGCGCGGTGACCTTTACCAACAAGGCGGCGCGGGAAATGAAAACCCGCGTCAGCCAAATCATCAGCGGCAAGGAAACCCGCGGCCTGCGTATCTCGACCTTTCACGCGCTCGGTCTCGAAATCGTGCGCAGAGAGCATAAGGCCCTGCGCTACAAGCCGAATATTTCGCTGTTCGACGAACAGGATAAAATCAGCCTGCTGAAAGAACTGATACTGCATGGCAATGCGCTTTACGATATGGAAAGCGCCGGCCTGTATTCTTCGCTGATCAGCGAATGGAAAAATCTCGGCCTGCTGCCGGAACAAGCGTTGCGCATAGCCGAAGTCCGTACCGAGCTTTATCCTGCGGCACTGATTTACGCGGATTACGCCAGACAGATCAAGGCTTACAATGCGATGGATTTCGACGATCTGATTCTGCAGCCGGTCACATTGTTTCAACACGATAGCGACAGCCTGACCGCCTGGCGCAATCGCATTCATTATCTGCTGGTCGATGAATATCAGGATACCAACATCACCCAGTACCGGATGCTCAAACAATTGAGCGGGACGCTGGGACGATTTACCGTGGTCGGCGACGACGATCAATCCGTTTATTCATGGCGCGGCGCACGGCCTGAAAACATCAACCAACTGCAGGCCGATTACCCGCGCCTGCAGGTGGTGAAACTGGAGCAGAACTACCGCTCCAGCGGCCGCATACTGAAAGTGGCCAACCAGCTGATAGCCAATAATCCGCATATATACGAGAAAAAACTGTGGAGCGCGCACGGTTACGGCAATCCCCTGCGCGTGTTGAAGGCCAAAGACGACCAGATGGAGGCGCGGCAAGTCGTTTCCGACATGGTTCATCATAAATTCCGCAACAATAGCCGTTTTAACGAATACGCGCTGCTGTACCGCGGCAACCATCAGTCGCGCCTGTTCGAACGCGCGTTGCGCGAACATAATGTTCCGTATTTCATCAGCGGCGGCACGTCGTTTTTTTCCCATGTCGAAGTCAAGGATGTACTCGCCTACCTGCGTTTGATCGTCAACCCGGAAGATGATATCGCCTTTTTGCGTATCGCCAACACCCCGCGCCGCGAGCTTGGCCCGACCACGCTGGAAAAGCTGGGCGCTTATGCCGGACAGCGCCGCGTCAGCCTGCATGCCGCCTGTTCCGAACTGGGTTTGGAACAGGCGCTGCCGGACGCCGCGATACAGCGGCTGCGTTTTTTTACCCGGCAAATAGATAAAGCCGGAACGGAAATGCGGCGCGAGAACAACCCCGCGCTGCTCGAACAGCTGCTGGAAGACATCAATTACGAAAGCTGGCTCCGGGACAACAGCAGCAGCGATCAGCAAGCCGACCGCCGCATGGGCAATATCAGAGAACTAATAGCCTGGCTGAAGCGCATCAGCGAAGATGAACGGCAGGAACCAAAAACCCTGGATGAAACACTGGCCAAAATCATGCTGTTCGACATTCTGGACCGCCAGGAAGAAGACAATGTCGGGGACCGCGTCAGCCTGATGACGCTGCACGCGGCCAAGGGACTGGAATTTCCTTATGTCTATCTGGTTGGCATGGAGGAAATGCTGTTGCCGCATCGCAGCAGCATCGAAGAAAACAGCATCGAAGAGGAGCGTCGCCTCGCCTACGTCGGCATTACGCGCGCGATGAAAGATCTGACGTTCAGCTATTGCTCGCACCGCTCGCGCTATGGCGAAACGGTGCGATGCGAACCCAGCCGCTTTCTGGATGAGCTGCCGGCGGACGACTTGGAGTGGACGGATCGCACCGCCCTGTCCCCCGAAGAAAAAAAAGAACGCGGACAAGCGTCGCTCGCCAATTTACGCAATTTGTTAAGTGAGTAGAAAACCGTTAGAATTAGCCTCATGCGCCCGTAGCTCAGTAGGATAGAGTATTGGTTTCCGAAACCAAGGGTCACAGGTTCGAATCCTGTCGGGCGCGCCAGATTCCGCATCGGCCCTATGCTGTATGGGCAAAAAGATAATTCAATTCCTCTTTTCAGATAAAGCCATTCGCTTTGGACAACACGCTTGCTCTGTTAACTTCTCAACCCACTGATAAGGCTGGCTGTTTTGCGTCAAGTTCTCTCTGGAGAGAATTTCGGCATGATGCAAAACAATAGGGCAGGCATCGGATTATGGGAAAGAAACCTGATCGACGGCACGCTGGTCTGGTCGAACAGCGCATCAAACCTGGTCAAGCTTCCCAATAATAAAGCCTTCCCGGCCAAGCATCACGCGAAATGGGAGGATTTCCTGGCCCTGATTCACCCCGAAGACCGCCAATATCTGGAAAACATCAGCCGGGCCCATATCAAATCCGGCTCCAGGTTCGAAGCGAAATGCAGAGTGCATGTCGTGGACGATACCTTCCGGTTGATGCGCGTTGCCGCGCAACTGGAACGGGATGGCAACGGGGCGCCGGTATACATACGCGGAATAATCGAAAACGTAGCCGAATCAGGGCATGACCAACGCGAACCGCAACTGGTAAACAGCGTTTTTGCCCATATCAAGGAAGGCATACTGGTCACCGACGGCAAGGGAATAATCCTCGACGCATCCCCGGCATTCACCCGTTTAACCGGTTACTCAAGAGAAGAAGTCCTGGGTAAAACCCCTCGCTTGCTGCAATCCGGCAGATATAACGACGAGTTCTACGAGCATCTCTGGAAAACATTGCTCGAACAGGGGGCCTGGAGCGGGGAAATAGTGGACTGCAAAAAGGACGGCAGCATTTTTCAGGCATGGCTGAGCATTTCCGCTGTGGACCATAAGGCAGGAAAAACAACCCGTTATGTCGCTATTTTTTCCGATGTCAGTCCTCTGAAGCAGCAAACCGACAAACTGGAGCAGTTAGCCTACTATGATCCGCTGACGCAGATCCCCAATCGCTTGCTGCTGGCCGACCGCATGCATCAGGCCGTTGCCCAGACGCGCAGGCAAAACTGCCTGTTGGCCGTCGGCTACCTGGACCTTGATGCATTTAAACCCATAAATGATCAGTACGGCCATGAAATGGGCGACCGTTTGCTGATTGAAGTCTCGCAGCGCATCAGCAAAGCGATACGCGAAGTCGACACCGTGGCCCGGCTCGGCGGCGATGAATTCGCGTTCCTGCTGCTGGGCCTGGAGAACATCGACCAGTGCGCGTCAACCCTGCAGCGCATGCTGGACTGCATAGCCCGCCCCTTCTCTCTGAATGAAAACACCGTGGAGGTATCTGCAAGCATAGGCGCTACTTTATTTCCGGAGGACGATGCCGACGCCGATACCTTGTTGCGTCATGCCGATCAGGCCATGTATCAGGCCAAACAAAGCGGCAAGAATCGTTTTCAAATTTACGATTCCGAACTGGAATTGAACAGGCGCACTCATGGCGAGGTGCTCAACCGCATCCAGTATGCGTTGGAAAACGGTGAACTGGTGCTTTATTACCAGCCGATAATCAGCCTGCAAACATCCGAGTTTGCCAGCGTCGAGGCGCTGCTGCGCTGGCAGCATCCGGATTGCGGCCTGGTATTGCCCTCTGACTTTCTGCCGTTGCTGCAAAACCAGACCCTGGCGCAAACGGTAGACAGATGGGTCATGGAAAAAGCCATGCAGCAACTGATCGACTGGGCCGGACAGGGTCTGAACATAGCAGTCAGCGTCAACTTGAGCGTCCATACGTTACAGAGCGAGGATTTCATCGGTTTTTTCTCATCCCTGCTTCAGCGTTATCCCACAGTAAAACCGGAACGTTATCAGCTGGAAATCCTCGGAACGACGGCCTTGCCGCTGGAAGATATCGATTTTATTTCCCGCACCATGCGGGAATGCGTGAAACTGGGCGTCAGTTTCGCTCTGGACGACTTTGGCACCGGTTACTCGTCTCTGACCTATCTGAAACACCTCCCCGCGCAGATAATCAAGATTGACCGGTCATTCGTGTGCGATATGCTCAAGGAAGAAGAAAGTCTGGCCATAGTCAAAAGCGTGATCGGACTGGCGCACGCCTTCCGCAGGCAAACTGTTGCGGAAGGCGTGGAAACGCTGGCGCTCGGCGCTCAATTATTGCAGTTGGGCTGCGATCAGGCGCAAGGCAACGGCATTTCCGAAGCGCTGCCTGCGGCAAAACTTCCCGATTGGATAAAAAACTGGAAGGCGCCGAACGAGTGGGTCGGGCCGGTTGAGGCAGGACATAACGCACCACTCAATGTCCGCCGCTCAAATGTAAACCGATCACGCCAAAAATAATAAACCCCAGACTGATCAATTTCAGCATGCTGATTGCTTCGTGAAAATAAACGATACCGATAACTGCTATGATTGCAGTTCCCGAACCGGCCCAAACAGCGTAAGACAATCCCAGTTCCAGTTCCTTCAAAGCCCAGACCAGCGCTGAAAAAGAGGCGGCATAGAATACGAAAATAAGTACCGAAGGCAGCACGCGGGTAAATCCATCGGAAAACTTCATTGAAGTCGTACCCGCAACCTCCAGAACTATGGCTAATATCAGAAAAAACCAGCTGTTCATTTGTAATACACCCTCACTAACAAAACCATGGCGGTTCAAGTCCTTAAATTAAATGTAGCGGCATAAAGGGTAGCGGGATAAACTGACAGGAAAGACAGCGCTGCCATAGTTATCAATAATTTTTCGTAACCATTCGGCTACCGGGTCCGGCTCGAGGTTAAGGCTGTCGAGACGCCACGTCTCATTGGAGAGTCGAAGCCTTCCTCCCTGCCACGGACGGTCTCGCCGGCCTCACCCTATTCCTTTTCAATGCGTCATGCTCACGGTCGCGAATGGTTACAAATTATCCTGCATCCGGAAAAAATTATGAGTAAAAGCTTATCCGATCAAACCATTTCGCTTGCAGGATTGCTGCAAGCGGCGAGCCTTGCGCACAAACTGGCTCAACATGGCACCGCGGACGAATCGGAGCTGGAAACCACGCTAGCCAGTGTGTTGAAAATCAATGCGGACACGGTCGAGGAGGTTTACGGCGGCAGCGGCAACCTTGCCGGCGCTTTCCGGCTGCTGACCAGCCAACTCGACAGGGCGCCTTCAGTCAGCCCTGAACTGGCGCGTTACGTCGCCACGCTCCATGTTCTGTCCGGAAAACTGATGGACAACCCGGCGATGAGCAGCCAAGTCAGAACGGGCATAGACCAGGCAACGGCGTTGACGGCGCATTACGGCGTCCTGCACGAAAGCGTCATTGAAAAATTGGCAACCCTGTATCAGGAAACCATCAGCCGGCTCAGTCCGAAAATTATGGTTCGCGGCGAACCCGCTTTTCTGACCGCCAATGCATCACGGATACGCGCCGTGCTGCTGGCCGGAATCAGATCCGCCGTACTGTGGAGGCAATGCGGCGGAAGCGAGTGGAAATTACTGTTCCAAAGAAAAAAAATCAGGGAAGAAGCGTTGCGCCTGGCAAGACGGTAAAGCGCTAACCGGCGCGAACGCCGGAAGCAATCGCCTGTTGCAGCCATTCAGCCTGCTCATCCCGTAACTGACGCCACTGAAAACGCCAACTCCAGTTCTCAGGCGTAGAGGTTCCCGGCGTATTCATGCGATACCCCACGCCCAGCTCCAATATATCCTGCATCGGCACTATCGCCAGCTGCGCGCGCGAAGCCATCGCACAGGCCATTAAAGCACGCGGCATCGCTAAATCGGGATAACCGCAGGCGTCAAGCACGCGGCATTGCTGCTCTTCACTCAACATCGTAAACCAGGACAAGGTTGTGTCGTTATCGTGCGTGCCGCTATAAACAACGCAATTTTCAACATGGTTTTCGGGGTACGCAGGATTATCCGGACTGCCGTCAAAACCGAACTGCAAAATCGCCATGCCCGGCAAATTAAATTCGGTTCGCAACGCTTCCACCTCGGGTGTAATAAATCCGAGGTTCTCGGCAATCAGCGATAGCTGGTTTTCAGGGAAAACATCAAAAAAACGTTCCAACAACGCATGCCCTGGCGCTTTGACCCAACGCCCGACAACCGCTGTCGGCTGATCGGACGGTATTTCCCAGTAAGCTTCGAAGCCGCGAAAATGATCGATACGGATACCGTCGAACAAACGCTGCAGCGTTTTCATGCGATCCAGCCACCAGCGAAAATTATCCGCTTCCATGCACTCCCAACGGTACAGCGGATTACCCCAGCGTTGGCCGGTTATCGAGAAATAATCGGGGGGTACGCCGGCTATATGGTTCGGATGCCCTTCCGCATCGAGATCGAAATAATGGCGCTCTACCCATACATCGGCGCTGTCGAGCGCGACGAATATCGGCATATCGCCAAGCAGGGCCACTCCCTTCCCGTTGGCATATTTGCGTAACCGCTCCCACTGAAGGAAGAAAACAAACTGTTCGAAACAGACGCGATCGATTGCCCGCGCGTAGCGCGCGCGCGCGGCGGCCAGGGCCGATTCATCGCGGTCACGCAGCGGCTGCGGCCAATGTATCCATGCCTGTTCGCCATGCGCCTCGCGCAATGCGACATACAGCGCATAATCCGGCAGCCAATAGGCATTGGCGAGTATAAAGCTCTCGTACTCCGCTGTATCGCCACGTTTAAGAAAACCCTTGTACGCCTGCTGCAGGCTTGACTTATGCCATTCACTTAACGACCCTTTTTTATTTAGTAGCGCCGATTCAGGCAACCATCCGGCAGCCGCCAATTCCTGCAAACTGATAAGGCGCGTTTCGCCCGCATGCGCGGACATGCTCTGATAGGGAGATCCGTCAAGATGAGTGGGCGTTACCGGCAGCGTTTGCCAGACCGAAGCGCCGCATTTCGCCAGAAAGTCTACAAAGGCGCGCGCGTCGGCTCCCAAATCGCCGCACGCCTGCGTTCCGGGCAGAGAAGTAATGTGCAAAAGCACCCCTGCCCGGCGTCGCGCCAGCAAACCTGACAATTTTGTCATTGTGTCACCTTATGTTAGGGTTAACGCGAGTAATGTATACGTTGTCCCAACTGATCGGGCGTAACCAGCACGACGCCGCCCGGGCTGACATAAAAGCGTTTTTTATCATCTTCGATATTTTCTCCGATTATCGTATTCGCAGGGATCGTGCAGCCCTTGTCTATCACCGCCTTGCTGATACGACAATGGCGGCCGATATTCACCTCGGGCAGTATTACCGAGTCCTGAACCAGGGCATACGAATTCACGCGGACATTGGAGAATAATAGCGAATGCCTTACTTCGGCTCCTGAAATCAGGCATCCGCCGGAAATCATCGAGTCGACCGCGCGGCCGCGGCGGTCATCGTCGTCGAAAATAAACTTCGCTGGCGGAGTTTGCGCCTGATAAGTCCATATCGGCCAGTCCTTGTCGTACAAATTCAATTCGGGGTTGATGCCGATCAACTCCATGTTCGCCGACCAATAAGCATCGACGGTTCCGACATCGCGCCAATAAGCCTGGACTCCGCTTTGCACGTCGCGGAACGGATAGGCGAAGGCGCGGTATTTTTTTATGACTTCCGGGATAATATCGTGTCCGAAATCATTGGTGGACGTTGAAGTATCGGCATCCTTGATCAACTGCTCGAAAAGAAACGAGGTATTGAAAATATATATGCCCATGGACGCCAGCGCGTGATCCGGACGGCCCGGCATCGCGGGTGGATTTGCCGGCTTTTCGATAAACTCCTTCACTCTTTTGTCGGCATCGACCTGCATCACGCCGAAAGCGCTCGCCTCCGCCACGGGCACCTCCATGCATCCGATGGTAAGATCGGCCTGCATCTCGGCGTGATACGCCAGCATCAAACCGTAATCCATTTTGTAAACGTGATCGCCCGCCAGAATAAGCACATATTCAGGATCGCGCTGCCTGAAGATATCCAGATTCTGGTAAACCGCATCGGCGGTCCCGGAATACCAGCTTTCTCTTACACGTTGCTGTGCAGGCAATATATCTACGTATTCTCCCAGTTCCGCGCGCAGAAACCCCCATCCCTGCTGGATATGCCGTATCAACGAATCCGACTTGTATTGGGTTAGAACGCCAATCTGGCGTATCCCTGAATTGACGCAATTGGAGAGAGGAAAGTCGATGATTCTGAACTTGCCGCCGAATGGGACCGCCGGTTTGGCTCGCCATTCGGTCAGTTTTTGCAACCGGGTGCCGCGCCCCCCCGCCAGTATCAAAGCCAGGGTCTGCCTGGTCAGTCTGCTAACGAAACGGGACGCATACACAGATTCAGACATACACTCTCCTTACTGTTTAGGGACACACAAGCCGGACTCACATGTTAATATGATCCGGACTCAGTTTCTACCATGTCCATTCTACTACCATAGGAAAACTAAGTGAACCTGACAAATTCGACACCGGAGCTTCTGGCCGCACGTCCGTCCACACTGGACGACGAGCTGCAGCGCGTCATCGAAGCGCGTCATCATGACCCTTTCTCCGTGCTGGGGAAACACCCTGACAAATCAGGCCAATACGTCATCAGGGCGCTGCTGCCGCATGCCGGCTCCGCGCGCGTCGAACACAACCTGGAAATGAAACGGGTAGGCGAAACTGCGCTATTTATCTGCGAGCTCGACGCCAAAACAGCGGAAAAACTGCCCCTGCATTATACGATACACTGGCGCGGCCAGGACGGTCAGGAACACGCGCGGATTGATGCATATACTTTCGCTCCGCAACTTGCAGGTTTCGATATACATCTGTTTTCCGAAGGCAGACACTGGCACATCTACCGTGTGCTGGGCGCACATCCGCGCCGGATCGATGATGTGGACGGCTTTCTTTTTGCCGTTTGGGCGCCCAGCGCGGAACGCGTCAGCGTCGTCGGCGACTTCAATCACTGGGACGGACGCAGCCATCCGATGCGCGCTCATGGCGGCAGCGGCGTATGGGAGTTGTTTATTCCCGGCATCGAGCCCGATTCGCTGTATAAGTTTGAAATTCGCAATCGCGACAGCGGCGCGCTGCATATCAAATCCGACCCCTACGCCACCGCCTTCGAGTGCCGCCCGCAAACCGCCAGCATTACCGCCTCCGACAGCGGCTTCCAGTGGACCGACGCGGACTGGATGTCGACGCGCATCGATTTCGATTGGCAGAGCAAACCGGTTTCCATCTACGAAGTCCACCTGGGCTCCTGGCGTCAGTCCAAAAGCGGCGCGTTTCTCAACTACCGGGAACTGGCCCAGCAGCTCGTTTACCATGCCAAGGAAATGGGGTTTACCCATATAGAGCTGCTGCCGATAGCCGAACATCCGCTGGATGCGTCCTGGGGCTACCAAATCACCGGTTATTTCGCCGCCACCAGGCGTTACGGCAGCGCGGACGATTTCCGCTATTTTGTCGACTACTGCCACTCCCAGGATATAGGCGTCATCCTGGACTGGGTGCCGGCCCACTTCCCGAAGGATGCGCACGGTCTGGCGCGCTTCGACGGCAGCGCGCTCTACGAACACGCCGATCCCCGCCGCGGCGAACACCGCGACTGGGGAACGCTCATTTTCAATTACGGGCGTAACGAAGTCCGGAATTTTTTAATCAGCAATGCCCTGTACTGGATGGAAGAATTCCATATCGACGGCTTAAGGGTCGATGCCGTCGCATCCATGCTTTATCTCGACTACTCGCGCGACGAAGGCGACTGGATACCCAACAAGTTCGGCGGCAACGAAAATCTGGAAGCCATCGCGTTCATGCGCGAAATGAACACCATGACGCATCAGCTGCACCCCGGCACGTTGATGATAGCCGAAGAATCGACCGCCTGGCCGCAGGTCACCCGTCCGTCCTGGACCGGAGGCCTCGGATTTTCCATTAAATGGAATATGGGCTGGATGCACGATATTCTTTCATATCTGTCCAAGGATCCCATACATCGTCATTATCATCATGACCAGTTGACCTTCGGTGTGCTGTACGCATTCACCGAAAATTTCATACTGCCGTTCTCGCATGACGAAGTGGTGCATGGCAAAGGCTCGATGCTGCGCAAATCCCCCGGCGATGAATGGCGCCAGTTCGCGAATCTGCGCTTGCTCTACGCGATGATGTTTACCTACCCAGGCAAGAAACTGCTGTTCATGGGCAACGAATTTGCCCAGAGCGATGAATGGAATCACGCCAAAATGCTGGACTGGCACCTGCTCAACTATCCGCTGCATCAGGGCGTCAAGCAGCTGGTTTCCGACCTGAACGGACTTTACGGCGAACTGCCGGCATTGCACGGCTGGGATTTCGATGCGCGCGGTTTCGAGTGGATAGACTGCCACGACAGCAGCCAGTCGGTACTCAGCTATATCCGCCGCTATAAAAACGAACACGCGTTGGTCGTACTGAATTTTACGCCGATACCGCGCCGCAACTATCGTATAGGAGTGCCTCACGCAGGCACTTATGTGGAAATATTCAACTCCGATTCGCGCTATTATGGCGGCAGCGATGTCGGAAACGCCTATTTGACTACCGAAAACCATGCCTGGATGGGGCGGCCCTATTCGCTAAACATGAATTTACCGCCACTTGGTGGCATAATTCTGGTTTTGGATACGCCGGATCACTCTTAAAATATGATATGGGGCGGCTCTTTGGTTTAAAACTATCCGTATAGTCAATGAAGCGTATACTTTTCGTAAGCAGCGAGGTTTATCCCTACATCAAAACAGGCGGCCTCGCGGATGTGTCCGGCAGTCTTCCTGCCGCATTGCAGGGGCTGGGACACGACGTACATATCCTGATGCCGGGTTATAAGGATATCGTCGACCAGATCCGCGCCTCGGCAAGGCATCGCAGTATCCGCATCGGCGCATCGGTGGAAATAGTCGAGACCGAATATCCGGGGACGCAGATAACGGTCTGGCTGGTCACGCACGGGCAATACTTCGACCGCCACGGCAACCCCTATATGAACCCGGAAGGAATGCCGTGGTTCGATAACGCCGACCGCTTCGGGTTTTTCTGCCGTATTGCCGTCGAACTGGGAATGAACCGCCTCGGATTCAAATGGAGACCGGACATCATTCATTGCAACGATTGGCAAACCGGCCTGGTCCCGGCACTGCTCGAAGAAGAGCCGCTACGGCCCGCTACGGTTTTCACCGTCCACAACCTGGCTTATCAGGGACTGTTTCCTCCCGAAGCGTTCCAGCGGCTGAACCTTCCGGCACGTCTCTGGTCCATGCACGCGCTCGAATTTCATGGTCAGCTGTCTTTCATCAAAGGCGGACTGGTTTATGCCGACCGCATCACCACGGTCAGCCCGCGCTATGCCCAGGAAATACAGGGAAACGAACATGGCTGCGGATTGAGCGGAGTGCTGACTGCCCGAGCGGGCCGTCTCAATGGTATTTTGAACGGCATAGACGAACACGATTGGGACCCGGCAACCGACAGCCGGATTCCTCATCACTACAGCGCCGATGATCTGAGCGGGAAAGCGCTCAACAAACAGATACTGCAACAGCGTCTCAACCTCGCTGAGGAACCCGGGCGGGCGCTATTGGCGCTGGTAGGCCGCCTGGTTTTACAGAAAGGCATAGACGTGCTCATCAATGCGCTACCCGAACTGATGAAGCTGCCGATTCAGCTGGTGGTGCTGGGCAGCGGCGACAAATCCTTCGGAATGGCGCTCGAAGGCTGGAGCAGGCTAAATCCGGAGCAGATCGCGGTACAGCTCGACTATGACGAAGACCTGTCGCACCTGATTGAAGCCGGGGCCGATATTTTTCTGATGCCGTCGCGCTTCGAACCGTGCGGGCTCAACCAGATGTACAGCCAGCACTACGGCACCCCCCCCATAGTCCGGAATGTCGGAGGTCTTGCCGATACGGTGACCGATACCACCCCGGAAACGTTGCGCACCAAACAAGCCACCGGTTTCATATTCGAAGAAGCCAATGCCAACGATTTTCTGCGCGCGGTAAAGTATGCGATTGAGCTTTACGCACAGCCCGAGCTATGGCTATCCCTGCAAAAAACCGGAATGACCAGGGATTTCTCCTGGCACAATAATGCCGTCGCTTATCTAAACGTTTATGATCTGGCGTTGCAGGATCATGCCTCTCCGCTAAACACCAGCCCTCGCCTCGCCGAGTTCAGCTAATGCCGGAGCGGAACGACGACAGGCTCCGTCATGAACAGCATGAGCGCGACAGCCTGTTCGCAACCCCCGCGCTCGGCGACTTCCGTTTCGATGTCGAAACCGCACGCGTATTCGACGACATGATCAATCGCTCGGTGCCGCTGTATCCGGAGATCCAGCGCATGATCGGAGAAATCGCCGCGGATTTCGCCCAGCCCGGCACCCGCCTGTTCGACCTGGGCTGTGCGACCGGCGCCACGTTGACGCTGCTGGATCAGGAAATAGACAATAGCGTACGCTTTATCGGCATAGACAACTCCGACGATATGCTGGACAAGGCGCGTCGAAATTTTTCCGCGCTTGACTCGGCGCGGACAATCGAATGGATCAATGCCGACCTGCACCAAAATGTCCCGATCGAATCCGCCTCGGTCGTCATCATGAACCTCACACTGCAATTCATACGTCCGCTGTACCGCCAACGGCTGATGCGCGCCATTGTAGAAGGCATGAACGACCAGGGCTGTTTGATACTGATCGAAAAACTGACGCTCAGCGACAGTCTGTTCAACCGGCTGTTTATCCGTTACTACTACAACATGAAAAAACGCCGGGGCTATTCGGAAGTGGAAATCGCCCACAAGCGCGAAGCGCTGGAAAACGTGCTGATTCCCTACCGCCCGGAAGAAAATCGCGAACTGCTGGCGCAGGCCGGGTTCAATCATATCGAAGAATTTTTTCGCTGGTATAACTTTTGCGGCATCATAGCCGTTAAATAAGGATGCGCCGCGCCTGCACCCGGCATTAGCGGAACACGCCTGCCTGCGCCAAATCGGCGTACTTTACGCGGACATTAGTCCGTACTGATGAAAGCTCATGATGCCCCCCGAAATCCGATGGGTTTTCCTGAAATAATAGTGAGCACATATGAAAAACAAGAACAATGAGTTGCCTGCATCGACAGAGAAGCCCGGTGAAGTTATCACTGATGCAAAGGAAACAACCGCAGTCGAACAATATTGGCATTCGGCGGAACGCGCCAAACTACGCAAACCGCCCAAAGATTATAAATACGTCGAAGAAATCGCCCATCTCCAGTTCGAGCTGATCAAGCTTCAGGAGTCGGTGCGCCTGCAGGGTCTCAAAGTAGTGGTCATCTTCGAAGGGCGCGACGCGGCCGGCAAAGGCGGCGTGATCAAGCGCATCACCGAAAGCCTGAACCCCCGTATCTGCCGCATTGCCGCTTTGTCCACGCCGACCGAAAAAGAGCGCGGACAATGGTATTTCCAGCGCTATGTCGCGCAACTGCCGGCACGCGGCGAGATCGTGCTGTTCGATCGCAGCTGGTATAACCGCGCCGGAGTGGAGCATGTCATGGGCTTCTGCACGGACGAGGAATACGACGAATTCCTGCGCTCCGCGCCGATTTTCGAAGAAATGCTGATACGCTCAGGTATTTACCTGATCAAATACTGGTTCTCGGTCAGCGACGATGTGCAGGAAAAACGCTTTCAGGAACGCATGCGCAGCCCGATCAAACGCTGGAAACTGAGCTCCATGGATATCGAGTCGAGACGCTACTGGGTCGAGTATTCGAAGGCGAAAGACGATATGTTCGCCAAAACCGATACCAAATTCTCGCCCTGGTACGTGGTGAACGCCGACGACAAAAAGAAGGCGCGCCTGAATTGCATCTCCCATCTGCTGCAACAGATTCCCTATACCGATCTGACCCCGGTCGAAATAGAGCTGCCGCCGCGCCAATCCGACACCGGCTACAAGCGACCGAAAATATCGAAGCAGAACTTTGTTCCGGAAGTGTATTAATGCGGCGCACGCCATCATTGCGATTAAAGTTTCCAGGGTAATGGCCGCTACCTGAAAGAAATAATTCGAGGGTGGCGGCTATGATTATCACCAGCGCTTCTTTATCCATGCAGGCCAGTTACGAGCATTCGGTGCAAACCAGCGTGAGCGAGTCCGCACAGGCATCGGGAGGATCAGGCGTCGCCGTCGCGGTTTCAGGCGCAGCGCTTTCCGCGCAAAACAGCGGGGTGGTGGTGGAAATTTCCGCAGCCGGACGTCAACAGGCGCTGACACAAACCTCGGCTGCCGCCGCCACTGCGAACGCCGGTGCCGCCGACGATAACGACAGCGGCCTGGCGGGCAATCCGCGCCTGCTGGCGATCAAGCAGTTGCTCGAAGAAATGACCGGAAAGAAAATCAACCTGTTCGACCCCGGTCAGTTGCAGCACGGTCACCGCATGTTGGTCTCGAAGCAGCAGATTACCTACAGTCAAACTCAAACCACCACCGAAACGCAACAGACCACACTGCAAACCAGCGGCGAAATCAAAACTGCCGACGGTAAGGATATCAAGATCAGCCAGAGTCTGGCGATGCGGAGTCAGACTTCGGTTTCGAGTACATCCCAGGTGCAGATCAGCACCTTGAGTCTGAATACGACCGACCCGCTGATGATCAATTACAACGGTAACGGCGTACAGTTGAGCGATCGGAAAATGGCCTTCGATCTGAAAGGCAACGGCGGTACGGAACAGATCAGCGTTCCTCAGGCAGGTTCCGGGTTTCTGGTGCTCGATAAAAACAACGACGGCAAGATCACCAGCGGCAGCCAGTTGTTCGGACCCGCCACCGGCAACGGTTTCGCCGAACTGGCGCAGTACGATGTCAGCCACAAAGGCTGGATTGACGCCAGCGACCCGGCTTACAATCAGTTGAAAGTCTGGACGCCGGACGGCAACGGCGGCGGCACGCTGCAGAGTCTGGCTACGCTTGGCATAGGCGCGATTTCATTGCAGTCGGCTGCCACACCGTTCGATATCAAAGGCGCTTCCGGGCAGACCCTGGGCAGCGTTTCCGCCAGCGGTATCGCGCTGAACGAAAACGGCACGGTAGACAATATTCAGGATGTCAATCTGGTGACTTCGTAAGGTTCTCTGTGTTTTCGCCGGGCTCGGCTTCAGCATGCAGGAACAGCATCACCAATAAGCAGCGCGCACCCCGTTGCGCACACCCTTGACCACCAACAGCTTTTCGATCTCGCGCCCGGTCAGGTGTTTTCGCTCGTCGTTCATTTTGTCTCATGTTGGAGAGTGAAAGAGGCGCTGCACCCCGCGCCGCGCCTGAAGCGTCCATTTTGACATGAGACAAAAGGGCTCATTTTGTCCAATCAATTTTAATTGATTATGCTTAAAAATAACTTGCAAATTGACATTTTGCCCTGTATTTTAGGTAAAAATGTCAATTTTATGTGAGACAATATGACGAGCGATGAACTAAACTCTGCCTTACACCGTCTGAACCTCGAACCGAAAGAAGCGGCCCAGTTTCTGGGTGTGAATCAGCGCACGTTTCGCCGCTGGCTCGACCACAGCCAAGAAATACCTGGCCCAGCAGAATGCGCAATTAATGCTTGGATACGGATGGAGGATTTCGGGTTAGCTTGGCGACCTGATAGCGTCACTCTTAGAACAGGCAATTTGCAATCAATCGCCGCTTATAACGATTATGCTCTTGAATTAACAGAAATCATAACGCGCGTTACCAATCGAGGCGGACCGGCCTCCCCTTGGGTTGTAGACATGGAAAAACGATGCGCTACTTTAGGGCCGATAAAGCTTTCATTTTACCATCAGCAGAATGGTAATTTTTCACCAAGTTGGTACTCACGGCGTGATTGTTCGCCAGATTTAGAACGTGACCGGCATCTCATTGATGACGCTATCGTCTGTATCGCTAATAAATATGCGGCCATCAATGGCGAGAAAAGAGGCAAGTTATGAATCCTCGTTTCTGCAATAACTTCATTGATGCAAATGTTCTTGACTACACCGGCGGAGTAGAAGACAAGGCCGTCGATATAATTTTACATATGGCAGAAGAAAATGCCTTCACTCTGCTTCTGCCGTATTCCGTCAAGGCGGAGATTGAGCACACTAACACCCCCGCAGAGGTGAGGCGAAAAGCATCGCAATTAATTTACTCGGTGCCAGTGCCGCTAACACCCACTGAGTTAGCAACGCACCAGAAAATCCGTGCCTTGGTACAAGGGAACGCCAAGCCTGGGAAGCACGACAACGACGCATTCCATATTGTTGAAAGCGCAAAGAATGGCGGTGGGTATTTCATCACGAATGACATGCGACTCCTAAAAAAGACAGCAGAGATATTGAATGATATTGGAATCAAAGTCATCAAGCCAAGCGAGTTTGTAGCGCTTGTTAATTAGACTTTTCGATACGGACTGTCTCATGTTAAAACCATAAAAACCGCCATTTCTGGTTGCACTCGTACTGGAAGCAAACCGGGCTCTTACCGAAGAAGACATACAGGGCGCAGACGTTATTCGAGAACCGTTTCCGCTCGTCGCGTGAAACGTCTCAATTTACTTCGCCATCTTTAAGCGTATCAGCTGGTTCGTGCGTCCTTTTATGTTTGATGATTTTGCCCTGACGGCTCTGCTGCTTGCCTTGCCCTCTATAATCCTCCGTGATACAAGATAGTTATGAGCAAAAACGACGAACGATCGGGTATAAAAGGCGAGGCGTGGGAAGACGTGCTGGCCTCGCTTTGTCGATTGCAAGCGGTACTGCCGGAAGCTGTGCTTGTCGGCAGGACGGCGGGACGGCTTCGGCACTTTATGCGATGCATCGTCTTTCATTTGACCACGATCATGTTCTCCTTGATCTCCGTGAGCATTTCGATGCCGTTCTGACAGAGCTTGAAGCGGTTGCCGGATGGGAGACGGCTCGGATCAAACGACCGGTTTTGATTCTTGGTTCATTGGATGGGGTCGAAACCGGCATCCGTCAGTTACGCCGCGCTCGACCTTTAGAAACGACGGTCATGCGTTTGGGCAAACATGACGTGGTTTTACCGACATTACCGGAAGTGCTGCGCATCAAGGCATTTCTTTGCCTTGAACGCAACGCTACGCGGGATTATCTCGATTTAGCGGCTCTGACGGCGCACATGGGGATCGAGACCGCCGGCGAAGCACTGTAGTGCATGGATGAACTCTACCCGCAAAAGAGCGGCGACGCATGGGTGGTTCGCACTCAATTGATGATGCAGCTTGCCGCGCCGCCGCCCTATGATCTCGATAGCGTTGACCTCGCCGAATACAAAGGAGTCCAACCTCCGTTTGATCGCTGGAGCCATGTCGCCAATGTCTGCGGTCAATTGTCTGACAGACTACTGAACAGCTGTGAACAGGCGTTGCGTTTAGAGACATCGACGACTGCCGGGCAGGTACAAACGAAGATTGACACATGGCGCGACGCACGCGCCGAGGGTCAAATACTGCCGCCCGTTAAATTACCGGGGCTTGACACATGAAACACCGCCACTTGACGCATGAGAAATTCACAATCGCGGCCATTGAGGACATTCTTGCACGGGGTCAAGCTCCCGACTGGGTGCCTTTGATAACCGCCATTCGGAATGATCCCTACGGGGAGGTCGCCGAGAAAACGCTCGCGCTGTGTGAGCGCCCCTTGTACGGCGCGCCTGTTTTTCGTCGTGTGCTTGCTTCTGCAAGACAGATGCAGTGAGTAACCGTTCAGACACCCCCCGATTTTCATGATTTTCCGTTCGCCCTGAGCCTGTCGAAGGATGAATGGAAAATCCTGGCAGATTGATAGTTAGTCCGTTCATGGTTCGGCAGGCTCAGGGCGAACAGAGTTGATGGCTGATTCTGGATGTTATTTTTTACCATATCCTCAGTCATCCCCCCAAGTACGCACGCTACCGCTCTTTATTCAACAAATAATAAACCACCGGCACCACCAGCAACGAAAACGCGGTGGATGCAAAAATACCGAATATAAAGCTCCACGCCAGCCCTGAGAATATCGGGTCCAGGGTGATCACAAACGAACCGAACATCGCCGCGCCGGCGGTCAGGAATATCGGGCGCAGACGCGTCGCACCGGCTTCGATCATGGCCTCGACCAGCTCCACGCCTTGCGCGCGCAGGCGTTCGATGAAGTCGATCAGGATAATCGAGTTGCGCACCACTATCCCGGCCAGCGCGATCATGCCGATCATGCCGGTCGCGGTGAACAGGATCGGATTGTCGAACCCGGCAACCGGCGTCGTAAACAGGTTAAGCACCCAGAATCCGGGCATGATGCCGATGATGGTCAGCGGTATCGCCACCATGATGATCAGCGGCATGCTCAGCGAACCGGTCTGCGCGACCAGCAGCACATAGATCATCAACAGCGCCGCGCCGAACGCCAGCCCCAGGTCGCGGAACACATCGACGGTAATTTTCCATTCCCCCTCGCCGGCCAGATCGACGCTGTAGCCTGCCGGCAGCGGATGCGCTTTTTCGATAGCCCAGTAGTCCAGCACCGCTTCGACCGGCGTCTGCCCGACCATTTCCGCTATCACGTAGTTCAGACGCTTCAGGTTTTTGTGATAAATGGTCTGATCCACCGTTTCTTCGCTGATCTGTCCCAACTCGCCCAATGGCACCAATGCACCGCGCGCGGTTTTAACGCGTAGCGCCAGCAAATCGGCCACCGACGAGCGCTCGGCGCGCTGCAGCCTGACGCGGATACTCAACGGCAATCGCTCCGAGGGTTCGTGCACAATGCCGGCCTGCTCTCCGGCCAGAGCGATGCGCAGGGTAGCGGCCACATCGGCCACCGTCACGCCCTGCTGCGCGGCTTTCTGCCGGTCCAGGTCGAAACGGATGCGTTGCATGTCTTCATCGACAAAATCGTCTACGTCGCGCACGCCGTTGATGCCCTCGATATAGCCGCGCACAGTGCGCGTGACCTGCGCCAGATCGCGGTAATCGCGATCTGGCGGACCGTAAACTTCCGCAACGAAGGTCGACAATACCGGCGGGCCGGGCGGCGTTTCGACGATTTTGACGTTGCCGCCATGACGCGCGGCTATTCCCTCTATGTCGGGACGGAGCCGCAACGCGATTTGATGCGATTGCTGCTCGCGTTTTTCCTTGGACAGCAGGTTGATGCGAATCTCGCCGACATAGCCGCCGCTGCGCAGGTAGTAATGCCTGACCATGCCGTTGAAGTCCATCGGCGACGCCAGACCGATATAGGTCTGGAAATCGGTGACTTCGTTGACTTGCGCCAGATAGGCTTCCAGTTCGCGCGCGAGGCCGTCGGTCGCCTCCTGGGTGCTGCCGCGCGGCATGTCGATTACCAGTTGCATCTCGTTTTTATTGTCGAACGGCAGCAGCTTGAGCGGAACCGCGCGCGTGACCGCCAGCATTGCCGATCCGGCAAACGCCAGCAGCGTCAGCCACAAAAACAGACGCGCGCGCATGGGATGCCGGAGCAGCCCGCCCAAAGCCCAGTCGTACCAGCGATAAACGGAACTGCGTTTCAGATCGAACGGCGCTTCGTCGCCCTTGCCATATTCGCTTTGCAGCAGGTGATAGCTGGCCCACGGCGTAACGGTGAAGGCGACCAGCAGCGACATCAGCATCGCAATCGGCACGTTGAAAGCCATCGGCCCCATGTACGGCCCCATCATGCCGGTAATGAAAAACAGCGGCAGAAACGAAACGATGACCGCCAGCGTCGCAAAGATGGTGGGCGGCCGCACTTCGTCAACCGCGGTCAGCGCGGCATCGAGCGGGCTTTCCCTGCGCAGCTTGAAATGACGGTAGATATTTTCGACATCGACGATGGGGTCGTCGACCAGCAGACCGAGCGACAATATCAACGCGAACAGCGTGACGCGGTTGATGGTATAACCCGCCACCAGGTCGAACAGCAGGGTCACGCCCAGCGTCATCGGCACCGCCAGCGCGACGATCAGCGATTCTTTCGGCCCCAGCGCAAACGCCAGCAGCACCAGTATGGTCAAAATCGCGATAAACAGATGTTTAACCAGTTCGTTGACCTTGTGATTGGCGGTTTCGCCGTAATCGCGCGTAATGCTGACCGTGACGTCGTCCGGCACCAGCTTGCCGCGCAAGCTATCCACCATGTTGATGGTGCTTTCCGCTACCGCAACCGCATTGGCCCCCTTGCGCTTGGAAACCGCCACCGTCACCGCCTGCCGCTGCTCCCCCGGCGCCGCAGCCTGCGTTTCCTGCCCGCCGATATGGCGGCTGTCCGCAGCGGCGGGACCGAAGTTCATGCGCGTATAACTGCTGATTTCGGCGGCATCGCGCACCTCGGCGACATCGCGCAAATACACGGCGCGATTATCCTGTGTTTTCAACACCGTCATCGCAACATCGTCCCCGCTGTGGAACATCGGCCCGGCGTCGACCTGGATAACCTGATCGCCACGCTCGAAACGGCCTGCCTGCAGACTGATATTGGCGCTACGTAACGCGACCAGCACTTCAGGCAGGGTCAAGCCGTGCGCCGCCAGCGCCGCCGGGTCGGGATAAACTTCCATCTGGCGCGGTTCGCCGCCAACCACGGCTATTTTTCCGGCATCCGCCACTTCTCCCAGCTTGACCTTGATCTCGTCGGCAAGCCGTCTGAGCGCGGCGGTGTCGTACAGCGCATTGGCGGAAGACAGGGTCAGCGTCACTATCGGCACGTCGTCGATTTCCACCGGCCTGACTCCCCAGCCTTTGACGCCGGGCGGAATCACATCCTGATTCGACATCAGTTTGCTCCAGACCTTGACCAGGCTGTCTTCGCGGTCTTCGCCGACGTAGAAGCGCACCGTCACCATGCCTTCGCCTTCGCGCGACGACGAATACACATACTCGACGCCGTCTATCTCCCGGAGGCGGCTTTCCAGCGGCGTAACCACCAGTTTTTCCACTTCCTCGGCGGAAGCGCCCGGCATTTGCACCCAGACATCGGCCATCGGCACGATGATTTGCGGCTCTTCCTCACGCGGCATCAGCAACAAGGCGCCCATCCCCGCCAGCAGGGAGGCGATCAACAGCAGCATGGACAGCTTGGAGGTGATAAAAAGCCGGACAATTTCGGCGCTGAAGCCTCTGCGTACGGGTCCGTTGTTGATGTTACTCGCCATGACTTAAACTCACCGTCTGCCCCGCCTTCAAACCGGCCAGCACTTCGACCCATTCGGCCTGCGCTTTGCCGGTGCGTATATGCCGGAGCTGTTCGTTGCCGTCTTCGACAAGGTAAACCGATTCCAGCTGGCCGCTACGATGCACCGCCGCCAGCGGCACGAACAAGCCCCGGTGATTGCCGCAGGCTTTTTCCAGTCGGGCAAACGCGCCCGGCCGCAGCGATACGGAAGCATCCAGCCCGGCCTTGATCAACGTGGTGCGCGTATCGGCATCGAACACCGGCGAGATTTCTTCGATGGCGACCGGGTAATGATTCTGTCCGACTTGCGCCAATAATCGATCGCCCAGCTGCAGCGATGCGGCGCAGCTTTCCGGCAGCGCCGCTTCGATGCGTAGATGGCGCAGCGATTGCAGCAACAATACCGGAGCGCCCGGCATCGCGGTGTCGCCCGGCTCCAGCAGACGCCGCACCACCACTGCATCGAACGGTGCGCGCAGTTGCGTTTCCGCATCCACCGACGCGGAAACCCCGACAGCCGCGCGCGCTTCGGCTACCTGGGCGTTGGCGGTACGGGCCGCAGCCTGTGCGGCCTCCAGCATTTGCTGTGTCACAACCTCTTTTTCAAACAGGGTTTCGCTACGGCGGAGTTCGGCCGTGGTCCGCTGCGCTTGTGCTTGAGCGGCTTCCAGCGCCGAACGCGCCTGCTGCAAACGCGAACCATATTCCTTGTCGTCCAGCTGCCCCAGCACCTGCCCTGCCGTCACCCTGTCGCCTGCGCGCACCTTCAATGCTACGATACGCGCAGCCACTCGGGAGGCGACATGGGCAACATCTCTGGACGTTACCGACGCGGGCCAGAACTGAATTTCATCGACATCGCGCTCGACCACCTGCGCAGTTGGTACGCTTTTATCGACGGCGTGGCGGCCTGCCGGATCGGCATGTCCCGGCTGGGTCTTGTGAGTGAAACCGCCTTGCATCCAAACCAATATCAGAATCAACCCCAGAACCGAGAGAGCGGCGTAAATGATTTTTTTGCGGGATGCTGCCTGCTGTGGCTCGTAATCGAATTTATTCATCAGTACACCTTGATGGTATGAATCTTTGCTCTTTGAGAGTGTGAACTCGCCGCGCAAAGCGCGCGACAAACACAACAGCGGCTACTTGCCGCCGCTCGTTCGACGCTCGGCTTCAAAGTCCGATTGAAACCAATACCCAATGGCTTTTTGCAGATTGGCCCGGGCAATCTGCACTTCGAAGCGGGCGGTTACCGCGCGCATTTCGCTCGCGGTGCGATCCGCTTCGGCTTCCAGATAGCGGGTAACGCCGGCCGCCCCGGCCCGGTATTGCTCATGCACCAGACGCAAGGCTTCTTCCGCCGATGTCTGCGCCGCTTCCGTTACCTGCCGGCGCGCTTCCACTTCGCTCAGATTATTCTTCGCGCGTTGAACTTCGGCATCGATATCGAGACGCACGCGTTCACGCGCCGCCTGCGCCTCGGCCACGCGCCGCTCCGCCGCCGACACCCGCGCCGAGGTAGCGCCGCCGCCGAAAATCTCTATTTGCGCATTGACGCCTACTGTCAGGTTTTGCTTGCTGAAATTAAATTGCGGCGATGATTCGTTCAATCCATAGGCGGCGTAGGCGTCGACACGCGGCATATGCCCAGCGATTTCGGCGCGTAGCTCTTTTTCACGCATTTCCACCTGGCGCGCAGCTATCTGCATTTCCGGCCTTTGCGCCAACGCCGTGTTCAACAGGTTTTCCGTCAACGTATTTTGGGGCGCCTTGTCGTCCTTCAGGCTTTCTTTCACCACGAGCGTATCGCCCGTTCCCAACCCCAGCAGTGTCTTTAACCCCGTATGCGCGGACTCCTGCGCGTTCAAGGTTTGCAATTCGCGCTCCCTGGCCTGCGCATGCCTTACTTCCAGAGACAGCACATCGGAGCGCAGCAACGAACCCGCCTGATGCATCTCGCGCGCATGATTAAGTTCGCTGTCGACGGCGGCAAGCGAGCGGCGTGCAGCCTCAACCTCCCGCGGCGCCGTTAATACGGCGTAATATGCGGCCGTCACTGCCGCCGCCAGTTGGTTATGCAAGGCAGCGCGTTCCAGTTCGCTCACTTCCACACCCAGCTCGGCCGCTTTTTTACGGTAATAATCGCGACCGCCTTCGAACAAGGACATCGTACCCACCAACTCCGGACGGAAGTTGCCGATATAGCCCGGATTATTAATCGTTCCCAAACTCTGCGAATCAAAACGGCGCTGAGCGACAATCGCCGAAAACGCCAGGGCCGGGTTATCGGTATAGGTGTAGCCGACCTGCCCCATCAGTTTGGGATAAAAGTTAGCCGTTGCCTCAATTACCCTGGCTTCGGCCTGGCCGATACGCTCTTCCGCCGCCTGCATATCGGGGTTTTTGCTGAACGCCAGTTCCAGCACCTGTTCGAGGTTCAAAGCCCGGCTACTATTGAAGAAGCCGGCTGTTCCCGATTCGGCGGCGATATGCTCCGCCGGTTCCTGGGCCGATGCGGGGACAAGCGGCGCCGACATGGCGATGCAGGCAAGAACCGGCAACACGACGTTCGTGTGTACGTAAGAAAATGAAATAACTATTGTTTTTCTCACCGCATCAAATTCCGTTAATCAAAGACTTGCACTCATCCCGCCCCCAATGCCGCCATGTTAAAAAAATCGTCGTTCCGGCATGGATTGCCGGAACCCAGACGTTCGGGATGATTTGCGAAGCAACGTCCTTGTCAACTGGATACCGGCTATTCATACCGGCATGACGACTTAACTCTGCGGCATCGACCTATGCCCAACGAAAGAGGGTAAAAGCAACGAATGATCGCACCCTCAGTTCTTCAAGCGCACCATGCCCAACACTTTCAATATCACTCTTTCGTAAAAAGGCTCGCTGATGCCCTTGCGGATTTTACGCATGAAATACTTCTCGAAAATTATCTTGCTCAAATGCACCCAGTAGCCCTTGCCCGCCCAGGTGATGTTGCGTGGCGGAATCTGCGGCTGGGCAATAAAGGCAATACCGGTATCGCCCATATCGGCCAGACACAGCGCACTCCAGGTGGGGTGATGGCTGGGAGCTTTGCCGAGCAGCTCGTCACGAATATTGTGGGCGGTTGCAGTCACCATGGATTCGATCATATAACCGGTTTTCGGCACGCCGGTCGGCACCGGCGTCGTCTCCTGCGGCGCAATGGCGATACACACGCCCACGGCATAAATGTTGTGATACTTGGGATTGCGCTGATAGTCGTCGACAAAGACGAAACCGCGCGGATTTACCAACCCTTCGATGCCGCGCACCGCATCCACGCCGGTAAATGCCGGCAACATCATCGAATGCTTGAACGGCAGCTCGTGTTTCTTTTTTTCCTGTCCGTTTTCGTCGACTTCGGTGACGTACATCATGCCCGCTTCGATACGATCGACCTTGGCGTTGCATATCCATTTGACGTGCTTGTCGCGAAATTCGGACTCCATCAGCCCCCTGGAGTCGCCTACTCCGCCCAGCCCCATATGGCCGATATAAGGTTCGGAGGTCACATAAGTAATCGGCACCTTGTCGCGGATCTTGCGCTTGCGTAAATCGGCTTCGGTAATGAACAGATACTCGTAGGCGGGACCGAAGCAGGAAGCGCCCTGTACCGCCCCGATCACTATCGGCCCCGGATCGGCAACGAACGCATTCCACGATTCGGAGGACTCGGCGGCGTGATCGACATGACATACGGATGAGGTATGCCCCTTGGGCCCCAGCCCCGGGATTTCATCGAACGCCAGACGCGGACCGGTTGCGATGATCAGATAGTCGTAATCGACCGAACTGCCATCGGCGAGTTCGACCTGGTTTTTTTCCGGATGCACGCGGCTTGCCGCCTGCTGGACTAAGCCGATGCCTTTCTTTTTGAAGACCGGCGCGAGCTCTATCTTGATATCGGAAGGTTTGCGCCAGTTTACCGCCACCCACGGATTGGAAGGCACAAAATGGAAGGTCGGGCTATCCGAAATGACGATAACCTCGTCTTCTTTCTTGCGCGCCAGTTCCTTCATTTCATACGCCATCGGGATACCGCCTATACCGGCCCCCAGAACTACGATTTTAGCCATGATGTCTCTCCTTCAGAGAAAATCTGATATTTATTATATAATGATATTATTATATTCAAACTCAAAACAAGCCATACGGCAATCCGCCCTGACCCGGACAGATACTGCCATATGGACAACACTCATCACACCTGCCGGCAGCGAGCCGCCAAACAGGATAACAAGCAACGCTTTCTCACCTTTCGCATACATCACAGGGCACATTACGCCTCCATGGTTGTTGCAAAGATATTGTTCCGTTTATTCCGCCCTTCGACTCATCAAAAAGGCATGAATTGCCGGAAAAACGCGAGGCTATTCAGATCGGCGGCGGCTCTCAAATCGCCATAAAGCCAATCCGCTTTCGACCAGGCTCAGGTGAACCCATGCCAAACGATGAGCGGATTAACAATCAGGACCGAGGGTTTCCATTCATCCTTCGGCAAGGCTCTACTGAGAAGAGTCGAAGGGCTCAGGACGAACGGAAAACCGGGAGCTGAATAGTTACGCTTTAATTATCAACCTGCTGGACGTCTCCGCCAACGCCATGACCCTCGGCATCGCCACCGCAGGCGGACTCGAGCCACATGGCGTTAAGAATGGCAAACGAAGCGGAAAAGCACACGCCTAAAATCCAAGTGAAGTACCACATGCTAAGTTCTCCAGTACTATAAACGATTTACCATTAATAAAGCGTATGCTGACCAGCAGCGATCTTGGCTTCGGTTACCGTACCCCAGATCACGCTGTAAACCCAACGGGTATAGAGCAGCACTATCGGTAAAAATACCAGGGTAATCCAGAAAGCCCACAGCAGCGTCAGATGGCTGGAAGTGGCATCCCATAAGGTCAGGCTGGAATTCGGGTCGGTTGAGGAAATAAGCAAAAACGGAAACAGGCCGAACCCAAGCGACAGCAGCACTCCGGCTATGCCCAGCGAAGCCAGCACGAAAGCCAGCCAGGTAACATGGCTTTTCGCGACGGCCCAGGCGCCGAGCAGACCGCTGATACCCAGTACCGGCGCAATCCACATCCACGGATGCGACGAAAAGTGGGTCAGCCAGGCGCCGGCAGGCGACACGACCACCGTTTTCGTCAACGGGTTGGAAGGCGCGCCGCCGCCCAGCGATTGCGTAATTTCAGGACGTTCCATACCGCTCAGCACCCAGAAGGCGATAATGCCGACAAACAGCACCAGCACCGGTCCGAGTATGGCAATGGCGTGGTGCGCGCGCGCCTGCACCACGCCGTCGGTGCGCAGTTTCAGGAAAATAGCGCCCTGGAAAAGCGTCAGCAGCAAGCCGGTTACGCCGCAGAACAGCGCGAAAGGATTCAGCAAGGCCCAGAACGAACCCGTATAAAACGACCGCAACTCCCCATCCAGATGGAAGGGTAAACCGATCACCAGATTACCGACCAGCACCCCCAGCAAGATGGGCGGCAGCGCGCCGCCGGCAAACAAGCCCCAGTCCCAGGCGTTGCGCCAGGCCGGACAGGTCAGCTTGCTGCGGTAATCGAAGCCGACCGGACGGAAAAACAGCGCGAACAGCACCAGCAGCATGGCGGCGTAAAGCCCGGAGAACAGCGTCGCATAGACCGGCGGCCAGACCGCGAAAATAGCGCCGCCAAGCAGTATCAGCCAAACCTGGTTGCCCTCCCATACCGCGCCTATGCTGTTGATAATCACGCGACGCTCGCTGTCGGTGCGCCCCAGAAACGGCAATAATGCGCTGACGCCGAAATCGAAGCCTTCGGTTATCGTGAAAACAATGGCAACGGTGCCTACCAGTATCCACCAGATCAGGCGGATTGTTTCGTAATCAAACATGGCGTTTCTCCCAATCGCGGATTATGAACGGGCTGTCGAAGCATGCGCGGCATCCGCGCCCTGCTCGAAATGGTATTGTCCGGTATGCAGACTGCTTGGACCCAGGCGTGCATACTTGAACATCAGGAACAGTTCGACCACCAGCAACAGGGTATAAAACAGCATGAAACCGCCGATACTGAACCACAGTTGGCCGGTGGTAACGCTGGATACGCTCAGATGCGTCGGCAGTATGCCGGAAATCGTCCACGGCTGGCGGCCGTACTCCGCGACAAACCAGCCGGTTTCGGCTGCTATCCACGGCAATGGAATGCACCACAGCGCCAGACGCAGCAACCAGCGCTTCTGGTCGGCAACGCGAGTCGCGCAGTAGTAAAACGCCATCACGAAAATGAACAGCATGGTGAAGCCGCAGGCCACCATGATGCGAAACGTCCAGAACAACGGCGCCACATTCGGAATGGTGTCGTTCGCCGCCCTGGCGATCTGCTCTTCCGTCGCATCGACGACCTTGGGCGTATATTTTTTCAGCAACAGCCCATAGCCCAGGTCCGCCTTGTGCGCAGCAAACTCACTACTGACCTCCGGCCCCTTGTCGCCTGCATGCATTTTCTGCAAAGCGCCGTAGGCGATAATGCCGCTGCGTATCCGCACCAGGCTATCCTGTTTCAGCTGCTTCAGGCCTTTGACCTCTTCATTCACCGAACGCGTTGCGATCAAACCCATCACATAAGGAATCCGGATGGCCCAATGCGTTTTCTCGGCCTGCTGATCAGGGAAACCGATCAAGGTAAAACTGGCCGGGGCCTTTTCCGTCTCCCATTCCGCCTCAATCGCCGCCAGTTTGATTTTTTGCGTTTCGCCCGAGGTGTAACCGCTTTCGTCTCCCAGCACGATCACTGAAAGCACGGAAGCAAGGCCGAACGCCGCCGCGATGGAAAACGAGCGCCGTGCAAACGCGACATCGCGATGGTTCAGCAGATACCATGCGCTGATACCCAGCACGAACATTGAGGCCGTGACATAACCGGCGGCGACGGTATGCACGAATTTAACCTGGGCGACCGGATTCAGTATGACCTCGGCAAAACTGGTCAACTCCATGCGCAGGGTTTCATAATTGAATTCGGAGCCTACCGGGTATTGCATCCAGCCGTTGGCGATCAGTATCCACAGAGCGGAAAGGCTGGTGCCCAAAGCCAGCAGCCAGGTCACGGTCAAATGCTGCACCCTGCCAAGACGCTCCCAGCCGAAAAAGAACAGCCCGATGAAGGTGGATTCCAGAAAAAACGCCATCCAGGCCTCGCTGGCCAGAATCGCGCCGAAGATATCGCCGACATAATGCGAGTAATACGACCAGTTGGTGCCGAACTGGAACTCCATGGTAATACCGGTCGTTACCCCCATGGCGAAATTGATACCGAACAGTTTTCCCCAGAATTTGGTCATGTCGCGGTAGATCTGACGCCCCGTCATCACATAAACCGATTCCATGATGGCGAGTAAAAAGCTCAGGCCGAGCGTGAGCGGGACAAATAGAAAATGGTACAGGGCGGTCAGGCCAAACTGCAGCCTGGAAAGCATCACAACATCATCACCGGACATTACTGATTTCCTCCATCGGATTTCGGATCGAATACCGCCCGGCCCTGTTCGCTTCCCGCGAAAATGACGGCGGCGACATCGGTTTGCTGCGTTTTGCCATCGTGGTGAAAAAACAACGCCCAAATGACAATCAGCAGGACAATCTTAACAGCGATAACCCAGGATAGCTCTTTTTTCAGCGGGGAAATTAATACTTTATGCATGCGCGTCTCGTCGGGTCATTGAAACACATTCATCTCCGCCGTGTTCTTTTTCAGGGAGCAAAGCCGGCGCATGTCCGCTTATGGCGTGTATCCACGCCCCAAAACGTAACAATACGCATAATACGGCCAGACTTGCCCCCCCCAGAAAGAACTCGATATGGCTATGGAGCATCCGGGTTGCATCCAGGTAAATTTCCTTATTCACCGTCCGGTATAAAATATAACCCGATACGCCGACAATGAAAACACCAAAAAGCCGCCGCAACATCGCCCCGCCGACATGAGCGGAAAATTGAGCTCCCAGCCCCGAACCGATCAGTGTTGCAGCCGAAACCGTCAGCATCAATTCCAGATTCAGGTTTTCCGGCGCGAAATGTCCGGCAAACCCGGCCAACGCATTCATCGTCAACACCATGAGCGATGTGCCGATCGCCGCCGGCATCGGCAATCCGACCAGCATCGTCAACACCGGCACAATCAAAAAACCGGCGCCGACGCCAACCATGCCGGTAATCACGCCGACCCAGAACCCGTCGAATAAAACCCGCGCATAAGCGGTTCGCGGCGGGCATGGCAGGTTTTCCTCCGTTCCGTTGCGCGCCGTCCCGCCCTTGACCAGCATCACGATACCTGTAGCCAGCGCCAGCACGCCGAACAGCGTCATCAGCACGCGATCCGGCAACACCGCGCCGACCTTCCCGCCCAGAAAAGAGCCGCACATACCGGACAACCCAAAAAACAGGCCGTTTTTCCAGCACACCCGTTTTCGCGTTGCGTATTTGATCACCGCCACCATGCTGGATACGCCGACTACCGTAAACGATGTCAATACGGCGCTTTTCGGTGGAACATCGAACAAATACACCAGCATAGGCACGGTCAATATCGAACCGCCGCCGCCGAGCAGCCCGAGCAGAAAGCCTATGCCCAGCGAAAGCGTCAGCAGCAGGGTCATGGCGATGCAGCGCCCTGGTATGATTGCGGCAGCTTTCCGCAATCCTGATTGGCCGGCAGCGCCTGATCGATCAAGCGCGGATAGGGCAGATTCAATTCATCCATCAACGCAATAAAATCCTGCCGGGAGCGGGCCGCGCCCAGGCGCGCATTGCCCGCTATCTCCTGTCCTATAGTCGACATGCTTTTATTGTGATAGTCATGGCCAGGATAAACCAGCGTCTCCGGCGGCAGCGTAAACAGATGCCGGTGTATGCTGTCGTAGAGCGTTCCGGCGTCGCCCTGCTGAAAATCGGTGCGTCCGCAACCGTTGATCAGCAACGCGTCGCCGGTAAACACGCGATCGCCAATCAAATAACTGACACAGCCGCCGGTATGCCCCGGCGTGTGCAGCACGCGTATGTCGACGGTCCCTACCTGCAAGCGCTCGTCATGCGTAACCAGCAAATCCGCGCATCGGGCTCCACCATCCCGGTGCACCACGCTCTTGCTGCCCGTTATCTCGCGCAGCAGGGCTGCACCGGTAATATGATCTGCGTGGACATGCGTCTCCAGCGTATAAAGCAATTCCAGATCGAGTTCGGCCAGCAATTCGATATAGGCCGCCACTTCCGATGCGACCGGATCGATCAGCAGCGCGCTGCGCTTGCGCTCGCAACCCAATAAATAACTGTAGGTACTGGTTTCCGCGTCAAACAGCTGCCTGAAGATCATGACCGCCTCGCTGGAATTATCTAATATTTAGAACATTATAATATTCTAATATTAAAAACACAAAAGAATTTTAGCGTGTGTACCATCATCCTCCCGGCACTAAAAAAAAACAACGATGAATTTCACCCCGAATCGACGAGGCGCGCCATCACAACCACAGAAACCCCATCGCCAGGCGCACGAACATTTCTTCTCACGCCAACAGCGAACGAATGAGACGCAAGCACTGTTTCAATTACAGCAGCCGCCGTGCTTTTGGCAAGACGCGGCGGCTGCAAAGCTATGCAGCCCGGCCCGCCTCAGTCGCAGCAGGAACCTCCAGCAACCGTCCGGAACGAACATCATAGATATAGCCGTAAACCGGAATATCGCGAGGCACCAGCGTGTGATTGCGGATGCGCGCCACATCTTCCAGCACGCTTTGCTCCTGGGACTTGATCGTCAGCCAGTTGATATATTTGCCATCGCTGCAACCCGGCCCTGTTCCGCAATCGTGCCAGCCCGTTTCATCGACAGTAGCGGTCCTGAGACTGCTGGCGAGGAGGTCGCTCATGATTTCATTGGTAAAAAGCTCCATACCGCAATCGGTATGATGAATCACGAACCACTCGCGCGTACCCAGCAGTTTGTACGAAATTACCAGTGAGCGTATCGCGTCATCGCTGGCGCGCCCGCCGGCATTGCGTATTACATGCGCATCGCCCTCGGCCAGTCCCGCATACTTCGCCGGGTCCAGACGCGCGTCCATACAGGTCAAAATCGCAAAGTGCCGGGCGGGCGGCAGGGCCAATGCCGCTTTATCTCCAAAATCGGCAGCATAATGCGCATTGGCATTTAAAACTTCTTCAAGTATCTTGCTCATGCTATTCCTCTGTGTATGTTTTTTTACCGGGCATGCATTGTTTGCATTATATGTATTATGAGGTGTCCGCAAATAACACGTTCGTTAGACAAACTTCAAACACGGAAGTTCACGCAATACTTATACAGAAATATACCAATGAATACACAAAGAACATTTACTCCGTTAAATATCGCCGTGCTGACAGTATCCGATACCCGCATCGAAGAAAATGATACATCAGGGAAAACGCTCGTCGAACGGTTAACGCAAGCCGGCCACACCATGGCCGAAAAACGCATCCTGCCGGATAACATTTACCAAATCAGAGCGCAGGTATCGGTATGGATCGCCGATCCCGAAGTACAGGTAGTGCTTACCACCGGCGGCACCGGCTTGACCGGACGCGACGGGACGCCTGAGGCGGTCTCGGTATTATTCGACAAAACCATAGACGGGTTCGGGGAAGTATTCCGCGCTATTTCCTGGCAGGAAATCAAAACATCGACGCTGCAATCACGCTCAGTGGCAGGCGTGGCGAACGGCACTTATATTTTCTGTCTTCCCGGTTCATCCGGCGCCTGCCGCACTGCCTGGGATCAGCTGATCAGGGAACAACTGGATTTCAGAACCCGGCCCTGTAATCTGGTGGAGCTGATGCCTCGGCTACTGGAGCGCTGATCACGAAAAACCGCCGGGGATCCCCGTCTCAAACAACTCGAACCCCTGATTGAAAACTGCGGGTTTGGCTAAAATAACTTCCCGGACATAATACTTTAAGATATGGGCGGATGCGCTACGCTTGCTCACTACCCGATGAAGAAGGCCTGTCACAGAACGGATAAGCATAGCGCACCCGCAGAACCAGCTAAGGGATGACAATGACTGACAAAAACCCAACCCACTAATACTTAAGCCGTTTACCCATTATTTTTAGCAAACCGGACGCAGGAAGATAGCATAGGTCGCCGCGTCGGCAATAACTTATTGTTGCATGACAATGCGACAAAATGTCGCATACAAAACATCTCCATTTACCCTGTTCCAACATGTAATCAATCTGTAACAAATAGCTTGCTTCATGGCATGGAAAATGCGTCATCATAACAAGGGTTATTCATGCCCAGCTCACTCGGCACTCAGGCGGACATAAGCGCACACCACACATATCAACTTTACAATCAATAACTTATAATAATAAAATGCAATATAAAGGGATAGAAGTAGACGACAACATCGGTGGACTCATAAGTCATATGGGTCATGTCGATGAATATCGTGAAAACCTGCAAACCCTGCAAACGATCTGGGATAACCTGTCCCTGCTGGGACACTTATCAGGCACCGGCACCGACATGACCGGCACGCGTCAGGCTTTTCATCGTCTCACAGGCAGCTTGCTAAATCAGCTCGGCAACGAAACCCTAAAGAAAACGATGCTTTCGATGCAGGCCAGGGCGCAGGTCGCCATCGACATCATGGTGCGCAATCTGTTCGAAAGAACCGCGGATATCGGCTTTCTTGCTATGGACGATGAAGTTCGTAACTTTTTGCTTCAAGACGTGTCGTCCGTTGCTGCGGAAGCACGCAGAAAAAGAATGCAATCCCGGTTTCGAGACTATGTGCTTAAGTATACGGTTTACTCGAATGTAATTCTTCTCGATACCGAGGGCCGGCTATTGGTACAGCTCGACGACGGCAATCTCGTCACGCACTCGAGTGACCCGCTCATAGCCGAATCGCTGGCGACCGAAAACGCCTATGTGGAAGTTTTCCGGCACAGCGACCTGCAACCCGACATAGCCGTCAGCCTCATTTACGCCTACCGGGTCGTCGAAAAAAACTGCGGTAAAGCGCTGGGAGTATTGTGTTTATGCTTCAAATTCCAGGATGAAGCAGAAAAAATTTTCTCAAACCTGATAGGTGCGCACTATTGGAGTGCTATTACGCTGTTAAACGATCAAGGCAAGGTTATCGCCAGCAGCGACGCTCAATACGTCGCGATAGGCTCCCGATTAAAAACGACTCAAGACTCGAACGGCAGCCGGATTTTTTTCGCCGGTCGCGAATACATTGCGAGCACAAGACCTACGCAAGGATATCAGGACTATATGGGGCCAGGCTGGTTTGGTCATGTCATGATGCCATTGGAGCATGCATTCGACAGCGACGCCGCATTTCGCTTCGACGACATTGACGCCGACCTGCTTGATGCGATGACCACCAACCCGGAACTGTTCTGCGAAGCCATCAGAGATATCCCGCTGCAAGCCGGGAACATCCAGCGCGACCTGAATCGGTCCGTCTGGAACGGCCACGTTCGCCAGCAAAGCGATCGCACTGCCTTGAACCCTGCATTTTCAAAAGTCCTGCTTTGGGAAATCAGTAATACCGGATTAAAAACCCAACAGGTATTCGATCGCTCCATCGGCAATCTGCACCAAACCGTGGTTTCATCCATCCTGCAGGACAACCAGTTCAAGGCGGCGCTTGCCATCGACATCATGGATCGCAACCTGTACGAGCGCGCCAACGATTGCCGCTGGTGGGCGCTTACACCCAACTTTCAAAGCGCGCTGACATCGGCGGAAATCGATCAACAAACGCAAAAATCCATCACACAGACACTTACCGACATTAATGCTCTGTATACGGTCTACGACAACCTTTTACTGTACAGTAAACGCGGCACCGTCGTTGCCGTTTCCAACCCGGATTATCATGCAATGGTTGGACAGGATATTGCAGAAGAGTGGGTACAGCGCGCCTTATCACTGACTGACGCACAAAAATATGCGGTATCGGCGTTTTCCGGCACGCCCCTGTATCGAAACCGCCCGACTTATATCTATGCCGCCGCCGTACGCGTTGCTTCCGCCGATGCCAAAATTGTCGGCGGCATCGGTATCGTATTCGATTCGGAGCCGCAATTTTCGGCGATGTTGAACGACGCCTTGCCGCGAAACGAACGGGGGGAGATTCCTGCAGGATGCTTCGGCCTGTTCGCGGATCGCCAAAAAACCGTTATTGCATCGACCAGCAGCGCCTTTCCACCCGGCAGCCGGGTAACGCTTGACGATGACTTTTTCGCTCTGCGCAATCGACAAGGCGCGTCCCGCCTTTGCCGTTTCAACGGCTGGTATTACGCTGTCGGCGCTACCATGTCGGGAGGCTATCGCGAATACAAAAGAGCGGACGATTGCTATCGTAACGACGTCGTTGCGCTCATTTTCACGCCGCTGGGGGAAATACCGGAGCAAAAACAGTCCATCCGGCAATATCATGTGCGTAATCTGCGTCATGCCGACAATACTGCGGAGGCGAGCGCCCGCAAGGAAATCGCGACCTTCTACGTAGACAATCAATGGCTGGGCCTGGAATCCCGCTTCGTTATTGAAGCAATAGACGATAAAGGTTTCACGCTATTGCCGGATCAGGGCAAACAAGGCCACGGCTGTATATTGTTTCACGACAAGGTTATTCCGGTAATCGAGTTATGGAGTCTGATGGGTTACTCCGGTCCGCCGTCATCGCATAAAAACGGTCAAATCATTGTTTTGAAGCATGACAGCGACAAACAGGAAAGCTGCTTCGGCATCAGGGTGGATGAACTGGGAGAAATCCCGGAGATTCCCCTGAACAGGATAGTGCCGATCTCGGCATTAATGACATCCGGCAACCGGCTGGCGGAAAGCATCGTCAGATCGCCGGATAACGAAGCGGTACAAAACCTGCTTATTGTGATTTCGATGGACAGGCTGCGCGGCCTAATGGGTAATGGCGCACAAGCATCGTGTTCTTAACCCTTCCACTATACTTTCACTATCCGGCGCACCGTGGCGTCATACTCGGGGTATGATATATACGTCGGCTTTCAGCCCGACCGGATCGCGATCCAATCTTCCGTCAACCACAAACCATAGAGGCGCTCATGTATTACACAGTCGAAAGCGACAAATCATTCGAGCAGGCCGCTGCGGATCTCGAAACGGCGGTTCTGCGTAACGGGTTCGGGGTGCTGCATGTCCATGACATAGGGACTACCTTGCGCAGCAAAGGCATGAATTTCGACGAACAGTGCAAGGTTTTCGAAGTCTGCAATCCCGGGCAGGCGGCAAAAGTTTTATCCGTCGATATGCGCCTGAACATGGCGTTGCCGTGCCGTATTTCCGTTTTTACCGAGCATGGCAAAACCAGGATAGGCATGATCAAACCGGTGCAGATACTGGCGGCGTTGTCTCAGGATGAAAGACTGGCTCAAGTCGCTAAAGAGGTTGAAGAAAAGACCACGCTGATGATCGACGAGGCGAAATAAACAGCCGCCACCCGCTCAACGGCAAATCCTATAAATCCGAGCCGCCGCTTTGCGAGACAAAAATGAATAAACCTGCGCTGTTACTGTTCGACCTCGGCGGAGTCCTGATAGAAAACGCCACCTGCGAACGCCTGAACCGTTTGCTGCCGCAACCGCTCGACGATGCGATCGTCAAGGAACGCTGGCTGCATTCCTCCGCGATCCGGCGATTCGAGCGCGGCGATGTTTCCCCCCAGGATTTCGCCGAAAGTTTTCTAGCCGAGTGGGATATCCGGCTTACTGTCGATGCATTCCTGCAGGAGTTTATTTCCTGGCCCAAGGGATTCTATCCCGAAGCCCGCGAAACGCTGCGCATTTTACGGCAAAGCTATCGCGTTTGCTGTTTGAGCAACTCGAATGTCCTGCATTGGGAAAGGTTCGGCGGCTTCGCGGAAGATTTCGACATCGCCCTCTCCTCCCATTTGCTGGGGGTCATCAAACCGGATCGGGAGGCGTTTACGCGAGCGTTGAGAGAATGCGATATCGGGCCGGAGGAAGTCTGCTTCTTTGACGATATATTAACCAATATCCAGGCGGCTCAAAGTATTGGCATGCGGGCGTTTCATGTCGAAGGCTTTAAATCGCTGCAATGCGTCCTGCAAGACCAAGGCCTGCTGCCTGTTTAATATTCGGGGTAACGATTCAGCGTCCTTTGATGTTTTGTCCTATATCGTTAAGGAAACGCTGATAAAGTCCTCCGACAAGCTCAGGACGAACGGAAAATCGGAACGCCGAATAGTTACTATCCGGACAGGTTATGCGAATTTCCTCAAAGCGCTCAGCGCATTCCGGTGGCTTGCGTATTAACCAGAAGGCGCATTAACACGTTCGCGCTGCCGCCGTAGTGGGTAGGCGAATAGGTAAGCTGCCCCTCGTTTTTGTAAAACGCTTCCAAGCGGTGCGTGTCGCCGCCAAAGAAAAACGGGATGAACGCCTTGCCGGTAATATGCGAGTCTTCATCGTCAGGCCGACCGATCAGTTCTTCGACCTGCCGTTGCGTCATGCCGATGCGCAGTTTGGCGAACTTGCCGGCCGGCGCCGGCGTTCCGATGATTTCGCCGTCGAACGATCCGTCTTCCGACTTTACTTTTTTCACATTGGCTGCTGTAGAATCGCCGGCAGAGACAGAGGGCGATGTTGTACTCTTACCGCCGACAGGTTGCGAGGAACAGCCGGACAGCGCGAAAACCAGGATTGCAATGGCTGAAAACTTGCTTGTGTGCATAGCGTTCTCCTGACAAAAGGGAAAGAAATCCGTCGAACGGAACGGTATTTTGATGACGCCGCCAACAACCGTCCTGCCGCCACCAGTTTGCGCCGGGTAACGGGATTCAGGCAAGAGTAATCTTTGCTCCCGGACTTGCGACGCAAGCTCGTCAGGAATGACTATGTATCGATACTCATACAGGCAAACGCATAACGCAAAGACAATATGAAACTTCTATTCGCTACCTTGATGCTGCTGATAAATTACCCGACACAGGCAGCCGATTGGCAGAACAACCCGGAACTGGGCAAGCTATTCGCCAATGCCGGCGTGCGCGGCACGTTCGTGCTGTATGACATCAACGCGAATCAGTTTGCCGGTTACGATCCTGTACGCGCCGAAACGCGCTATATTCCCGCCTCCACTTTTAAAATTCCCAACAGCCTGATCGGTCTTGCCTTCGGCGCGGTAAAAAGCGTGGATGAGATATTACCCTATGGCGGAAACCCTCAACCGATCAAGACATGGGAGCAGGATATGGGGTTGCGCGCGGCCATCAGGATTTCCAATGTACCCGTCTATCAGACGCTCGCCAGACGTATCGGACTGGAGCGCATGCGCGATAGTGTCAAGGCGATAGGATACGGCAATGCGGAAACAGGCAATGTCGTGGATAAATTCTGGCTGGCCGGCCCGCTGAAAATCAGCGCTGTGGAGCAAACGCGCTTTCTTGCGCGTCTGGCGCGGGATGACTTGCCGTTTCCCAGAAAGATTCAGGCAGCGGTACGCGATATTGTCCGGCTGGAGCAGGGCGCTGGGTGGACTTTATACGGCAAATCCGGCTGGGCCGCCGACGAAAATCCGGCGATCGGCTGGTGGGTCGGCTGGCTGCAAAAAAGCGAACATTTGTACAGTTTCGCATTAAATATCGATATGGCCCAGGCAAGCGATGCGGCGAAACGAATGGAACTGGGTAAAGCCTGCCTTAACGCATTGGGCTTATTGGACGCGGCTCCCGCGCCTGCCGGCGGCAAACAGTGACTACGGCAACCTGCAGGACGAAGCTGAGCCTGATAAGCGCTATTTTGCTTTGTTGCCTTGCCGGCCGGCTATTTGCCGGTGAGCTGCCGATCGAATCGGTACGCGTGTTGAAGTCAGAGCATAAACTGCAGCTGCTATCCGCGAATGAGGTTACGCGCGAGTTTCATGCCGTCTTCGGCAGCAATCCGCTGGGACATAAA
Organism: Candidatus Methylospira mobilis; assembly: GCF_009498235.1. Classification (NCBI taxonomy): domain Bacteria; kingdom Pseudomonadati; phylum Pseudomonadota; class Gammaproteobacteria; order Methylococcales; family Methylococcaceae; genus Candidatus Methylospira; species Candidatus Methylospira mobilis. The sequence goes on along the minus strand of NZ_CP044205.1, from coordinate 796,166 downwards.
ACACAGGAAGGCGACGGCAAAACCCCCGAAGGCGTTTATCTGCTGGATTACAAAAAATCCGACAGCGCGTTCCACAAGGCGATTCATATCTCTTATCCCGGCGAGCGGGATATCGCTTCGGCACAAGCGCGCGATATGGAGCCGGGCGGTCTGATCATGATCCACGGCCAGAAGAACGGCTTGGGCTGGCTTTCTTTTATCAGCCGATATTTAAACTGGACCAACGGCTGTATCGCCTTGAGCAACGCCGATATGGACCAGGTCTGGGATCTGGTAAAAGAGGGAACGAAAATTGAGCTTCTTCCGTAACTTTACCGATTTACTTTAATCGATACGGTGACACAGCCATGTTGAATTCGGTGATGCATTTACCGTCCCACAACCGGTACGATTATGACCCCATCAAAGGCCGTCGCGTTTACGATTGGCCCGACGCCACCCGCCTGGCCGTTTACATTGCAATCAATGTCGAACACTTCGCTTTTGGGGAAGGCCTGGGCGCGGAGCTTGCTCCCGGCGGCCCGCAGCCCGATATACTCAACTTCGCCTGGCGCGATTACGGTAACCGGGTCGGAATCTGGCGATTGCTGGACTTATGCGATGAGCTGCAATTGCCTGCCTGCGGCTTGATCAATTCAAGCATTTATGACGCCTGCCCGTCGATCCCCGCCGCGTTTTGCGCCCGCGGCGATGAAATCGTTGCGCACGGGCGCAGCAATGCCGAGCGTCAAAGCGTGCTGGACGAAGCGGAAGAGCGTGCGCTGATTGACGCAACCACAGCAACCATCGCCATGCATGAAGGCGTCGCGCCTCGCGGCTGGCTTGGGCCGTGGATAGCGGAAAGCAGGTCTACGCCGGATTTGCTCAAGGAACGGGGCTATGAATATCTGCTCGATTGGTGCATGGATGACCAGCCGGTCTGGCTCCGTACTCGCTCGGGACCGATACTGTCCATACCTTACCCACAGGAAATCAATGATATACCTGCAATTGCGGTGCGCCGCGCCAGCGCAACCGAATTTGCGGATATGATCCGGGATAACTTCGCCGAAATGTACGATCAGGCCGCAAGCGGCCCGCTGGTCATGGGAATCGCGCTGCATCCCTACATCGTCGGACAACCCTACCGTCTGCGCGCATTGCGGCCCGCCCTGAAAGAGATTGCAAAGTTCCGCGAGAAGATCTGGTTGACCCGTCCCGGCGACATCAACGCCCATGTGCGACAACTGGAACCGGAGATCGCGCCCTGATATAGTCACCACAATGAGCGATAATGCAGGATGGGCAGAAACCCATCATTAATACTGACAGGTAATACAATGAAAGATAGCATTTTACTTTCTAATTCTTTTTTTCAGGCATCCGGCCCGCGGCGTGCAGTCGCTATGCTGGCATCCGTCCTGTCGCTGCTTGCACTGACCGGGTGCACCAAAATCCCCGAAGGTTTGCAGCCGGTGCAAGGCTTTATTCTGGAGCGTTTTCTGGGTACATGGTATGAAATCGCGCGTCTCGATCACGGCTTCGAACGCGGACTGGATAACGTCACCGCGGAATTCATCGCAGACGGCGAGGACGGTTTCAAACTGGTGAATCGCGGCTACCGCGCCAAATCCGGGGAATGGAAAGAAGAAACCGGCCAGGGATCATTTGTCGGAGACAACAATGTCGGCAGTCTGAAGGTATCGTATTTCGGGCCGTTTTACGGCGGTTATCACATCGTCGATCTCGACAGAGACAATTATCGCTACGCCATGGTGGCCGGGCCGAGCCGTTCCATTTTGTGGATACTGTCGCGCGACAAGACCATGGACGACAAGACTTATTCCGCAATGGTCGCAAAAGCGATACATTGGGGATTCGATATCAAAAAACTGATACTCGTCAACCAGAACCCGCCCGCGCCTGCTGCCGCAACGCCGGCGCCCGCGGAGAAATAGAGACGTTTGCGCATGCCGCTTTCAGCCCCGCCTCTGGGCCTTTACGTGCATATTCCCTGGTGCGTGCGCAAATGTCCCTATTGCGATTTCAATTCGCATGCCAGCGCCGAAAGCCTGCCTGAGGCGGCTTATGTGGACGCGCTGCTGGCCGATCTCGACCTTGACGCGCCCCGGATCGGAAGCCGCGGACTCGAAACTGTTTTTATCGGCGGCGGCACACCCAGTCTGTTCAGTCCCGCAGCCATCGCGCGTCTGTTGACGGGCATAAGCGAGAGGCTGGCGTGCGCGCCCGATATGGAAGTAACGCTGGAGGCAAATCCGGGTACGCTCGAAACCGGCAAGTTCGAGGGATTCCGCCTCGCGGGTGTCAACCGGTTGTCCATCGGCGTGCAAAGTTTCGACAATGCCGGCCTGGAGCAACTGGGACGCATACACGGGGCCGATGCGGCGATAGCTGCGGCGCATCAGGCCAAAGCATGCGGTTTCGAACGGCTCAATCTGGATTTGATGTTTGGATTGCCGGGGCAATCGCTCGGCAATGCGCTTGCCGACATTAATACGGCAATTGCGTTGCAGCCGTCGCATTTGTCGTTTTATCAGCTAACGCTGGAACCCAATACCCTGTTTCACGAACATCCGCCCTCCTTGCCGGAAGATGAAAGGATTTGGGAAATGCAGCAGGCCTGCCGGCAGGCGCTGATTTCGGCCGGATTCGGTCAATACGAAGTTTCCGCCTGGGCGCGTAACGGTGATCACTGTCGCCATAACCTGAACTACTGGCAATTCGGCGATTACCTTGGCATAGGGGCCGGCGCGCACGGCAAACTGACCGACCCCGCTACCGGTCGGATATCGCGCTACTGGCGCATCAAGCACCCCCGCACTTATCTCGCGGCAGCCGGTGCAACCGGCACAGTCGGAGGCGAGTCCGCCGTAAGTGAAGCAGAGCTGCCATTCGAGTTTCTGATGAATCATTTGCGTTTGCGCGCAGGGTTCACGCTACCCTTATTCGAGGCGCGCACAGGTCTATCTGTAGAATGTCTGGATGAACCGCTGAGGCAGTGTATAGGGGAGGGGTTGCTGGAGCAGGACGGCAACCGGATTTACTGCACGGACAGGGGATGGAATTTTCTGGATAATGTGTTGGAAATGCTGATGTAAAACATCGGCGCTGCGCCATCATCGGTACGCCCGCGCCAAGCTGACGGAACTATTGACTTTAAGAACCCTTCCATGAACAACCTGCACCTGCTGCTGGAAATACCTGCGCTCTTTTACGGAAGCATCGCCGTGCTGGGCCTGATAGCCGGCAGTTTTCTGAACGTGGTCATCCATCGCCTGCCCATTATGATGGAACGCGAATGGCGGCGCGATTGCGAAGCCTTCCTCAACTTACCGGCCGGCGATGCCCCAAGCGCGCCCTACAACCTGTGCGTACCGGGGTCCTCATGCCCGCATTGCGGACATGAAATCAGCGTGCTGGAAAATATTCCGCTGCTGAGCTATCTGCTGCTGCGCGGACGCTGTACTCAGTGCCGCGCGCCGATCGCTCTGCGCTACCCCCTGGTGGAAGCGCTTACTGCGTTGCTTTCTCTGGCGGTTGCCTGGCGTTTCGGACCTGACTGGCAGACGGCGGCGGCGTTACTGCTGTGCTGGAGCCTGATTGCGCTGGCGTTTATCGATTTCGACCACCAATTGCTGCCCGATACGATCACCCAGCCGCTGCTGTGGCTGGGCCTCGGTGTCAACCTGTCAGGGCTGCTGACCGACCAGACTTCAAGCCTGGTCGGTGCGATGAGCGGCTATCTGGGGCTATGGCTGGTCTATCACGCGCACCGCTACCTCCGTAAAAAAGAAGGCATGGGCCATGGCGACTTCAAGCTGCTGGCGGCCTTGGGCGCGTGGCTCGGTTGGCAAATGCTGATGCCCCTGGTATTTATTGCCACTCTGCTGACACTGACCTCCACTTTCGCTATCTTCGGACGACAGGCTTACGATCAGCCGATACCATTCGGACCCTTTCTGGCGCTGGCCGGACTACTGGTGCTGTTCTGCGGAAACGAGATGCTGGATGCCTATTGGCGCTACTTCCTACCACAAGCGGAAGCGCGCTGACGCCGTAGTAAAGCCCGCATGGCGTTTGCGTAACCCCGCGCATCGACACCGCCGTCCTGCCTATCAATGGCGGTAATATGTTGCTAAAATTAACTGCGAATATTTATATTGTCACTGACAATCAGTCCTGAATTGCTGGCGATCATCAGGCGCATGAACAATATTCTCAAGTCCCTGAAACCTACCGGCAGGACCCGCCGCTGGAATGGGAGGTGTTTCAACATGTTGAAGTTTCACTCTTTACCGCTCAATGCGCGTAACCATGACGCGCGGTCTGTCTGGAAAAAGGCGAGCGATAAACAACCTGCCCGCACTGAAGGAATCCCTTGTAAAACCGGGCTGGACGGACAACCTCATATGATTAATGTGCCGAAGGACGCTATGTCCGTCGCCGGCGTCTGAGCGAAAAAGCGCGCGAATCAAGCGCCTTTGCCATATCGAAAACCGGATGGCTCCGTCCGGATATCATAGTTTGTGGCGAACTCGCTGTAAGGAATTCCTAACTAAAATGCTTACCAAATACCACACCATTCCGTACAACCATGGCAACTGAAACGCTTACCCATTATGTTGCCGACTTGAACCGTCATAACGGAAATGGCGTAAATCCTAAACCGGCGCGTATCCTGATTGTCGACACTGAATTGCAAGGCATCGCCACACTGCGGAAAATGCTTGAACGCGATTTCGACGTGCAGTTCGCCTACTCGGGAACGGAAGCCTTGTCGCTGCTCGACACGGAAGAGTTGCCTGACCTGATCCTGCTGGAAGCCGTCATGCCGGAAGTAAACGGCTTCGAAGTATGTCGCAAAATTAAACAGAACGAGCTAACCGGTCATATTCCCGTGCTGCTGATTATGGATAAAAACAATGCTCATGACGAAGCGCTGGGACTGAAGGCGGGTGCGGCTGACTACCTTATTAAACCTTTCGCTCTCGCCATTACCAAGGCGCGGATAGGCAACTACGCCAAACAGGCCCGGCAGGAACGCCAGCTTAAACTGGAAACCATAGAACACCGCAATGCGCGCGAACAGCTCCAGGTAGCAGGACTGGTTTATAACGCCAGCAGCGAAGCCATGACGCTGACCGATGCCAACAATCGCATAATGGCAGTCAACCCCGCCTTCACCGCTCTGACCGGGTACAGTTTTGAGGAAGTCGCGGGCAAGGACCCCAAAATACTGGGCTCGGGCAGACATGAAGACATGTTTTTCCAGCACATGTGGCGCAGCCTGAACAGCACCGGCAAGTGGAATGGCGAAATCTGGAACCGGCACAAAAACGGAGAGGAATATGCGGTACGCCTGGTTATCAACAGCATTTACGATGAAACCGGCTCAATACACCAGCGCGTAGCCTTGTTCTCGGACATTACCGAACAAAAGCGTTTTCTCTCCATGATCCAGTTCCAGGCCAACTTCGACGAGTTGACGCAACTTCCCAACCGGCGCTTATTCATGGACCGTCTGGAGCATACCGTAAAAAAAGGTCAGCGTATCAATCGCCGCGTAGGCGTCATGTATATCGACCTCGACCACTTCAAGGAGGTCAACGACACGCTGGGACACCATCAGGGCGACTTGCTGCTGGTGGAAGCGGCCAGACGAATCAAAAATTGCGTGCGCGAGTCCGATACCGTTGCGCGTCTGGGCGGCGACGAATTTACCGTTATTCTCGACGATCTGCACGAAATATCCAATATGGATCGTGTCGCCCAGAACATCCTGGACAGTCTGTCCCAGCCGTTTCAACTGGACAAGGACGAGGCCTATGTTTCGGCCAGCATCGGCATTACGCTCTGCCCTGACGATGCACGTAGCGTCGAAGACCTGCTTAAATGCGCCGATCAGGCCATGTATGCAGCCAAGGACGGCGGGCGCAACAGTTACCGGACCTTTACCGCCGACATGCAGGAATCAGTCATGATGCGCACACGCCTGGACAAGGATTTGCGTCATGCGCAGGAACGCGGTCAGTTGCACATCTATTTCCAGCCTATCGTCGAGCTGGCAACCGGCCATATTCACAAGGCGGAAGCGTTTCTGCATTGGCGGCACCCCGAGCTCGGCGTGATTAGTCCAGCCGTTTTCATTCCCATTGCCGAAGAGAGCGGCACGATACATGGTTTGGGCGAATGGGTCTTCATACAGGCGGCTAACCAGGCCAGGCGCTGGCGGCAGCTGCCCGGCTATGAACATTTCCAGATCAGCCTGAACATGTCGCCAGTGCAATTTCGCAGCAACGGCAAGGATTTTGATAGCTGGATACGGCATTTGCATGAGCTGGGACTGCCCGGAAACAGCATCAACGTCGACATCAGCGAAGACTTGCTGATCGACACGGACGCCATTACCACCAGGAAGCTTTTTTTATTCCGCGACAACGCGATCCAAATGGCGATCGACAATTTCGGCAGCGGCTACTCATCCTTGTCCTATCTGAAAAAATTCGATATCGACTTTTTGAAGATAGACCCTTCTTTCGTGCGCAACTTTGAGCCCAACTCCAACAGCTACATGCTGGCGGAAGCCATGGTTGCGATGGCGCACAAACTGAACCTGAGCGTCATCGCCGAAGGCGTTGAAACCAAGCAGCAAAGCACGCTCCTCGCGCAGCTCGGCTGCGATTACTGCCAGGGCTATCTATTCTCCAAACCGTTGCCGGCCGGCGAGTTCGAGCAGGTGCTGACGGCGCAGTAACTAGCCTGTCGAACTGCGGCTTGCCGCAAGTCCTTGCATGCTATATCGTTACCGTGCAAATCGCGACAAGCGAATACCTAATCCCCTCTTCCTTTGGGGCGCAGGCGGGCTGGGTGAGGGAAACCGGGCATGGCGTAAGCATTTATGATAGGGGGCGACGCTTGCGCCATGACCAGTAGATAATGGGTAAACAACTATCAGCCACCGTTGCATATCGCTGCAGGAGCGGGCTTTAGCCCGCGAGGGAGGCCGATCGCGGGCTAAAGCCCGCTCCTACAAAGTCGTTTCATTCGAAGATTACATTGCAGTTCCTATTAATAATGCGTTTTCCGTAGAAAGCGCTGATGAACTGAATAGTTACGATAATAGCTACTGGAACGCCAAGCTGCTCAGACAAACAATCCCTTTTATGAGCGCCGATAAATTATCATCAGTTACCGGAATATGGGGTGAAAAACTCCTGCCGTTATTCGCGAACGAGTCAGATATCGAGTTTGCGATACTGATCGGCAGTCGGGCGTCTGATCGGGCGCACATCGACAGCGATTGGGATATCGTCGTGCAATGGAACGCCGCCCTGCCCTGGCTGGATATGCTGGGCAGCACGGAAACTTTACGCAGGAAACTGGCTGCACTATCGGTACGACCGAGGAAAAAATCGACCTCATCGAACTTCGCAGAGCGAATCTGGCCATGCGCGCCGAAGTTTCCGAGACGGGAATACCGCTCAAAGGAGGCGAAAGCCTGGTCTGGGCACGTTTTTTAACGCGCACCTGGCGCGAAATCGAGGATTTCTACTGGGAGCAAAGCCATGCAGTTTGCACTGTATCAGGCGGAAACGGCCCGCATCGCTGCAGAACAGGCGGCATTGTTGGCTGAGGCCAGAGGCATCATGGCGCAACAGCGCCAACTGAGCCAGATGGAACAAGCCGGCGTGCTACATACCTTGCAAGTGCTGATCGAGAACGCCATCGGCAAGGCGAAACAACTGCTCAAGGCAATAAACCAGCCTGTGCCGGTTTCCGGATACGATGCATTTGCCGCGCTGTCGCGTTGCGGCATGATCGATGCCTCCAGACTTCCGGCGTGGAATGCTGTCATAGGCTTGCGCAACCGCATCGTTCACGATTACATGAATGTGGATATGGTTCAGGTACTGAAGCTGGTCTCGGAAAACAGGGAAAGTCTGGTGACCGATTTTTTATATTTGCCGGTTAACGAAACGCTCAGATGAAAGCATCATAACTATTCTAATCACCTGGAGCTTTTTGTGGATAATATGCGCTTAAATAGAAGAACCGCGCACGACATTTTCGGATAAACCCTTGTAGGAGCGGGCTTTAGCCCGCGAGGGGCCGTTCGCGGGCTAAAGCCCGCTCCTACAAGGAGAACTGATATCTTTTACAGCGCTTCAGCTCAAAGAACGACCAGTATCTCGCCCTTACCCAGTCCCGCCATATCGCCGGCATAACGGCGCACGCGTTTGACCGTGCCTGCCAGTTCGGCGAAGCGGGTCCGATACCCCCGGTAACCTTTCAACAGCAACGGCAGAAAGCCCAGGGTATGTGCGCCGCAGTCATTAAAGGTTGCGGGAACCTGGGACAGCGCCGTCAACAACAGCAGCGTGCCGCGCCGCATCGCATACCCCGGATTAGCGCCAACCGTGCCGAGCACGCCGATGGTGCCGGCGACCATGCGCGTACCCAGATAATCTCCGGCGTTGCCTTCGATCAGTATCGAACCCCGGCGCATATGATCGCCGACACGGTGACCGGCGTTGCCGCGCACAATGACGATGCCGCCCTGCATGCCCTTGCGGTTGCCGGGCAGGGCCGCGCCCAGATAATCGCCGGCATCGCCGTCTATGGTCAGCTCGCCGCTCTTCATTTCGCAGGCGGCATAGGCGTCGGTATTGCCGGAAATCAGCAAACGCCCGCCTTTCATGTACATCCCGGCATAGGAACCGACATTGCCCTCCACCTGGATTTCGCCCTCCGTCAGTCCTTTTCCGATGAAGTCGAGCTTGGCGGTGGCCGCGCCCAGGAATCGAATGTTCCGGCTATCGGAGCCGCTTGTTGTGAAAACCTCGTCCACGCGCAGTTTGCGATTACCCGATTGCAGTTCAATCGCGGAAATTTCCGCTACGGTTTTTCCGTCCAGCTGTTGCGGGATCAACGGGGAAACGTCGATGCGCTGACGCGGTTCGATTTTGAGAGTAAAGGTAAGTGCTGTCATGATTATCAATCCGGTCCGATGGCTTCAGGCCAGTATCTGGCGCAGGTGGAACAGGAACGGCCCCAGTTTGCCGCCGTAATTGCCCGCCGAAATACGGTGGACGCCCTGGGCCGAACCCAGTTCGCACACGGCCTGCATGCCGACGCGCATCGCCTGGCTGATGTCGGCTTCGCTTAATCCGTCGATGACGATTTCCATCACCGATTCGATTTCCGGCGACAGCTCGGTTGCGGTTTGCCCCTTCAATGTCGGGCAAAAGGCGTCGTTGGTGGACGCGGACAAGGTCCTGTATTTGGAACCGACCTTGGAACCGGAACGCACCACGCCGCCCGGAAACGGCATGATGACATTGGGCAGTTTTTTCATCGCGTCGATCGCCGCTTCGCAGGCGGCCAGCGCCTGCGGTTGCGATTCGGCCAGCACCAGAAAGTTGCCGCCGCCGATGGCCTTGACCATGCCGGTGGTTTCCTCGGTCAGAAATTCGCCGTCCATGACCGGCACGCGCCAGTAGCGCTTGCCGCCGATACTTTTGGAAGATTGGAATCCGTCGCCGAAATAACGCAGATTCTTGCCCAGCGCAATTTTATCGCCTTCATCCATCCCGGCAAACAGAGCCGATGTCGGCGAGGTCAGCACGCATTGTCCTGCGCGCGTTTCCAGTTGTTTCGCCAGTCCCTTGCCGCCCATTGCAAATATCATCGCCGCGACGCCGGGACGTCCGTCCGGTGTTTCCTCCGGAGCCAGCTCGCGCTCTATGCCCGCCTCGCAGCCGCAGGCGATTACCGAGGTAGCGAAACCGGTCATCGCGTGCGCGGCATGGTAAGCCCATTTGAGATTCTGCGCGGTGATGATGACGCGCGTGGCGCGCATCGGAAAAGCTTCCGCGAAAGTATCGTCGATAGTTACACCGTTGATGATCATGCCTTGCCTCCGCACGGGTGCACGATGATCTTGCTGCGGCCATCGTTTTCGATTTCTTGGTCACGAATAATGAAGTTGTCCATTTTCATGGTCAGGTAACGCTCAAAGTAACTTTTCAGATCTTTTTCGGCGGCAGCGCGATCGAATTCGGGTTTGACGGTATGCACGTTGCCCCAAACCACTTTGACCACTTCACCGTTTTTCACCACCAGCTCGCCGTCCTTGAATACATAGTCGGGCCTGGCGAACATCGCTTCCTTGTCTTCCTGCTCGGTGTAAACGGTAATGTCCGCACCGGCGCCTTCTCCCAAGTGGCCGCGGTCCTTAAGCCCGAGTAGTTTCGCCGCGCCGGCGCGCGTCATGATCGCAATTTCGTAGAGCGAATATTCGCGCGTCAGCGAGCCCAAGGTGCTGAGCGCCGCCGCATCCGGGTTGATGGTGGCCAGCATATCGTTACGGAACGATTTGTTGGTCAGCAGCTTGATCAGGTGCGGATAACTGGTAAACGGCGCGCCGTTGGGATGGTCGGTAGTCAGAAAGATGCGCCACGGATCGTCCGCCAGCAGGAAGATTTCCAGCCCTATCGCCCATTGCAGGGCATTGACGAAATTCTTGTCGCGGTACTTGAACGGCACCACGCCGCAGCCGGCGTCGCACTCGATATCCATGCACACCCATTTATTGGGGTTGGCGTGTGAGGCGTTGGCGTGCTGGCGTTGCGAGTCGCCGGAAGCGGTCACCGTTTGTCCGAATAAAACCTGGCCGACATCCATGGTAATGTTCTTGGTGCGATTAAACGCCTCGGCTATGCGCGCCGCGCCGGAGGAGAATTTACGGTCGCCTTCGGTGCCGTAGCTGTGGAACTGGATATGGGTCAGATGCAGCGGCAAGCCTTCGATGCCGGCCATGGTGTTCAGCGTGGTTTCGACGTTACCCGGCACGCCCAGGTTGGAGCCGTGCACATGCAGCGGATGCGGCACGCCCAGCTCGTGAACGGCGCGCGCCAGCGTCTGCAGCACCTTGCGCGGCGTGACGCCGTAGTAGACGTGCTGCTCGTCCAGATCGAGGCTGCGCTGATTGAACTTGAACGCGCTGATGCCGCCGGGGTTCACCACCTTGATGCCGATGCATTGCGCGGAATGGATGGTCCAGGCGACATAGTTGTTGATTTCCTCCTGGCTTTTGCCGGAAGACAGCAGGCGCAGGAAATAGTCGTCGCTGCCAAGCATGGCGTAGCCGCCGACATCAAGTAGCGGCACGTCGGCCATTTCGTGATGCGCCTGACGCGCGTTGACCGGCAGCACCGCCGGTTCGAAGCCGGTGGTATAGCCCATTTCCGCATAGCGGTAGCCGGTGGTCAGCGTGGAAGGCGCGGCATGTCCGCAACCGCCGCGCATCAAGCCTTCGCGCGCGGCCTGATCGCCGCGATGATCTTCCGGCAGCAGGTTGCGGGCGATGGTCACCTTGCCGCCGCCGATATGCGTATGCATATCGATGGCGCCCGCCATCACCACCTTGCCGCGCAGGTCGAATTCATGGTCGGGAGAAGCATCGCCGGGCGCGGCGATGATACGTCCGTCACGGATATAAATATCCCTGATTTCGCCGTTGATGCCATGCGCGGGGTCGTATACCCTGCCACCGGTCAGTTTGGTCAACATTTACGGGTTACTCCTCTAAAGCCTTTTCTATCGCCGCCAGCACCGCAGAGCCTGTCGGTAAATTGGAATCGCGCAATTTGTGCAACGGCAGGCATACGACGTTATCGCAACGATACATATGCCCGGCATGGTCGATTCCGGGCGTGGAAACGGGGATGTACACATCCGGTTCACGCTCGAAGCGCATGCCGGAGCGGCCTATCACTACGGTGGGAATATGGGTTGCCGGCGGCGCCAGGCGCGCGTTGAGCGTGGAAATCCATATCAGTACATCGGCTTCGCCGCTTTGCAGGAGACGAGCTACGGAAAAATGGTAAGGATCGTACTCGGGATAGCCGCGCGCATAGCTGATGCGCGTCGGGTAGCCGCTTTGCCATGCAAAGACCTGACTCGCCGTTCTGTCGCCGTCCTGCCCGCCGAGCGGCAGAATCGCGGAGCGCGTCAGCCCGCCGGCATTGAGCGCAACCACTGCTGCGGATAATTGCTGAACGGTCAGATCGGCATGCGCGTAAGCCAGATGTCCCGCCGCCCAGGTAAAAACGCTGTAGTGAGCCTGCTTTACCCTTTCCAGCACTGCGGCCAGATCCGCAACAGCGATACCGCCGACATGAGTGGCCTGCAGACGGGCGCCGTGAGTCAAAGCGTTGAATGCTGCGGCGACAGCCGGTAAATCCTCCAACGCGCAAGGCAATACCACGGGCTTGCGGCCATCCGGCGCAGTAGAAGCTTCGCCTGAAGGCGCGCGTCCGATATAGATGATTTCGCGCTTGCCGGCATCCTGACCGAACAGCGTTTCCTGCGGCCAGATAAAGCGTTCGTAGAAACGCGGAAAATCGCTTTCGATATCGCTGCCAAAAACCACCAGCACTTCGACGCGGTTTTTCAGCTCGCCCAGCGTGGTGGCAAACCAACCGGAATCGGCCAGCACCAGCAAGTTGCGCAGGCCGCCTTCCGAGCGCGCCTGATCCAGAACCGCGCCGCTGCGATCCGCAAGCGAAAGCGCGGCGCGCGTATCGTTCACATCGGTGCCGAAACCGCTGAACACCGGCAGCCGCGCCGCTTTCAGCAAGCCCGCCACGGCAGATACCGCCTCCTGCAGCGTTACGTCCTTACCGGCAACACGCGGCTGCGTATCCGTCAGCGGCTGCTCGAAACCGGCAACCGTGATGCTGTCGCCGTTCTCCAGCACCTTCAGGGTATTGCCGCTGACTTGTATGGTCAGATCGTCTGAAGCAATACCGCAAAACGGGCTGGGAACATTTTCCAAAACCCGCGTGTTAGTTTCCACCATACCCTGCCCCCTCGGGGTGTAATCGCCGTTGCCGCCGATTTATGCCAGTAAATCAACAGCATCGAATGTTTATGATCTTGACGGCCAGATTCTACGCTCCAGCCCCATAATCGAGTACAACAAGAATAGGGAATAAACAGACGCTTTTCAAGCGCTACGCTATCAACTAATAGCATGCAAAGGACATCCGCGGAAGGCTGCGTATCGTCATCCGGAAAAGACGCCGGCCCTTACCCCAGTCAAGACGCAACAGGTTGGCATGACCTGGTAAGAGGGGATATACATAGCGCATCCGCCTAACCCCGGATACCGTAACCCAAAGTTATTTCTGACCATATGCCAAGTACAGCCCATTATCGAACAGGATGCTGAGGAAACTCAGCAACGATAAATCAAGGCCGACCTTTCCCGAGCTATTGCAAAAAACTGTTCAGGCTGATTCTGGACAGGACCTTAGCAGATAGGGTGTTTTTTTATCTTGCCTGGATGACGGTGATTGGGCTGATCCACATCCAGGCGCTTCAAGGCGCGCTCCACATCCTCGGAGAACATCTCGGCCATATCGCGACTGAAGTTTTCTTTTACCACCACGCGCATCACCGCTATGTCCTGGGCATCGGGCGGCAAGGTATAAGCGGGCACGGCCCAGCCGCGCTCGCGGAGCACTTCGCAGATCTGGAACACCGTATAGGCGTTGTCGTCCTTGAGTTTCAGCACCACTACCGGCAGATAGTTGCGGTCGGTAAGCAAATCGAAACGTCCCAGCGCCATGAGCCTTTCTTCAAGATAGTGGGCGTTACTCATGATATTGGTCATGATGCGGGTATAACCAGCTCGGCCCAAACGCAGAAAGTTGTAGTACTGCAGATAAACCTGGGAGGCGGAGCGGGAGAAGTTCAGGCTGTAATTGAGCATCTCGCCGCCCAGATAATTGATTTTGAATATCAGATCATCGGGTACGCAGGTCTGATCCCGAAAAATTATGCTGCCCATGCCTGGATATACCAGACCGAACTTGTGATTACTGACATTGATGGAGCGCACCTGTTCCAGGCGAAAATCCCAGGCCACCTCAGGATTGACAAACGCCATCACGAATCCGCCCGACGCCCCATCAACATGCATCGGAATATCCCAGCCCTGCTCAGCCTTAACCTTGATCAACAGTTCATTGATGCCTGCAAAGTCGTCGTTTTGACCGGTGAAGGTCGTCCCCACCACCACGCCGACAGCAATGGTGCTCTCATCCAGCAGCGGTTCCACATCGTCAGGGCCGATCACATACTTTCCGGGCCGCAGTGGAATAACGCGTTGTTCAACGTCGAAATAAAGAGCGAACTTTTCCCAGCATGAATGCACGTCGGCTCCGAAGATCACGTTGGGTCTGGATGCATCCAGGCCGGCGGCTTCGCGCTTTTTCTTCCAGCTCCATTTATGGGCCAGCAGACCCAGCATAATGGCCTCGGAAGAACCTACTGTGGCAGTTCCCATCGCAGACACACTCGTTCCGCCTGCTACTTCCCTGGGCGCATGCAGGATGTCGGCCGTCATATTCACCACCCGCTGATGAATCGCCAGCGTGGTGGGGTATTCATGAAAGTCGATGAAGTTGATATTGCTGGTTTTCTGCAACAGATCGTCAGCCTCGGGTTCCATCCAGATAGTCACGAAACTGGCGGTATTCAAGGCCGGGTTGCCGTTCAGATTCAGCTCATCCAGAATGATGCGCTGGGCGGTTCCGGCGGGCATGCCTTCATCCGGCAAATCGTATTTAGGCGCCACTTCGCACATGTAGCGGCTCGCATAGATGGCGTTGGATTCATTCTGGTTTTTTTTGGCGATAAGCATTTTCGACTCTTCTATGATTACAATCGGTTGAGAGTGCACAACTCATTCGGGCGTTTCAGGATAGATATGCGTCTTGCCGGACTCCTGATTCACATAGGTTTTTGCTGAAAGCTGGCCGTACAGACTCCAGCGGCGATCAGTGAAGTAATGGGTGGACATCGATCGGTCGCGGATACAGGTTTCCGGGTGAGTGGGGCCATAGTAGCCGGGTACGCAGTCGGCGATCATCAGCATCTGATCATTCCAGCCCGATCCGGGTTTGTCCGGTCTGGCCGGAGGAAGGCTGATCTCGGGCAGCAGAAAGTTGCCGTGAGGATCCACCAGACAGCTGTTGCCCAGATAGCCTCCCACTACCTGGCCGTCCAGAACCTCCAATCCGCGCCGGTTGCTGTAGGCGCAAAAAAACTCGTTTTGATAGGCGTTGGCGCGGATTAGAAAGTCTACATTAGGGTACGCAGTTTTAGTTTTTTCTCCGCTACGCAGGATGATGAAATCATCGGCAGCGGTGGGGATCACCAGCAATTGCGCTCCTTTCAGAGCCAGGATGCGGGAAAGCTCGGGGAATTCGGCCTCGTAGCAGTTCAGTACGCCCACGCCCACGCCGTTGACTGCGAAGACCGTATAAGCCTCGCCTTCCTCTGGATAAACATAACCAAACGACCAGTTGTTGCGCTCATCGCCGCCCCAGAGATGCGTTTTGCGGTAATTTTTCAGAACGTTGCGATCCGGGCCGTAGACGATGATGCTGTCGTAGTAGCGGCGCTCTCCAGCCACTGTGGACGCTTCCGGGTACGGGCAAATTATGGCGAGACGATTCTCCTCGGCTGCGGCTGCCACCTGCTCCAGGATGCCTTCGCGCTGAATTCTTTCGGCCAGCTCGTGGGCCGTAGCTGCGTCCATCACGTTGTAGCCGGTCAGAAACAGTTCGGGGAAGCTCAGCAGGTGCGCCCCATAGGCGCCGGCCTGGGCCGCAGCGTCGCGTAGCACATCCAGGTTATGCTCTATTGCCGCCATATCGCCTGCAGGTCCGAAGCCCTGATAGAGCCCCAGGCGCACATGCGGCAAATCGGCGGGAATGCTGTTACTGATGAAACTCTGAATAATCACGATACTGTTCCCTTATCCGGATTCGTTGAGCGCGTTCAGAATAGCAGGATAATCGAAAGTCTCCCCAAACCGGCATTGCACACGGGGTAGGTGTAACGATTTCTGCGTAAATGAGTAAAGTAGCCCGGAATCCCAGCCCAAACCTACATGCCAGTGAAATCCAATAGTCAAATACCGTTCTTTCAGGCCGAATGTTCCGAAACGACTGAGGCGAGCCGTTCGCTACAGATTGAAGTCAACGAGTAATTCCGGCGCGCCCGTATTTTAAGCAATGGCGTTCCGTCTTTGTGTTCGAACGGCCATTTTCCTTCATTATCAAATACGGCTGATAAGTCGTTGCCGGGGTAAATCACTGAATCGCCAGTGGGACGCCCTTGGAAGACGAAAAAACGAGGGAACCTCACTTTTGCAGAATATTCCTGGCTTGCACATCAGCAACGGGCGTGATGTCGCGCGGTTCGACCAGACGCAATAGGCTCGGCGAGACATTCCAGCGATGACCATCGTTGGTTACCAGCGAAACCGTTTTTTTGTTATAGCGGATGAGCGTTCCGGTGGTAGTGCGTAAATCGTCCGTCTCAAAACAGACCTGAGCGCCAATCGAGAATTTCAGCATACTGGCATGCGCTCGCATTTGCCGAAGAAAACGCTGGGGTTTCACAATTCTGTGGTTGAGGTCAACGAGTTCGGATTCTGTAAACTGATCGATATTCAGGCTCATGTCGGGTTATTTTGCTTTTTGTGATCAACGCGGATATATAAGCGCTTATGCGCGGTATTTTGTCAAGGTTACCCATACGGGAACGCCCATTATCATCGCCGGTTTGCCCGATTACATGCATCATAATTTCCCTGATTAGCACTAATCTTCACAAGAAGCCTATCGTCAGTGGAAATAAACCGGAAACTGCCAGCGTTCCCGGGCGAGATTCCGGGCTGTGCCAACTGTCAGTGAACTTCAGTGCTAATCAGGTAACTTTTATAGACATACTGCACCGCACAGTCAGAGTCCATCCCTCCCGGCCTGAACACCGGTCGCTTTTGATGCCCCGGATGAATACTGGATAGTTATAGAACGGTCATAATCGGTTATTATCATGCCCAATCGAATTGTAGATCACGGACTCGAGGAAGCAACGTATGCACACTATCCACCACGCGTTAGTACTGAACCTTCATCAACCTGCGGGAAACCTGGATGAACTGCTGACTTACCAGCCATGGGAAACGCGGGAAGTACTGGAAGCCATGGATCGCATTCCTCGCTCGCTGTGGGGATACGAGGATGTCGGCAGGGTCCATCTGTCGTTGTCAGGCACCCTGCTGGAAACGCTCTCGGATCTCGATTTCCAGAGCCGCATGTACGGCGTGGTCGACTGCGGATCCCTGCTCTGGTATTTTCAAAACCTTTCCATTTTCCGGATCTTGGGCACCGGATATTATCACCCGGTATTGCCGCTGATCCCGGAAGCCGATCGCGAGGAACAGATACGCCGCTGGCAGGGAATAGGCCGCCACCTGTTCTGGCGCGACCAGTTTCAGGGCTTCTGGCCGCCGGAGATGGGCTTCAGCATGGAACTGATCCCGCTGCTGCAGCGCGCCGGATATCGCTATGTGCTGGTGGACAGCGAGTATGTGGAAGCGGTTACGCCGATGACATGGCAGGAACTGCGCTACCGGCCTCATGTCGCCCGCTACGGCGATGCCGAAATCATCGTCGTGGTGCGGGACCGGGATTTATCCAATGCCCAGGAATCCGGCATGGATCTGGACTGGTTTACCAGGGAAACGGCTGCGCGCACACAGGGCTGCGATTTTGAACCGCTGGTCACAACCGCCACCGACGGCGACAATGGCGGATGGTTCCGCAACTGGCAGCCTCAGGCCAATTTCTGGGGGTTTTACCGAAGCCTGATGGATTACACCCGTTCCGGCGGCGCGATACGCCCGACGTTTATCGACGACTATCTGGACCGTTATGGCGTCAGCGGCGAAGTCAGGGTAAACACCGGCGCATGGAATACCGGTTGGCATCACGGCCGCGACTTTCTACAATGGACCGGCTCCCAGGCGCAAAAAGAAGCGCTGCTCAGAGTGGAGACAGTGAGCAATGCCGTACAGGACGTACAAAAACAAGCCAATAAACAGGAGAGGGAAGCGCATGAACTGCTCGAACAGGCGCGCTGGCTCTTGCTGCGCGCGCAAACCAGTTGTCACTACTTCTGGGGTGAGGCGTGGCTGCCGCGCGCTCATCAACAGATGGACGACAGCCTGGCCCATCTTGAGAAAGCCCGACAAACTTTAAAAAACAGGCCTGCGGGATACGCACTGCGTACTTTGCGGGACTGAATCCCACAAGGCGCGCGCCGCGCGCCCTGCCGCTGATAATATGGAATTATAAAACCTGTGAGGTAGAGTGATGTATATCGTCATGATTGCTTCCGAATGCGCGCCGGTAGCCAAAGTAGGCGGGTTGGGAGATGTCGTATTTGGATTAACCCGCGAACTTGAAATTCGCGGTCACTCCGTGGAAATCATATTGCCCAAGTATGATTGCATGCGCTACGACCACATTTGGGGTTTGCAGAAATGCTATGAAAATCTGCTGGTGCCATGGTTTAACTACCATATATCCTGTACGGTTTGGTTCGGTTTCGTACATGGTCGCAAATGCTTTTTTATCGAGCCGCATTCGCCGGAAAACTTTTTCAATCGCGGCGCTTATTACGGTTTTCCTGACGAGCACGTGCGTTTTGCGTTCTTTTCCAAGGCCGCACTGGAGTTTATGCTGAAATCCGGTAAGCGCCCGGATGTGATTCACACCCACGACTGGCAAACCGCGCTGGTTCCGGTCATGCTCTATGAAATCTATCAGCACATAGGAATGTGGCACAGCCGGGCCTGCCATACCATCCACAATTTCAAGCATCAGGGCATCGCCGGAGCGAATATACTTTGGCTTACCGGCCTGGGACGGCCCGAGTATTATTTCCAGCGCGATCGCATGGGCGACGATTTCAACCACAGCGCGATCAACTTCATGAAAGGAGCGGTGGTCTACGCCAATTTCGTCACCACTGTTTCACCGTCTCACGCCTGGGAGGTACGCCATAGCGACTGGGGCTACGGCCTGGGTCATGTGCTGCACCAGCACCAAAGCCATTTTGGCGGCATATTGAACGGGCTGGATTACGATATGTGGAATCCGGAAAGCGACCCGCATATCCCCTATCATTACAGCGCCGGCGATATAAGCAATAAATACAAAACCAAGGAAGCCTTGCGCCAGCGCATGTTGCTGCGCGATGCCTACAAACCCATCGTCGCCTATGTCGGCCGGCTGGACCCGCAGAAAGGCGTGCCGTTGATCCGCCATGCCATTTTTCATGCGCTGCACAGGAACGCCCAATTCGTACTGCTCGGTTCCAGTCCGGAATCCGGCATCAACGCGGACTTCTGGGCCATCAAGCACCATCTCAACGATAATCCCGATTGTCACCTGGAAATCGGCTATAACGAAGAGCTGGCGCATTTGATCTACGCCGGCGCCGACATGCTGGTGGTTCCCAGCCTGTTCGAGCCCTGCGGTCTTACCCAGATGATCGCGCTGCGCTACGGGACGGTGCCTATCGTGCGCGCAGTAGGCGGGCTGATCGATACCGTATTCGACTGGGATTTTTCCGAACGCCCCAGACAGGAACGTAACGGCTTTGTTTTCCATCAGACCGACAACCTGGCCATAGAGTCGGCGATGGATCGCGCCATCGGCTTATGGTTCAATGAACCCGAGCAGTTCCACGAACTGGCGATCAACGGCATGCGCTATGACTACTCGTGGAACCAGCCCGGCAAGGATTATGTAAACATTTATGAATATATTCGCGACAAGTAATTCCCCCGATATCCAACACAAGGAGAAGGTTCCATGACTCAACTGGCGGAATATATAGACGGTTTACCCAATATCTGCGGCAGCGAAGCCGATATTGCCAAGGCCATTGCCGAAACCAAAGGACGTCCGGTATTTCTGCCGGAAAGCGGGATCGATTTCAGCCGCGTCAAAAGCGCATACGCCAACGCGCTGCACATGCAGCAGCCGTTGATCCCGGCAGGCGGAGGCGACCTGCGCACTGCGGAGATCATCAGCAACCTGCAGTACATGATGGAAAATCCCGGCATCGGCGACAATCATAACGCTTCGGTGTTCCACCAGTGTTACAAGCGCATGGGAGAATTTCTGTCGCAACTGGTGCACGAAGGCAAACAGCCGCGCATCATGCTGGAATACTCCGGTGTGCTGTTCCATGGCCTGCGCAAAATGGGACTGAACGATGTTTTCGACAGCCTGAAAACCATTACCTGCAACCCCGATTACCGCCATTGCGTGGAATGGCTGGGAGCGCCGTGGGGTCATGCGGTCGCGCCCTCCACGCCGGTGCAGGACTTCCGTCTGCATGTGCGCGCATGGCAGCATCATTTCGCCGCCATCTTCGGCCTGGATGCGCTGGCGCGCGTGCGCGGTTTCTCTCCGTCGGAAATGGCGCTGCCCAACCACCCGGACGTAGCATACGAATTCGTGAAAACGCTGGTCGACTGCGGCTACCAATGGGTGCTGGTGCAGGAACACACAGTGGAGCATCCGGAGGACGGCGCGCATCCGCGCCGTCCTCACCTGCCGCATCGCCTGGTATGCACCAACTCCAGGGGCGAAACCGTCAGCATCATCGCCATCGTCAAAACACAAGGCTCGGACACCAAGCTGGTCGCGCAGATGCAGCCTTACTACGAAGCGCTCGGCCTGGCGCGCGTCGATCTGGGAGGCCATCAGGTGCCGCCGCTGGTCACGCAAATCGCCGACGGCGAGAACGGCGGCGTAATGATGAACGAGTTTCCGCCCAAGTTCATGGACGCGATACGCGAGAGCAGTCACAGCGCAACACCCGCCGTCAATGCGACCGAATACCTGGAGTATCTGTTCACGCTGGGCTTGAGCGAAAAGGATTTTCCGGTCATCCAACCCATATTCCAGAAGCTGATCTGGGATCGGATGAAGCCGGGAGACGGAGTGGCTCGGCTCGGAGAAGTCATAGCCGATATCAGACAGCAACATCACCAGTTTCACATGGACGGAGGCAGCTGGACCGGCAACCTGTCCTGGGTCAAGGGTTACGATAACGTCCTCAAACCGATGGAAGAAGTCAGCGCGCGCTTCTACGACAAAGTCATCGCGTCCGGTGTCCCGGCTTCGGATGCGCGTTACCGCAACGCGCTGTTCCATCTGCTGTGCTCCCAGACCAGCTGCTTCCGTTACTGGGGCGAGGGGCTATGGACCGACTATGCGCGCGAGATTTGCCGCCGCACCGACGCCATCCTGACTTCCGATTTTTGATACCCGACCTCAACAGGGAAAACATGTATGCATAACCCGCATCTCACTACCGAACAGATTCGAATCAGCGAAGCCCGGCACCATGACCCTTTCGCTGTGCTGGGACGGCATACGGATGCTGACGGCACCGTGATACGCGCATTTTTACCGCATGCAACGGAAGTGCGCATCGCCGAAGGCGGAATGGTTCTATCGCGGCTGCCGGACAGCGCTCTGTTCGAATGGCGCGGCGACGCTTCGGCATTGCCGGCGCATTACAGCCTGATCTGGCGCGATCACGCGCAGATTGAGCACTGCTCGCGCGATCCGTATACCTTCACGCCTCAAATCAGCGACTTCGATCTGTATCTGTTCGGCGAAGGCCGGCATCGGCATACCTACCGTTTCCTCGGCGCGCGCAACCATCAGGTCGATGGCGTCGGAGGCACGCTGTTCGCGGTATGGGCGCCCAATGCCGAACGCGTCAGCGTCGTCGGCGACTTCAACCGCTGGGACGGACGCACGCATGCCATGCGCGTGCGCGGCGGCAGCGGCGTCTGGGAGCTGTTCATTCCCGACCTGGAGCAGGGCCATGTTTACAAGTACGAAATCCGTAACAGGCACGATGGCGGGGTACTGCTGAAAGCCGACCCCTATGGACGGCAACAGGAACTGAGGCCGCGCACCGCTTCGATCATCCCCAACGACGGACACTATCAATGGCGCGATGATCCATGGCTGGCTCGGCGCGCAACGGCGGATTGGCAGCATAGTCCGATGTCGGTTTATGAAGTGCATCCGGGCTCCTGGCGGCGTGACATGGAAGGCGAATTTCTAAACTACCGCGAACTGGCGCACAGTCTGGTCGATTATGTCAAAGACATGGGATTTACCCATATCGAACTGATGCCGATTACCGAACATCCGTTCGACCTGTCCTGGGGCTACCAGGCAACCGGTTACTTTGCGCCTACCAGCCGTTTCGGCACGCCGGACGACTTTCGCTATTTTGTCGATCACTGCCATCAGAACGGCATCGGCGTGCTGCTGGACTGGGTGCCTGCGCACTTTCCGAAAGACGCTCACGGTCTGGCGCGCTTCGACGGCACGCCGCTGTATGAGCACGCCGACCCGCGTCTGGGCGAACATCTGGACTGGGCGACGCTGATTTACAACTTCGGCCGCAACGAAGTGAAAAACTTCCTGATCTCCAGCGCGGTTTTCTGGCTGCAGGACATGCATATCGACGGTCTGCGCGTCGATGCCGTCGCCTCCATGCTGTACCTGGATTATTCGCGCGAAGAAGGTCAGTGGGTACCGAACCAGTACGGCGGCAGGGAAAATCTGGCGGCTGTCGATTTCCTGAAAGAAATCAATATTGCGGTACACGAGGAATGCCCCGGCGTACTGATGATAGCGGAAGAATCCACTTCATGGCCGCAGGTCAGCCGCCCTACTTACGTAGGCGGCCTGGGATTCGATCTGAAATGGAACATGGGCTGGATGAACGATACCTTGCGCTATATGGAAGAAGATCCCATACATCGTCAGTATCACCACGGCATGATTACCTTCAGCATGCTCTACGCTTTCACCGAAAACTTCATGCTGCCGTTCTCGCATGACGAAGTAGTGCACGGCAAAGGTTCCATGCTCAACAAAATGCCGGGGGACGAATGGCAGAGCCATGCCAATCTGCGTACGCTGTACACTTACCAGTTCACGCATCCCGGCAAAAAACTGCTGTTCATGGGTACCGAGTTTGCGCAGGGACAGGAATGGAACAGCATAGGCACGCTGGACTGGTATGTGCTGGATTATCCGCTGCACCAGGGCATGCGGCGCATGGTGAAGGACATCAACCACCTGTACCTGACCAGCCCGGCGCTGTACCGTTACGAATTCGATTGGCAAGGGTTCGAATGGATCGACTGCAACGACAACCGGCAGTCGATCCTTTGCTATCTGCGTAAGGGCGACGGCGACGAAATCATGGTTATCGCGCTCAATCTGACGCCGGTGGTGCGTCAAGGCTACCGCATCGGCGTTCCGCTGGAAGGCAAATATCGCGAAGTCTTCAACTCCGACTCCACCTATTACGGCGGAAGCAATGTCGGCAATGGCAACGGCGACCTGCTGAGCGAGGAGCTGGAGTGGATGAACCGTCCATATTCCGTGCAGATCGACCTGCCGCCGCTTGCGGGGGTCGTGCTGGCTTATCAGGGTAAGAAGTAGACCATCAAAATCGGGATACGCAGGTTTGGAAGCGGAACCCTTGGCCCGCGAGCGGTCGGCTATTCGCGGGCTAAAGCCCGCTCCTGCAAACAGGGAATTGCAACGATAGCTGAAAGTTCTGATAATTCAGCTTTCTTCGCCCTTACAAAATTCATTCGCCCATGGATATTGCCGAATTACTCGCCTTTTCCGTCAAAAGCGGCGCGTCCGATTTACACCTGTCCGCAGGCCTGCCGCCTATGATACGCGTGGACGGCGATATACGACGCACCAATGCGCCAGCGTTGGAGAACAGGGAAGTCCACGCGCTGCTGCACGGCATCATGAACGATCGGCAACGACGGGATTATGAAGATCTGCAGGAAACCGATTTCTCTTTCGAGTTGCCGGGCATCGCGCGTTTTCGCGTCAATGCCTTTCATCAGGATCGCGGCGCTGCCGGCGTATTCAGAACCATTCCCTCCACTGTCAAATCTCTGCAGGAGCTTGGCTGCCCTCCTCTTTTCGAAGAAATCACACGTCAACCGCGCGGCCTGATTCTGGTCACCGGACCCACCGGTTCAGGTAAATCCACGACGCTGGCGGCTATGGTCGATTACATTAACAGCAACGACTATTCGCATATTCTGACCATTGAAGATCCGATCGAGTTTGTGCATCAAAGCAAGCGCGCAGTGGTAAACCAGCGCGAAGTGCATCGCGACACCAGAAGCTTCAGCGATGCGCTACGTTCGGCCATGCGCGAAGACCCGGATGTGATCCTGGTCGGCGAGATGCGCGATCTGGAAACCATCCGTCTGGCGCTGACCGCCGCAGAAACCGGCCATCTGGTGCTGGGCACCCTGCACACCAGTTCCGCCGCCAAGGCCATCGACCGCATCATCGACGTTTTTCCCGCTGCCGAAAAAAGCATGGTGCGCTCCATGCTGTCGGAATCGCTGCAGACCGTCATCGCGCAAACCCTGCTGAAAAAAACCGGAGGCGGACGCATAGCCGCATGGGAAATCATGACAGGCACGGCGGCCATCCGCAATCTGATACGCGAAGACAAAGTGGCGCAGATTTACTCCGCAATGCAGACCGGCCGCAAGGACGGCATGCAGACGCTGGACCAGCACCTGCAGGAACTGGTCGGCAAAGGTTTAATCTCGCAGCAAATCGCCGGTGCAACCGGCAAAAACGTTTTCCAGTAGTTCCGTTCCATAAATCGCATCACTATGCAACCGGCGCGGCAGGTAATGTGATTCTGTTATTGGAAGCCTGAACAGTGAAACTACTTATCCCGGAGTCCGGATGAGTTCAAAGTAACATCCGAGTAAATTGGATGCCGTCAGCCCCCGGAGCAAGCCCGGGGGCTGATTCTGACGACATCACGCTAACTAACTAATTTATTCACTTTCGTTTTATGTCAACAGAACATAGTCTACGACAGATAAATCGTTCTCCTGCTACGGCGCATGTAAAAGATTGCCCAGCTCCGCAAGCTCTTTTTTATTCAGGTCGGAAACAACCCAGTAGTTCATTTCACCGGATTTGAATGAAATCACGTTATAGCCTTTGCGAGTCACATTGTATTCCACTTGCGGTTCATCCGCATCCTTGGGCCAGATAAAGACATTGATCACATGTTGTCTACGCCGATAGATCAGCGCGGTAACCGCTCTGGCGTTCAGATAATCCAGACGTCCGCCGATTAGAGGAAACCCCTGCCCGCTCAGATCGACAACTGGCGGCGAGAAATCAAGCTTGCCTTCGAACCAGGGCTTCACCGTATGCCGGTCCGAGGAGGCGACATCGGTCAAGTGCGCAGCCAGGAGCGAACGCACATGGCTGGCGACAACCTCTTCGGATAACCGGTCCAGCGGTGCTTCCTCCTGCAATTGCAAGCCAATGCCGACGGCAAGAAACAGAACCGCCACGGCAGAGACGGAAGCAAGCATCCGCCATGGCGCAAACAGCGACTTATGCTGCTTCCGGTTTTGCTCGCGGACACTATAAGGCGGCTTTTGCAGCAACGCGCGCAGGGAATCCGGCGCACGATGATAGCTCATTGCGTCCTGCATAGCGGTGCGCATTGCACTCAACTCCTGAAATTTCATCCGGCAGGACGTGCAGGTTTCCAGGTGGGACTCGACCTCCAGCGTTGCGCCGAGCTCCAGCTCCCTGTCAAGAAAGCCATGTATGTGAATTTCGACATCCTGACAATTCATCTTGCAGACTCCACGGAAAAATGCTGTGCAAGCATACGGCGCAGCAGTGCGCGTGACCTGGCCAGCCGTGACATCACCGTACCAACCGGTCTCCCGGTAATTGCGGCAATCTCCTTATAGGAAAAATCCTCCAGCTCTCGCAACACCAGGACTTCGCGAAATTCAGCAGGCAGCGCCCGGATTGCGGCATCGATCAGCTCCCGGTTGGCTTCCTGCAGCACAAGTTGCTCGGGATCGCTCGCCCACGAAACCGCACCGGGAAATTGAGGATTGAAATCATCATAATCGCAACCTTCATCGAAGGATTCCTGTTGGAACCCTTTTTGGGATTTCAGCCAGGTATAGCTTGAATTTCTGACGATGGTCAGGAACCATGCCTTGCCGTTGCCTCCCCTGAAACCGTCGAAGTGACGGAACGCCTTCAACAAGCTTTCCTGCACAACGTCTTCGGCATCCGGTGAATTCCGGGTCAGCCATCTGGCCAGATTGTAAGCGGCGTCCAGATGCTGTAACGCAAGTTTGTTGAAACGCTGAGTTTTATTCTGTTCGGTCAATCGCCCGCCTTTCCTGACTGATACATCACCAATACCATTACAAGCCCGGTTTTATTCCTTGAAAATGTCAAAAAACTCAACGCTCCGTGTTGCCGGGCAAGAGAAAACTTCCCAAGCACGCCTCAAATCCACTGCGTTACGCGCCGATAAGCTGTTTCGTTGCAGAAATAAACCTGGTAATCGGGAATATTCACCGTAGCGCAACGGTATAGGTAGTTGACTGAGTATTCAGCGATTCCAACAGGAGGTTTCATCATGCGTAGTTTTATCGATCGAAGAAGTTTTCTCAAACTGACCGGATTGGGCGGTATCGTGTTCGCTTCCGGGCTGGGATTTGATGTCATGGCCAAAACAAACGGAAATGGAAAAAGCGGGGAACTCCATCATAACGACTTTTTCTTCGTCCAGCTATCGGATACACACTGGGGATTCAGCGGTAACGCGATCAACCCCGATGCGCAGCTAACCCTGCCCAAGGCAATCGACCGCGTTAATGCGTTGAAACACCAGCCGGATTTTGTCGTGTTTACCGGCGATTTGACTCATACCACCGACGATCCCCAACAAAGACGGCAGCGTATGAAAGAATTCAGCGCTATCGTGAGCACTCTGCGTGTCAAAAACATCAGGTTCATACCCGGCGAACACGATGCCTCTCTGGATCAAGGCGAAGCCTACAGGGAGTTTTTCGGACCCTTGCATTACAGTTTCGATCACAAGGGCATCCATTTCATCGTTCTGGATAACGTATCCGATCCAGCGGCGAATCTGGGAGCACCCCAACTGGACTGGCTTAAAGCGGATCTGGAACAACTCAAACCCGAAGCGCCCATCGTCGTGTTGACTCATCGGCCCTTATTCGATTTATACCCGCAATGGGACTGGTTTACGCGCGATGGACAAGCGGCTATCGAGATGCTGCTTCCGCACCGGAACGTCGCTGTATTTTATGGGCATATTCACCAGGAACATCAGTATAAAACTGAGCATATTGCTCATTACGCCGCCAAGTCGCTGATCTTCCCGCTACCCGCACCCGGCTCGGCGCCCAAACGCGCGCCGATTCCGTGGGATACCGCCAAGCCTTACAGTGGTTTGGGATTCAGAAACGTCAAAGCGTCTTTACGCAAACATGACTATGCGATTAACGAACAGGTACTTGGCGAGGGAGAAAAACCATGAAGGGCAGATTACTGATCGCGAGCTTGCTCGCATTATTGCTGGAGACGAATGCATCCTATGCTGAAACAGCTTCCGCAGCGGACGTACCGGTCATCTCCATCAAGGCGAGCCGGTTTCTTTATCAACCGAACAAAATAGTATTGAAAAAAGGGCAAACCGTCGTTCTGGAAATCGAATCCCTGGACCGTCTGCACGGCTTCGCCATCCCCGAACTCGGAGTTCGCGCCGAAGCCACGCCAGGACAAAAGATAAGATTAAGCATCACGCCGACCAAAACAGGAAGCTTCATGTTTTATTGCGATATTTTTTGCGGCTCGGGCCATGAAGAAATGGCGGGGGCAATTATCGTGGAAAGTTAAAGAAGAGCCAAATCTTTCGACAGGGAATATCAACCCCGGACCGTCACTGCTATCCCGTCTATGGCTCCCTGCCGTAGACGGGGGATAACAGTGTTTCACCCTCATCTGCCGGCAAACGCTGTCAGAATAGTTCCTTCTCGCTTTTATCCGACATGTTTCGACCTGCAAAAAGCCGATAGGCGGGGTTATCGGTTTCTTCCCTGTGCTGATAACCGAGTTCATGCAGAAATGACTTGAACTCATGGCGCGCACGGGGCGGAACCTGTATCGCCATCAGCACGCGACCGAAAGCCGCGCCGTGGTTGCGGTAATGAAACAGACTGATGTTCCACCGCGTCCCCATCAGCGTAAGGAAATGCAACAGCGCGCCCGGACGCTCGGGAAACTCGAAACTGTACACAACTTCATCCAGCGCATGAGGCGAATGTCCTCCGACCATGTAACGAATATGCTCGATTGCAAGTTCGTTGCCGGTCATGTCGGTGACGCCAAATCCCTCGTCCTCCAGCCCCCGGATCAGCGCTGTTTTATCCTCTCCGGTGTTACTGACCTGGAGTCCTGCAAAAACGTGGGCTTGTTGCGGGTCGCTGTAACGATAGTTGAACTCGGTGATGCTGCGTTTATCCAGACGCCGGCAGAACTTCAGGAAGCTGCCGGGCTGTTCCGGAATGGTCACAGCCAGCAGCAGTTCCCTGTGCTCGCCTCTTTGCGCGCGCTCAGCCACGTGCCGCAGACGGTCGAAGTTGATATTGGCGCCGCTTTCGATTGCGATCAGGGTCTGCCGCGCAACCGCGTTTTCCTCCACGTACTTTTTCAATCCGGCCAGCGCCAGCGCTCCTGCCGGTTCCGCTATGGAACGCGTGTCTTCGAAGATATCCTTGATAGCGGCGCAGATTTCGTCGGTGCTGACGGTAATGACGGCATCGACGGTGTGCTGCGCGAGCTTGAAGGTTTCCCTACCGATCTGCTTGACGGCGACGCCGTCGGCAAACAGCCCGACCTGTTTCAAGGTAACGCGCCGGGCGGCTTTCATGGCCTGATTCAGGCAATCGGCGTCGTCCGGCTCCACGCCGATAATCCGCGTTTCCGGCCTGAGGAATTTGACATAAGCGGCAATGCCGGCAATTAGTCCGCCGCCGCCCACCGGCACAAAAATGGCGTTTATCGGGCCGCCGTGCTGGCGCAGAATTTCCATGGCGATGGTGCCTTGTCCGGCGATGACTTCCGGATCATCGTAAGGATGGACAAAGGTAAGATGCCGTTCTTCGGCCAATGTTCTGGCATATTCACAGGCCTCGTCATAGCTGTCGCCATGCAATATCGACTGACCGCCCAGATTGTGCACCGCCTGCACCTTGATATGCGGCGTGGTGCAAGGCATGACGATGATTGCAGTAATACCCAGCTTGCTTGCGGCCAGCGCGACGCCTTGGGCATGGTTGCCTGCTGATGCGGCGATCACGCCCGCTTTCTTTTCATCGTCGGTCAGCGATGCGATTTTGTTATAGGCTCCGCGCAGCTTGAACGAAAATACCTGCTGCATGTCTTCACGCTTCAAATAAACGGAGTTGTCCAGACGTTTCGACAGATTGGCGGCATAATCAAGCGGCGTTTCAACAGCCACATCGTAAACGCGCGCTTTCAGTATGCGCTCTATGTATTTATGTATCATCTGGTCCAGATTCTCCTTTAGAGATAGAGGCGAATGGCAGCCCATGCAATCGGGAGCTTATGTCACATGATTATCGCACGGCGTTTCTATCGTTTCAGCCTGTCAGTAATAACAGCATCTCGGGAGGCGGTTGAATGAAAACACAGAAACTGTTCATGCAAGGCATTGCTCTTGCCGTCGATATTGCTGCCTTCACCTGTCATTATGGCTAGCACCGGGATCAGGTCAACGTCAACGGCGCCATGGAGATAAATTCAGGATAAGTCTAATTCACTATGCTCCGGTCTATCAGATCAATGGCATTACCATCAGGATCACGGCAAAACAGCGCCTTGCGGCCCACATGGCCGCACGTAAAAGCCACTCCGTTCTGGGTGGGTCAAGCGGCCCGGCCATGCCGTCCAGGTCGTCGACCAGCGACGTGACGGTCGCGCCCGCCGTGCTCGGGACGCTCCAGCCCGGTTTCGGAAGAAGGCAACACCAGCAGGTGTATCTGCTGTTCGCCCAAATCGTACCATATGCCGTCGTACTTTAGCTGCGGACGATGGGGACAGACGATCAGGCCGAGCAATTCTTCATAGAAGAAGCGCGACCGCGCCAGATTGTCGACCAGGACGGATGAGTGATGCATGCGGGTTACTTTAGCCATGGTATTATCCTTGCTTTAAAAATAAAACTTTAAGACCCGTTTTCTCTGCTCAAATCTATTTTCGTCAGGCTTTAAATCGGCATCCAGCGCAGGCGTCAGATTGGGTGTGGCCGGATCGGAAACCAGTATCACATGGGTTTTCGGATACATGCGGTTGCACCTCCGTAATTGATGGTTGGAATAATATCAGACCGGCGCTTTTCCAGCAGGACAAGCGCTATCCACTTCACAACAGGCGGGCATGCGGCTTAGCAATCACAGCTCGAAGGGGGACAGCCGCCAATTCAACCTCGTCCAGTATCTTACCCTCCGGCAAGCGTTGCAATAAACGCAAAATTAATGCGTGATCGCCTGCCGCCATCGAAACGGCTATGCGATTGGGCGCAATGTCGAACCCCAGCAGCCGGGACAATAACTCCGCGCTCGCATGATGGCCTATCGCAGAAATATGGCCTGCGTAACGGCTCGCTTAAAAGATTTTTTCAGCGCTGCGCTGGCTTCAGCGTTACTGTGTTTCATCGGCGTTTTAACGAAGCGTTCGAGGCGGACGCGCTTGACAACCGGCCTACTTACCACCGTTTTTGCGCGCGCCGCTCAACTTATACATGGACGCCCACATTTTGCCGGACATTTCAGTCGATGATTTTGAGAAGGTGAAGATTGCAGCCATACATCCGGACTTTATTTGAAGCCGATGATTGCTTCTGTCCCTGATGGAATCCGCCGAGTGGGGTCCCTATCACGTTATCGGGCTCGAGGCCCGCAAAGTTGACCGGACTTTTCCCACTCACGGTCTGACCTGTCTCGCCATCATTTTCTGATTGCCTGCGTAATCTGCGACGTTGCTCCTTTTATCAGTCCCAGCCGCCGGCCATCCTTGAACTCGCGCGCCTGACCTACCGTAGCGACTAACGCACTGGCGGTGATCGACCCGATGCCGGGTATCGCTTCCAGTTTGCGGCTGGCTTCGTCATCCCGATGCCAGAGGCGTATCTGCTGTTCCAGCTCTTCTACCTGACGATCCATCTCTTTCAGATTGAGGAACAAGCAGGGTCCACACGTAGGTAATATCGGTCGTCCATACTTGATTGGGCTTGGCAACCTGGAATTGCCGGTCCAGGCGGTTGGGCGAAATGGCCTCGTTATGCTTGCTATCGGTAGTGACTTTAACTCGCCTGGGATAGCGAACCTTCAATTTTAATTCCCGCATGATGCGCCGCGTTTTAAAACGCCCAAGGGTAAAACCCTGTTTTTGCAATCGATCCGCTAAACGACGCGAACCAAGGCACTGTTTATTGTCGATAAAAATCTGCCTCGCCCTCTCGGCAACCTGTTGATTCCTGTCGCTGTCCTGAGGGACTTTTAACCATTCATAATACGCACGGGTACTCACCTGCATCACTCGGCAAAGTACGGTCACTGGATACGTCTTCTGTTGCGCCTGAATAAACCCGTACTTTATTCGGCTTCTTTCGCAAAAAAGACTGCGGACTTTTTTAAGATTTCACGCTCCATGCGTGTCAAACGGTGTTGAAAAGTTTCCAGTAAAGAGCGCCGATAAGTTTCCAGTTAAGTTGTAAGGTTATTGGTTTTCAACCGCCTTTTTTCGCTGTTTGAATCGATAGGAATCGTTGCCGGTTTCAAGGATGCCGCAGTGATGAGCAACCCGATTCAGCAGCGCCGTAGTGCATGTTCGCCGAACTCCTGCACCAAAGGAACCAGCCGTTTCGTTACTTCTGCGTCTGCTCTGGTTGCTTTCAGTCGCTGCGAAAGTTGCCGGGCGGGACTCGCACCCGCTGGAAAACAGCACTTTTGCACGGCGCACAATCAGGGGTTACTTGATATTGCAAATACACAGGCAACATATTCAGAAAAAATAATTTGATTTTATAAATTATAAATTTGTCGTGGATACATACCCATGCAACCATGTGATGGTTGGCTGACGGTGCAGTTAGGTAATCGCTGATTTGATCAGTTTTTACCGTAAATTTTCATGGCAATCCATTCATTTTACTAGCTCGCAGTCAGTCTATTTTGAGTTAATCAGTGATTCCTTAGCAAAAACTCATCCTTTTTTCATCATTATAAATAAGTCAGGTATGCAACATGAAAATATCCTTGGTAAAAACTGCAGTCATATCATTATTGTTCTGGACTGCGGGGGTACATGCCTATACGGTTCAGGACGGTACCGTCTACGATGACGCCAATCATCCGATTCAATTGCAAGGCGTTAACTGGTTCGGCTTCGAAACGTCCGACCGTATCGTGAATGGTTTGTGGGCCCGAAACTGGCAGAGCATGATTGACCAGATGAAATCCCTCGGGTTTAATGCGGTAAGAATACCGGTTTGTCCGGACACCTTGGTAGGCGCCAGCGCCACCAACTACGACCGCACATTGAATCCCGACCTTGTCGGAAAAAACTCCCTGCAGATTCTGGATGCGGTACTCGCCGAATTCGATCGCCAGCAGTTTTATATTCTGCTCGATCATCATAGGCTGAATTGCAATGCGGGCATTTCCGAACTTTGGTACGAATCCGACTATTCGGCGCAAAGCTGGATAAGCGATCTGAAGTTTATGGCGAATCGTTACAAATCGCTCCCGCATTTTATCGGGATCGATTTGAAAAACGAACCGCACGGCGCTGCAACCTGGGGAACGGGAAATGCCTCGACCGATTGGAACGGCGCTGCGGCAATGGCAGCAACCGCCGTGTTGAACGCTGCGCCGGATATTCTGGTCTTTGTCGAGGGCGTAGAGGGAAACCCGGTATGCAGCGGAACGACCGCCCACTGGTGGGGCGGTAACCTCGAACCGCTATCCTGTTATCCGCTCAATATACCTTCCAATAAACTGGTGCTGGCCCCGCATGTTTACGGTCCGGACGTCTACGAGCAAACCTACTTCAGCGACCCAACCTTTCCGGATAACATGCCTGCTATCTGGGATGCGCATTTCGGCCAGTTTAAAAAAGCCGGATATACCCTCGCAATCGGTGAAATCGGCGGTAAGTACGGTCACGGCGGCGATCCGAAAGATGTCAAATTTCAGAATGCCTTGATTGCCTACCTTAAAGGTAAGGGCATCACCAATTTATTCTACTGGAGCTGGAATCCGAACAGCGGCGATACCGGAGGGATACTCCAGGACGATTGGACAGCGGTCTGGCAGGATAAAGTCAATCTGTTAGCCAGTTTATGGGGACTTTCAGGCTCGGGAACGACGACAACGACTACCACCCAACCGACTACTACCACTACTCCGGTGGTAACGCCGCCCACCCCGACTGGGACTACTTCACTGGCCGGGAAAACGACAATTAATTCGGACTGGGGAACCGGCTATTGTGCTACGGTCACGGTGCTCAATTCGACGCCTGCCACGGTCTTCTGGAATACCTCGGTTACGATTCAAGGCACCGTCAATAATCTGTGGAATGCCGGCTATACGCAAAGCGGCAGCGAACTGCTCGCTTCCGGACTGAGCTGGAATAATACCGTCGCGAGTGGCGCATCAGTGACTTTTGGATTCTGCGCGACTCGTCCGGCTTCTACTTCGACTACGACTTCCGCACCGGCGGCTCCCGCAACCTCGACTAACGGGATCACTAGCGTGTTGTCGATCAGTTCTGATTGGGGTGCAGGCTATTGCGCGCAGGTAAACGTCACTAATGGCGGAAATACCGCAACGCAATCCTGGCAGGTCACGCAGCAGGTCGGCGGTAGAATCAACAATCTGTGGAATGCGGTTTATACGCAATCAGGCAGCACGTTGACTGCCAGCAGTATCAGCGGACAAAACAACGTTATTTCGGCGGGAGGAACAACTCAGTTCGGGTTTTGCGCGACGCGCTGAGCCGATCTGAAAAATGGAACCTGCTGCTCGGCGTTTCAGGCCGGGCAGCAGCAACGCCGGAGTTTCAAACCAGAAACGGATTTGGATGAATAACGGGTTATATCTGTACAAAATGAAAAAAAGCGATAACTATTCTGACACAGAGGGGACGGTGCAGTACTAAAGTATGTATAGATCTAACCGGGATAAAAAACGCTGAAGCTGGCCTGGATTCCTGCGCGTAAATATTTTTACCCTCGCAAATAACTATGGCGTGTCCAACGGGCTAAAGGTTTTTTAGAATAAGGGGGCGCCATGCAGAGTCTGAACTTCTACAAATAAAGACATTTTCTATGATCCAAAATATTTATACTGAATATTTGCGTAAGTTGAAAGGATTGCGTCATTGGCCGGTGAACTGCGCATGGCTTAAACGCCAGCGTAGGTGGTCTTTATTCAGCTTATCGGTATCGTCTGGCGGAATCCAGAAGTCCTGTACGATCTGCTTCACCTGGGTTCTAAGCCACTTATGGCCGGAATCGAGTTGCACCGAGCGGTGCCAAATCATATACAGCGGCGCATTTTCCACTTGCCACGGAACCGGGTAACTGACGATGTTGAACTTGTTTTTAAAGGTATGTACGAATTGCTGAGTGGTGAACGCCAGCAAATCCGAATCTTCGATCACCTGCAGCAAAGTCATCACGTTCGGTACCTGAAGTACCACGCGCTCATTGATATCGGCGAATAATTCGTCGCTTTCCCCGACAACGAACGGATAAGGGCCGTATACAACAACGAAATTTTCATTCATTATCTGGGCTGACGTCGGCGCTTCCCTGATACGTGGATGATCGCGGTTTACAACAAGAACGGTCTGGTGTTGATAAATCAACTCATGTACCAAACTCGGTTCGATGTATTTCTCATAATGCAGAATCACATCCAGACCTTGGTCGCGCAACAGCGTGCTGACTTCTTTTTCTATATCTATCGCGCGTATCGTAATACGGCTATTGGGCGCCTGTTGCCGGATATATCTATATAATGGCGCAGCGACCGCGGCACCACCTCCGTAGCTGATCGCTATTGAAAAATGGCGGTGACTCAGCGACGGATCGAATTCGTTCCCATTGATGAGCCCCATGCGCACCAGATTGAGCGCGCGGTGAACCTGTGCATAAATTTCATTAGCGCGGGCGGTAGGCTGCAAACCGGTATTAGATCTTCCATAAAACAGCGTATCTTTCGTAAGATGCTTGAGGCGGCCCAGTGCGTTGCTGACGGCGGGCTGCGTCATCCCCAAGCGTTCAGCAGCCTTGACCTGGCTTTGCTCTTCGTAAGTCGCCTCAAATACGGTAAGCAGGTTTAAATCAGTTCCTCGCAAGTTGTTTCGGCGAATACGACTTTTAATCATGGGGCGACAAATACCGGTTTCAGTACCATGTTGTTTGGGCCAAGCAAGACCTGATCAAGTCCTTCGACTGCGCTCAATAGAGCCTTGTCGAACCCTGAATGAAATCGACTTGTTCTGGGCCTCCCTGGAGAGGCGCTGATTTATTCGAAGCGACTATATTTCGTCTTCATCCAATTCCTTGTTGATTTAAAACCCAGCCCTTCAGGGTGGAACAAGCGCAGTTACCCTGGCCTGAAAGGCCGGCGTGATACTCTGCTTTGTGTTCCGAGATTGCCTGGAAAAATGAGTAAATCAGGATTTCCACAGGCATCGCACGGGAAATTCCTCCAGGCTTCTGACCGGCAGTGCCATGCCTGAATAATTATAGGCGAGAAAATGCCTCGTCTTCAATGATCGGAAGAAATTTACTTGTCTTTAAATAATAAGAAATAACAAGGGACAGACAACGGTTTATCTGTTATAAGCGACGCGGCTATTCAGAACCATTTTAGCTGATACGATGAAAATAAATCCGCCCCCGTTCCCATCCTTTTTAAAGGCCTCTTCGGTTACTTTAAATTTGAGGCAATTCGAACTGTGGTTTGCTGTTTGTAAATAGGTATAAGATATACATAGTTAGAGCATGAACATTACCCACGACCCGACTAAAGACAAACTCAATCGGCAAAAACATCAAGTCGATTTGGTCCAGTAGAGGCCGGTCTTCTACGATGATAGGACCATTACCATTGAAGACTCGATCATAATGATGAGCGATTTGTCACGTTGGGCATGGACGGATTAGCCCGCAATCATCGTGGTCGCCTATCACTATCGTGAAGAAGATGAAATCCGTTTAATTTCTGCGCGTCTGGCCGAACCCCATGAACGGCGTGCTTACCAAGAGGGCTGAGTCATGAAAGACGAATGCGACTTTTCCAACGGCAAACGCGGCGCAATGCTGGAGCCCACTGGCAAAACCCGGATTACTATTTTTTTGGATGACGATATATTGACCGCGTTCAAAGAACGGGCCGCCGCCAGCGGCAAGGGCTACCAAACCTTGATAAACGAGACACTGCGCATTAGCCTTTCTCCTGAGTCTGCGCCCGTTACAGCCGAAACCTTGCGTAAAATCCTGCACGAAGAGCTACAGGCGGCGTAGCTTTATGCAAATGCCGGCGGTGCGGACGGAGTAGGCGGCGATGTTGCCCTATGGAACAACTTGACTGCTGGTGGCTCGCTGAAAGACGCGCTACTGACTTGTTGATATGTGGCGAGCATGAAAGTTTAAAATTAACCTGGAAATAAATCTGCCCCCCTTCTGCTGAAGGCAGCATCATTTCCGCCTGATAATCCAGCAATAATGAATCCGCGCATTGCGTTCGAAGTCGCGCGGTATGGTACGCGCGCTGATATCGCTGATCTCCGCGTCGCCGAGCGCGGCGGCATCCAGTTTAAAGCGGCGGAAGTTGGTCGAAAAAACCAACTCGCCCTGCGGCGCGAGCAATTGCATTGCCTGCTTTAGCAGCGTGACGTGATCGCGCTGCACATCAAAACTGGCACTCATGCGCGCGGAATTGGAAAACGTCGGCGGATCGAGAAAAATCAAATCGAACTGGCATACGGGCTTCGCCGACTCCGCCGCCAGCCAGGACAGACAATCGGCCTGAATAAACTCGTGCGCATAACCGTTCAGACCGTTCAACGCCATGTTGCGGCGCGCCCAGTCCAGATAGGTGCGCGACATATCCACCGTGGTGGTGGTCAACGCCCCCCCTACGCCGGCATGCACGCTGGCGGTTCCGGTATAGGCGAACAGGTTCAGGAAACGCTTCTCGTTGGCGCGCTGCTGTATCATCAAGCGCGTGCTGCGATGATCCAGAAACAGGCCGGTATCGAGATAATCCTGAAAGTTGACCCAGAAACGGCAGCCGCCTTCCGTTATTTGGTGAAAATGTCCGACTTCGCCCTGCTTCTCGTACTGCGACGCGCCCTTCTGTTTGCGGCGTACTTTCAGAAACATCTGCTCGGGAGGAATTTCCACCACCGGCGGCAGCACCGCCAGTACCTCAATCAAACGGCTTTCCGCCTTGCCGGCATCGACGCTGGCGGGCGCTTCGTATTCCTGCACATTGAGCCAGGTTTTATTTTCCTGCTCGCTGCGATAAAGATCGACCGCTACCGCGTATTCCGGCAAGTCGGCATCATATAGGCGGTAGCAGGAGATGCCCTGCTGACGCGCCCAGCGACCGAGATTCTTGAGGTTTTTGCGCACGCGATTGGCGAACATCTCCGCGCCCGCGCCCTGCTCCGGCTTCTGCGCTAACGCCCTTGCCCGGCGCAGCAAGCGGTTCAGTTCCCGCGTTTCTTCGCTTAATCCGCTTTCATCGGCGCGCGGTTCGAAAAAGCGCGCGGCATCCACTTCGAAATTGAACAGCTTGCATTCCAGCGCGCCGTTGTAGAGCGCGTATTTCTTGTGCGAACGGATACCGAGTTTGAACGCCATGTCGGCATTGCCGGTGAATACGCCCGCCTTCCAGCCCTGAAAACGCTCGCGCAGAGTTTCCCCCAGACCGGTGTAGAGCGGAACCAGAGTGTCGTCGTCGCCCAGTCGTTCACCGTAGGGCGGATTCACCAGCAGCAGCCCCGAAGCCTTGCGCGGGCGCACATCGACTACGGAGCGCTGCGCCACCTCTACCTTATCCGTCAATCCGGCGCGATCCACATTGGCCTGAGCGGCGCTGATCGCGCTACGATCGATATCGCAGCCGTAAATCGATGCGTCGAGCCGGGCCAGGCCCTGTTCGCGCCGCGCCAGCGCTTCGTCCAGCAACGCATACCATCCGCCTCGATCATGCTGTTTCCAGCCCATAAAACCAAAGGATTCGCGCAATAAACCGGGAGCGACATCGGCGGCCATCCATGCCGCCTCGACCAGCAAGGTGCCGGAACCGCACATCGGATCGACAAAATCGCCGCCTGCGGCGTTGATCTCCGGCCAGCCCGAGCGCAGCAGCAATGCCGCAGCCAGATTTTCTTTCAGCGGCGCGCTGACGCCGTCCAGACGGTAACCGCGCTTGTGCAGGCTGTCCCCGGCCAGATCAAGACTGAGCACCGCCTGATCCCGCTCCAGATAAACATTGATGCGCAGATCGGGATGATGCATGTCGACCGAAGGCCGGCTGCCGGTGCGTGCGCGGAACTGGTCGACGATCGCATCCTTCACTTTTTGCGCGCCGTACTGGGTATGGCTAATCTGCGAACGCTGCGAGACGAAATCAACCGCCAGCGTAGCGCCGTCATCGAGATGCGCGGACCAGTCCAGCGCGCTCACACCGTCATATAGCGCCTCCGGCGTGGCGGCGGGAAATTCCGCCAGCTTGAGCAATACGCGATTGGCAAGCCGCGACCAGAGA
Organism: Candidatus Methylospira mobilis; assembly: GCF_009498235.1. Classification (NCBI taxonomy): domain Bacteria; kingdom Pseudomonadati; phylum Pseudomonadota; class Gammaproteobacteria; order Methylococcales; family Methylococcaceae; genus Candidatus Methylospira; species Candidatus Methylospira mobilis. The sequence continues at coordinate 757,462 of NZ_CP044205.1, read as the reverse complement.
CAAACCCGGTAGGCATGAACCAGACCGCCTTCGAAATAGACGCCGGAGCGCGCCGCCTTGACCTCGCACATGCCAAGCGCCTGCAGTTCGTCCGCCAGCAGCAATTCCAGGCCCAATGGCGCCGTCGCAAAAAAATTTTGTGTTTGTCTCAAGGATTTGTCCTGAAAGTAGCAATACCGGAAAAAACGGAGCGTAGAGCAGAAATTACGCGCCGTCAGGAAGGGCGCTGCGGGCAAAGCGCTTTATTCATCTTCCTCACCGCTCGCCAGGCTGGATTGGCATCGCCGCAACTGTTTTTTGTAACGATCGGCAAAAGTGGCGACATGCCGCGCAGCCCTTACCAGCGCGGGTTTGGATTTCCAGTGGCCGCGCTGGTATCCTTTCCGCCCTTCATGGTACGCCAGATACTGGCGGTAGGCATCGCTGCCGGAGATGCCAAGCGACAGCGTGGTGTGTTTCATGTACCAGCCGACAAAATCGGCGGCATCGGCAAAGTCGTCCCGGTCGGCCCCATAATTACCCGTCATCTTGATGTAATCATTCCAGGTCATATCGACCGCCTGAGTGTATCCGTAAGCGGAAGTGGGACGCCACCAGAGCGGTATCCCCAGAAAGCGTACGCGATCGGGCCGCGCATCCCCCACAAATGACGACTCCTGGTTGATAATGGCCATCTGTACGTGTACAGGCGCGCCCCAGCGCTTGTATGCGGCCAGCGTGCTGTCGTACCAATCGCTTTTCTCCTCGAAAATCGAGCAAATATCAGCGACATTGCTGGGCGGCGATGTCACGCAGCCCTGCAAAACTGCGACAACAAGAAGCAAACAAAAGCGTATCATTCTAACAAAATGCAACCGGTGTTGATGATCAGCAGTCTATAACATCACTGCGCAGTCACAAAATGCAATATTATTAGCAGAATAAACACCGCATTTTTGAAATCAGGGAGACCCGTTAATGGCATTCGGCAACACCATACGTTACAACCCGACAGCGCAATGGCTACATTGGCTGATGGCCGTGCTGATCATCGGCACCCGGGTTTTAGGCTACTACTTCGAAGATCTGCCGCGTGGACCGGAGCGCTCCAGCCTGATAGGCTGGCACAAAGCCACAGGCAGCACGGTGCTCCCTGCCGTCGCTTTCCGTCTGGCCTGGCGCAGTTTCAATCCACCGCCGCCGCTGTCCGCAACCATGCCGTTACTGCTGAGAAAGATTACCGGCTACGCCTTTATAGTCTATTACCTGCTCATGATACTGGTGCCTCTGGCCGGCTGGGCCGAAAGCAATGCCTTTGGTTATCCGGTCAAGCTGGCCGGCGTTTTGCCGCTGCCGGTACTGCTGGAAAAAAACGAGTCATTGGGCGAAGCCTTCAGAAACGTGCACGTCACGCTGGCCTGGGCATTCGGTATTCTGATTGCAGGACATGCCGCGGCGGCGCTGAAACACCATTTTGTGGATCGCGACGACACATTGGCGCGCATGCTGCCGAATCACGGTAAAAAACAAAAGTAACCAAAGCGCCCAGATTTATGAATATAACCGACGTTATCCGTTTCCGGCGCCTGGGCGCGCTGACCATCGCCGCCGTTTACCTCGTCATACTGGCCGGAAGTGTCGTACGCGCTTCCGGGGCCGGCATGGGCTGTCCGGACTGGCCGACCTGCTTCGGCTGCTGGATACCTCCTACCCAGGAATCGCAGTTGCCCGCTGACTATCATGCTATTTACGCCGCGCGCGGTTACGCCAACACCGATTTCAATCCCGTCAAAACCTGGACCGAATATGCCAACCGCGTACTGGGCGCCGGCACCGGTCTGTTGATAATACTGACCACATTCAGCGCGCGGCGTTTTTTGAAGTCCGACGCGACGGTATTTTGGGTATCCGCCGGCGTGATGCTATTGACCGGATTCCAAGGCTGGCTGGGATCGGCCGTGGTAGCCAGTAATCTGCGTCCGGCGATGATCACCGCGCATATGGCGACGGCCTTTATCATCGTCTGCATGCTGATTTACGCGATTACCCGCTCGCAGAGCCGGCAGCTCGAACAAGTGGATGCCAGCCGGCTTTCCGCGCGCGTCGGCACGGTGCTGAAAATCGCACTGGTCATGACCTTGCTGCAGATCGCGATGGGCACGCAAATCCGCGAATCGGTCGATTTGCTGTCCATGGCCTTCGCTCATCTCAACCGCCACTTATGGCGCGAGGAATTTCCGCTGATTTTTTACGTGCATCGTTCGTTTTCCTCGCTGATATTGCTGACCAATCTGTGGATAGCCTGGCAGATTTATCGCCATATCCGGGGCGGCAGCTTGTTGTTCGCAGCCGGCATGATTCCCGGCGCATTGATTATTTGCGCAATCGCGAGCGGCGTCGTACTCGATCGCCTCGGCTTTCCGGCCTTTGTGCAGCCGATTCATCTGTTGCTGGCCAACCTGATTTTTGGCGCTCAATTCTTCCTGCTGATGACTTACCATTATGCGCGGCGCGGGCCTTAAACTACCAACTATCCAGCGCCTGACAGGGGCGCGTTTCTACTAACTGCCCCCGAGCCCTGAAGCGGGACAATGACATAGTTGCCTGAAATAAAAAATCAATTGAATCCGACAAGTTATTCTTGAAAAAACGCTGCTGAACAGTTAACGAACCGTTCTTACTACGGTCTGGATAAATATTTGCGCAAACCGGCCGCCAACAGCAAACCGGCAAACGCCGTAGTCAGCAATTTTATGACGATACCCAGCGAATTCTCGCCGCCAGAGGCTAATGCGCCTGGGTCAAACGCCGGCATTGCTCGATAATCGTCGGCGGTCAGTTTTCCACCGCCCATCAATCGGGGAACAAAGTAGTCTCGCCATTGATCCTCAAACCGGTTAACGGCGTCGACAAACGCCGCATAACGTGTGGCATCGATACCCGCCAGTTGATCGGCATTCAACAGCACGGCCAAAGCCGGCGACAGAAAAGCGTAGCGCCGCATCAATTCGAACTGCGCCTGACGAACCGCGTCGAATTGACGCTGCAAAGACCGCACTCGCCTGTCCAGCTCCAGATTGGCCGGCAATGAGGTCAGCTGCCGCGGCAACGCCTTCGGATCGGCCGGCGCATTGACGCCGGGATGCTGTTGATACCAGGCCGCCAGCAATGTGTCGCGCTGCCCGGCGATCTCGGCATCAATAGCGCGAATCGCCACTATCGCGGTCAGCCTCGAAGGCATCGGTTGTTGAGAATTGGCCGCCCAGCTTAATGCTGCGGGTACCCCAAACGTAGTAATCAGCCACACGCCCAGCATGCCCAGCGCTGCCGCGGCAGCCGAGACCGGTAACAACAGCAACAGCGCGGATACTGCAATCCAGCACGACAAAAAGGCTGCAATAAGGCACAGCCAAACCAGCACCGTCCGGATGTCGATGCCGGAATCCAGCGCAAACGCGAGCAGGGAGGCCAGGGCCGCCACAGCCAGCACGGCGATAAAGCGCACGGTCAGCGCAGCGAAAACCAGACGCCAAGGCCGCGCCGTTTGCGCGCAGACCAGCCGCCAGCAGCCTTGCTCCCGGTCTTCCTGCACCAGACCGTAACAGAGTCCGACCACCATCAGTGGCAGCAGCAATACCAGCAGCGTGGCGAAATCCGGCACCCCCCATTCCAGCAGCAGCGGGTTATAGACTTGATCGCTATTGCGACCGTCCGTGTAACGGCTACGGGTAAGAATGCGTATTTCCGGATTGAGCAGATCGAATTGCCGCACACTCAACACCAGACCGCCCAACGCTGGCAAGTCCGCCCAAGGTTCGGGGGCGGCCTGAACGGCGCCACTATCGGCAGCGTTTTGCAGTTTTTCCACCGCCTGCAGCCAGGATTGCTGACGCTGGACCAGCCTGTCACGAAATGCGCCGGCGCTCACTCCGGCCCAGATCGCGCCCGCGCAAAACAGTACAGAAAATGCCGCCAGCACGCGCAGATTGAGCGGGTTTCGGGAAAACCGCAAGAACTCGGCTTTAAACAATAAACTCATGGCTGCAACCTCCTGGACGCCAGCATCAGCAAACTCAACGCTGCGAACAGCCAGATCAGCAACACCGCCACATCCGGCCAGGCAGCGCCGAGCGCGAACCGCCAGTCCGGTACGCGATAATCGAAGTCGTCGACGCTGCTCCAATCTTCATTACCGCCTTCGGCGGTGCGTAGCGTGCCGTGACTGCGCTGCCTGTCCCAATCGTCGGTCAGGCCGATAAAATATTGCCGGTAGCGTTCCGCGGCATCCTCGAAATGATATTGATGCGGCAAATCCATGCCGGCCAGCGTCATCGACAGCGAACGCATCGCGACGGAAGGCCCCAACCAGGAAACCATATGACTCCAGGCTTGCTGCTGCAGGAAAGTGGCGCGCAATTGCGCGAAGTGCAGTTCGTGCACCCGGCTGGAGTATTCGTCATTGTAATGGCGCAACAGCGCGGTGTAACCAACCGGCAAGTCTTCCGGTTTATCAACGCCGTATTGTTTCAGCACCTGAGTACGGAAAGCCGCTTCCCGGCGAGTCGCTTCGCCATCGTTACCGATGCCGTTTTGCATATCGTGTTTGATGCCGTTCCAGAAATCGGCGGCATCGGGGGTGGGAAGTCGAAGTTCGGCGGCAGCGGCGCCCAGACGCGGTGCGACCAGCACGCTCGCCAGCCAGAAAGCCAGCAAGGCGAACAACACGGTGCGGCTGTTGCGCAGGCCCGCCGAAACCGCCATGGACACTGCGGCAAATATGGCGTAATAGATGAATAACGCCAGAGTCAGTATCAGCATTCGTAACAGACCGTCGCGGCTGGACTGGAAATGCGCATACAAAATCAGCAGCGATATTACGACAGCCGGTAACAGCACCAGTACAAATGCACTCAGCAGACCGGCAAACTTGCCGAACAGTAATTGTCTGCCGGAAATACCCAGACAATGCAGCATCCGCAAGGTGCCGTGCTCGCGTTCCTGGCTGATGGCGTTAAACGCCAGCGCAATCATCATCAACGGCAACAACGCGTACAGCACGAACGCCACCGTCGTTTGCCCGAAACGCCCGGCCAGATTTTGGTCGGCGGACGGACTGAAGCGCGCCAGATTGCGTTTGTGCGGCTCCAGCCACAACGCTTGCCCGGTAAACGCGCGCAACCCCGGATCCACAGCCGCCAGCGGCAAGTCCGGTTTGAATACGTAAATCCCGAAATGGGCGGCGGTATGCGGATTTTTAACGCCTTGATGGTCCCATTGCTCGCGCACCGTAGCGCCAATTGCCTGTTTCTCCGCGCCAATGCGCCGGTATTCGTCCGTCGAGGCGAGAAAAAATCCGCACAGCAGCACGAATACCGAAATCGCCAGCAACAGAAAACGTCCGTCGCGCAGCACCCCCAGCAGTTCCTTGCGAACAATGGCGGCTATCACGATAAACCCCGTGCATGAGCCAGATATTTTTGCTCCAGTTCGTCGTGGGCGACGCTGTGGGCGTCGAACTCTTCGACCAGACGGCCGGCTTTCATGATGCCGATCCGGTCGGCGACCTGCCTGGCATTGAATAAATCGTGGGTAGCCAGCAATACCGCCCTGCCCCGATTGGCGGCGTTGCGGATGCGTTGCGCGAAATCGTTGGCTGCGCTGGGGTCGAGACCGGAAGTCGGCTCGTCGAGCAGCATCACTTTAGCCTGCTTGGCGTCGGCAATCGCCAGTCCGACTTTCTGGCGCATGCCTTTCGAATAATTCGCTACCCGCTTGTGATGGGCGTCGGCTTGCAGACCTGTGCCGTTCAACAACTCGACGCCTTGCTCACGGTTCAGTTGAATACCAGCCAGCGCGCAAAAGAATCCCAGGTTTTCCAAACCGCTCATGTAATCGTACAAGGCGACGTTTTCCGGTAAATACGCCAACTTGGCGCGCACCGCGCCGGGATTCTGCATCGGCGTGTCGCCGTCGATCGACACCCGTCCGCTGCTAGGCTGAATGAAACCTAAAAAAGTGCTGATGGCGGTAGTTTTACCGGCGCCGTTGCCACCCAGCATGGCATACACGCAACCGGCCGGCACCAACAGGTTCAGACGGTCGATGGCTCGATGATTTTTGTAGTTGACGACAAGTTCGGTCGCTTCAAGCAGGGGCGGATGCGGCATTGCGGTTCCTGATATCGAGTATTGCTTAGGTTCTGTTGACATAGGCCGGCAAAGTGAAATACCTATATCAATGAGTTATGTTCGGTCACAAAAGAAAACATGGTCATGCCGTCAGAATCAGCCGAAGCGGCGTTCATACGCCGGCAAGGCGCGTCCGGCCGGAAAGCGCGAAATATCTTGACACTACCTTCGGACGCACAAAGCCAAGCAAAATATACGCCATCAACCAGAAGCACCAGCGCAGCCATGGCTGTGCTGGTTTTGAGCCGGTTCGAGAACGGCTCGCCCATGCCCTTGCAGCCGCTCAACCAGGCTCTATCGAAAGATAGGCCGGGATGCGAATTATCTTGCCGTCGCTCTTGCGCAAGCTGGGTTATATGACGCAACAACCGAGCGATATCGCTCAATGACTGTATCAATATCCAATAATCGTGGGGCGCTACGGCATGGATTCGTAGTGTAGCCGCCCTTGTTGATCCGTTTTTCAACCTTGTTTTCAAGCTGCTCCGGAGTTAAACGCGGACGGTTTCCACGACCATGCCGCGTCTGCAAAAAAAGCATGACGTAACTATTCAGCCTACCCGCTGAATGAGGAAGCGAGGTGAGTCAGGCGAGACCTTCAGCACCCACGGGTGGGCGCAGAGAGCTTCCAGACATAAGGGACCGACTGGCAGCGTCGTTATTTTTCCCCCGACATGCTTCCGCGTGTCTCGACTGGCTTGCCTCAACCCGACTGCATCAGGCATGAATCAAAAGCGCTCACTGAATAGTTACCGCATGGCATGAAAACAAAAAACCGTCTCCTGCCGGGCTTTTCTCACAGCATAACAAATTCTCTCTCAAACGCTTGCGCTATAATTTCTGGAAAGGGTAAATACTAGAACGGAAACAGGTTTTTTTACCGCTTATTTTTGTCGCCTCCATCCTTATCGCCGTGATGACCGAAAGGGAATTGCTCATCAAAAGTTTTACGTTGAGCATCGGTCAACTGCGCATACAATGCCTTGGCGCTTGCCAGACTGGATTCTTCGCCGGCGAGACGCTCGCGGGTTAAAGCCAACCGTTTCTCCATCCGTTCGATAACTTTCAGGTTTTTCCAGGCCTCATGGTCGGCCTTGTTTTTCTTCCATGCGTCGCGTGTTGCAAGCAGTTTCGCCGTCCAATCTTTCCATAAAGGCTCCTGGACATCGGTCAGCTTCAAATTCTGATGCAGCTGCTCCAGCTTTTTATCCATTTCCGCGCCACCTTTTCCAAGATGATGCGGGCAGTTCGCATATTCGGACCTTTCCTTGTCGCCACCGCTCTCCGCCAGTGAAACATTCGAAGCGGCCATCAGAAAAAGACTGACTATGATGGAAATAAGCACATTAAATTTCATGATTGTTCTCACTAGAATTAAAGGACCCTTATAACAAGCAATCCACATGCCATATAACAAGCAATCCACATGCCATCGTTTAAACATAATTTATCGGCAACTCTTCGCCACCAACCAGCGCCGGCGCTTATCCGTCTGGCTTCAAGCAACCAGGATGAACCCAATATGGTTGCGGCCAACCAGATCAGGGGTTTAGAGGGCCATCCGCTCTATCCCCATTTAATCCCGAGCGTATAAACATACCGTGTGCTAAAATACAATATTGCGTCGCTTCCTGAAGCTTACAGAATACCCCGCAACATGCTTTCCTCTGATATCACCGACAAAACCCGCACCTGGCTCGGGCTACTCGCCGCTGTGCTTATCGTTTTTTTCATGCTGTTTAATCGCCTGGGCGATTTGGCGCTTCTTTCTCCGGACGAAGGAAGGAACGCCGAGGTTGCCCGCGAAATGCTGGTATCCGGCAACTGGCTGGTCCCCGTCTACAACGGTCTCGATTATCTGGACAAACCTGCCTTCTATTTCAGAACGGTAGCGCTGACCTATGCGGTATTAGGCGTATCGGAAACCAGCGCCCGGCTGTCGTCCGCGTTGGCGGGGTGCGGGTTATTGCTGGTGCTTTATGCTTTTTGCCGGCGCGAATACTCCGCGCGCACGGCGTTGCTGGCGGTCATGATAGTGGCCACCATGCCGCTGTTCATGGTATTTTCCCGCTACGTCATTTTCGATATGACGCTGGCTTTTTTCGTCTGCTCCTCCATCTTTGCCGCCTACGTTGCCGAAACGACGCCTGATGAAGCGCAACGCAAGCGCCGGCACTATCTCGCCGCCGCGCTGGGCTCCGTCGCCACCCTGGTCAAGGGACCGGTCGGTTTTATCATTCCACTGCTGGTCATTACCTTGTGGCGACTGGTCGAACGGCAGCCGGGCGCATTGCGCAGAATCTTTTCGCCGCTGCACATTGCCATTTTTCTGCTTATAGTGGCTCCGTGGTTTGCCGGAGTCAGCTATCATCACCCGGACTTTCCGTATTACGGCATCGTCAAGGAGTCGTTGTCGCGTTTTGGAACCTCCGAATTCCAACGCACCCAGCCGTTTTATTTTTATGCGGTGATTATTGCAAGCTGTTTTTTCCCGTGGAGCGCGCTACTTCCCGAAGGCCTGGCACGGCTGTGGCAGTGCCGCGCGCAACTGCGATCCGCCGATCGCCTGCTCATGGTCTGGACGCTGGCCGTAGTGCTGTTTTTTTCGATTTCACAATCCAAGCTGCCCGGCTATATTTTGTCCACTACCGTTACGCTGGGCATCCTCATAGCCAGAGTATTCGCGCTGGCCATGGAGAGCGCCGATAATCGCATCGCGCATATGATCATGCGCGCGCTGGCGGGCATCGCTTTTGTGTGCGCTGCGATAGGCGCATTTTTCTGGTTCGAGCTGAAACAACCGGAAAAACTGCACGCTTTGCTGCAAATCAAGGATGCCTATTGGACGCCATGGCCCGCGGCGCTCAACAGCCTGGTCGTCACCCTCGCCGCTGTCGGCGCCCTGGCTCTGTACGCGCGCCTGCGGCGCAGCCTCACGCTGGCGTTTGCAGCTTTCCTGGCGCTGCCGCTGGCGCTGGTAACCGTCAATTTCGATCTGATGCAGATATATGGCGCAGGACGCTCCTCGCGCGAACTGGCCAGACAGTTCAATGAGTTAACACCCGAGACCGAAGTGGCCTGCATACGCTGCTTCCCCGGCGGACTTGCATTTTATCTGCAGCGCGAACTGACGGTATTCAGCGATGTTGGCGATGAATTCACCAGCAACTATATCATCTTTGCGCTCAAGAACAGCGCCGAACGCCCTCATCAAGTAGCCGATCCGGCCCGAATAGACAGTTGGCTGGCATCCCGCAAACATCCGGTGTATCTGATAGCGGAAAAAGCCATGCTGCCCCTGCTGGAAAATGCGGCCGCTCATGCCAATACGCCAGTACGCCAACTCAATGAACAATATTGGGCAACGCTGCTGACTGCGCCATCGGCACCCGTAGCGCAGGAGCTACGCTGACATGTGCGGAGTGTGCGGAATTGCGCAGCTATCCGGAGCGCTCAATGTACCGGAAGCCAGACGACAGGTGGAACAAATGGTGGCGTTGCTCGCGCATCGCGGCCCGGATGGCTCCGGCATATCGACAGGAAATGACGCGGTGCTGGGCGCCACGCGCCTGGCCATACGCGGTCTGGCTGATGGCGATCAACCGTTCGTTGACAGCGAAAGCGGCGTTACCGTCGCGTGCAACGGTGAAATAGACAACCACCTGGAGATTCGCGACTGGCTCGCAAAGCGCGGCCGTCAGGTCGAACATGCCACCGATGTAGCGGTGATTCCTCAGCTCTACCTCGAACTGGGTGATCGTTTCCCTGAAAAACTGGTCGGCGCTTTCGCCATAGTCATCTGGGACCCGCGCTGCAATACCCTGATACTGGCCCGCGACCGCGCCGGCGAACGGCCGCTGTATTACCGGCAGCAGGGAGCAAACATTGCATTCGCCTCGGAACTCACCGCGTTAACCGCTTCCGGCGCCGTCAGCGCAAGCCCGGATATCAACGCCATAGCTGGTTTTCTGCGCTTCGGCTATTTTCCGGCGCCGACAACGCCTCTGGAACATATCCATGCCGTCGGTCCCGCCGAGGTCATCTGCTTTACTGTAAACGGCACACAACGCCGCAATTACTGGTCGTGGCCGTTAACGGCAACCAGCATGAGCCCCCTGGCGCCCGCGGCGCGCGAGCGCGCGCTGAGCGACTTCGATACCGTTTTTCGCAATGCGGTGCTGCAGCAAAGCGAAGTCGATGTCGATTTCGGCGTATTTCTGAGCGGCGGCGTCGACTCCTCGCTGGTTGCCGCGGTTACCCGCAACTTGCGGCCGGAAAAGCGGCTGAACGCCTATTCGCTGCGCTTCAGCGAATCGTCCTACGATGAGGGCGATATCGCTGAAGGCGTTGCCAACAGCCTCGGCGTCGAGTTTATACCGGTATGGATAAAACCCGAGGACTTCCCGGCAATGCTGCCGGAACTGATGCGGGTAACCGGCATTCCGCTGGCGGATCCGGCCTGGATACCGTCGACCTTGCTGGCCAAACGCGCGGCGCAGGACGTTAAGGTCGCGCTGGTCGGCGAAGGCGCCGATGAACTGTTCGGCGGCTATCCGACCTACTTCGGCGCCCGTTTTGCGCTCTATTACTCGCGCCTGCCGGCGGCGTTGCGCAGGCTGATCCGCATCTCAGTGGACCGATGGCCCGCGACCGACAAGAAAGTCACGCTGTCGTTTCTGCTGAAACGCTTTATACAGGGCGACACCTTATCGGGCCTGGAGCGGCATCGTTTATGGGTATCCAATATTGCACCGGAATTACTGCACAAGCTTGGCGTCCAACACCATTTTTCGGACTATCCCGCCGAGTCCGATTCGTTGTTGAACCAGGTGCAGCGTTTCGATCTGGAAAACTCGCTGGCCGAAGGCCTGCTCACCAAGGCGGACCGTAGCGGCATGACCCAAGGTTTGGAACTCAGGGCGCCGTTCCTTGATCTGGCGGTCATGGAATTCGCCGGAACCTTGCCGGAAGCGGAGCGCACCCGGGGAATCAGCACCAAAATATTCCTGAAAAGCTATGCCATGCGCTATCTCCCGAAAGAGATCGTTTATCGCCGCAAGCGAGGACTTTCCGTACCGCTCAGCAGCTGGCTGCGCGGGCCTCTTGCCGACTGGGCCTCAAACTTGCTGAACGAACCGCGCCTGGAGCAAGCCGGCGTCAACCGCAAAGCGGCCCGTGATTTATTTAATGCCCACCGCAAGCGTCAGGGCGATCACGCGCGGGCGCTGTGGACGTTGATGGTTTTAAGCGCCTGGCTATCCACGCAGGCGTAACGTGAGTGTAACAATATCCAGCGCATACTATCTGAGGTTACAATAGCATATTCGCCGGCTAAGCTTTTATTTTCAATACTTAGAGTATAAACATGACTGATCTATCCCATTACAGAAATATCGGCATATTCGCCCATGTGGACGCCGGTAAAACCACGACTACCGAGCGCATTCTCAAGCTCACCGGAAAAATCCACAAGATCGGTGAAGTGCATGACGGCGCTGCCACGACGGACTTCATGGAGCAGGAGCAGGAGCGCGGCATTACCATCCAGTCCGCTGCAACCACCTGCTTCTGGAAAGATTACCGCTTCAACATCATCGATACCCCCGGACACGTCGACTTTACCATCGAAGTTTACCGTTCATTGAAAGTGCTGGACGGCGGCATCGGCGTGTTCTGCGGCTCCGGCGGCGTGGAGCCGCAATCCGAAACCAACTGGCGCTACGCCAACGACTCCAAGGTCGCGCGCGTGATCTATGTCAATAAGCTGGACCGCACCGGCGCTGATTTTTATCGCGTCGTCAAGCAGGTTGAAGAAGTCCTGGGCGCCAAGCCGGCCGTGATGACCCTGCCGATCGGCCGCGAGGATGAATTTACCGGCGTTGTCGATCTGCTGACGCGTAAAGCGTGGGTCTGGGATAACTCCGGCGATCCGATGAACTATGAGATCAAGGACGTTCCGGCCGACATGGTCGACGATGTCGAAAAATGGCGCGAAGCCTTGATCGAACTTGTCGTCGATCAGGAAGACGAAGTCATGGAGAAGTATCTGGAAGGAGAAGAGCCGGACATCGAAACCATCAAGCGCTGCATCCGCAAAGGCACCATCAAACTGGATTTCTTTCCGACGTTCTGCGGTTCATCCTTCAAAAACAAGGGCGTGCAGTTGGTACTGGATGGCGTAATCGATTACCTGCCCAACCCGACCGAAGTCAACCCGCAACCCGAAGTCGATCTGGAAGGCAACGAAACCGGCGAATTCGCGATCGTCGATGCCGAGCGTCCGTTGCGCGCGCTGGCGTTCAAGATCATGGACGACCGCTTCGGCGCGCTCACCTTCCTGCGCATCTACTCCGGAAAGCTGGAAAAAGGCACCTCGGTACTGAATACCTTTACCGGCAAAACCGAGCGTATCGGCCGTATCGTCGAAATGCACGCCAATTCGCGTAACGAACTGGATTCGGCGCAGGCGGGCGATATCGTCGCGGTGCTGGGCATGAAAAACGTGCAAACCGGACACACGCTGTGCGACCCGGACAAACCCGCCACGCTGGAACCCATGGTATTCCCCGATCCGGTTATCTCGATTGCGGTCTCGCCGAAAGACAAAGCCGCAAACGAGAAAATGGGCGTCGCCCTCGGCAAAATGGTGCAGGAAGACCCGTCTTTCCACGTCATGACCGACGAGGAAAGCGGCGAGACCATCCTCAAAGGCATGGGCGAACTGCATCTGGACATCAAGGTCGATATTCTGAAGCGCACCCACGGCGTTGAAGTCATCGTCGGCAAGCCGCAGGTTGCGTACCGCGAAACCATTACCAAACTCGTCGAAGACGAATACACACACAAAAAGCAGTCAGGCGGTTCGGGCCAGTACGCAAAAATCAACTACATCATCGAACCGGGCGAACCGGGCAGCGGCTTCTCATTCGTGTCGGCGGTAACCGGCGGCAACGTGCCGAGAGAGTATTGGCCTGCGGTTGAAAAGGGCTTCAAGAGCATGCTGGACAAGGGCGTGCTGGCCGGTTTCCCATGCCTGGACTTCAAGGTGACGCTGACCGATGGCGGCTTCCATGCAGTCGACTCTTCCGCAATCGCTTTTGAAATCGCCGCCAAAGCCGCTTTCCGCCAGACAATACCGAAGGCCGCTCCGCAGTTGATCGAACCGATCATGAAAGTGGATACCTTCACCCCGGATGCGCATGTCGGCGATGTCATCGGCGACTTGAACCGCCGCCGCGGCATGGTAAAATCGCAGGAAGCGGGCGTCACGGGCGTACGCATCAAGTCCGAAGTACCGTTGAGCGAAATGTTCGGATACATCGGCGATCTGCGCACCATGACATCGGGCCGCGGCCAGTTCTCGATGGAGTTCTCACACTACCTGCCGTGTCCGAAAAATGTAGCTGAAGCGGTTATCAAGGAAGTCAACGAACGCAACAGCAAGAAATAAGCGGCTTTCAGCCTGGACTTTTAAAACGTAAAACCCCGTCATTTTACAGAATGCCGGGGTTTTTGTTTATATTCCGCGATTTTTTACAACGATTGAACGCAAAACCACGACGAGATTTTTCGCCGGTAAAATGAATTTCTACTCGCCGCAGAACAGCACATAAAGCTGACCCTACAGCTGTGTTCATGTCGGCCATATACGGAACTGCTTGCGCAATAGAATGCCATATTTGCACCATGCTCACGCATGGCTCGATGCAATTTCTCCAGCTAATATTTAACGCACTACGACTTAACGACTTAAGGAACCGCTGATTAATAGCCAAAACCTGGGTTGCTGCGCCGGTGCGCAATTTTTTTGAGCCTAAATTTTCTATTTTGGCGCATTTTTTATGCGTTCCCTCTTAAAACCACCGGTTTTACCGGCATTTTCCGCCTTTCGGGCGGATTGAGGGCGCAATAATCCCTCATATCGACCCCATCAGCCGCTTTTGGCTCCGGTACAAATTACAAAGCCCGAACAAAATCTGTAGTTGATGCGTGTTCTTTTCCAATCCCCGATACCGCGTCTTGCGATAATGAAACAGGTTCTTGATCACATGGAACGGATGCTCGACACGCGAACGAATCTGCGCCTTCTTTTTTTCGATCTCGCGCACCGTTTCTTTCCATCGGCCTTCGGGCATCGCTTTTAGCTTGCCGCGCTTCATGGCGATCAACCACTCCACCGTTTTCCCGGTATTCTCTTCGCGCTTTTCAACGCCGATGTAACCGGCATCGGCTATGACCACTTGTTCCCGACCATGAAGCAACTCGCTGGTCATCACCACATCACTGACATGCGCCGACGTACCGACAACCGTATGAACCAGTCCCGATTCAGCATCCACACCAATATGCGCCTTCATCCCGAAATACCACTGATTTCCTTTCTTGGTCTGGTGCATTTCCGGATCGCGCTCGCCACTTTTGTTTTTGGTCGAGGGCGGCGCTGCGATCAACGTGGCATCCACGATCGTTCCTTCGCGCATGAGTAATCCTTTCGCTTCAAGAAGCGCATTAATGCGGCCCAGCATCACCGGCGCCAGCTTATGCTCTTCCAGCAGGTGGCGGAAGTTCAATAGCGTGGTAGCATCGGGAACACGCTCATGCGTCAGGTCAATTCCGGCAAAGCGGCTTAATAGGGGCATATCATAAAGCGCATCTTCTGTTCCTTCGTCGGAAAAGCCGTACCATTGCTGGATGAAATACAATCGCAACATCCTTTCGATCCCGATAGGCGGACGACCTCGTCCGGAAGCGGGATACACCGGCTGAATGAGCTCGACCAGTTCAGACCAGGGAACTACCTGATCCATCGCGTTCAAAAAAGTCTCGCGCCGCGTGGTACGCGATTTTTGCTGGAGAAGAACGTCAAGGAGGGTGGTCTGTTTCATCATACGCCGGAAACCGTTTCAGTATAATATATTGATTATTATACCATGGTTAATTTATATCCATAATAAATATATGGAATTAGGTGGCGATTAAATCAGCGTTTCCTTAACGACTTAATAACTGGGAAGTGGGCATTTGCAAGACTCGGCGAGCCGGGTTATGGCTCGGTTTATTGGAAGCGGTATTTTTGAAAGCGATTTTTATTTCGTCTTTAATCTACGCAACTTTCAGCATACGATGAAAAAGCACACTCAACACCTCAGGATTAAGCATTCACCATATACCATGGTGGATTACATTGTCACTATCATTACGATTTTGGCTGTAATAGCTTATATGGTTTATATTGCATATATTCCAAAAGTTGGTTTTCTATTTTTTTAAAGCTGCTTCGTAGCTGAATAACGCTATTGGCAAAACCGGGCGTATCGTCGTAACTCGATCAATAGGCTGGACTTCCGAGCATGCCCAGTAAAACCGTCGAGGTGTGAATATAACACAAGCGGTTTTATGGCGTAATAAGTATTCACAGGTAACTGACGTGGAAATAACTCAAGCACTTTCCGGCACCCAAAAAAGAATTCAGTAGTGGCACAAGAAGCATTTTTCCACGATGGTTAGGCTGATTCACTTATGAAAACTCGGCACAAAGTTAGGCTCTATTTTTTATATTCACAACAGTGATAGATTTTTTCATGCCGCTCCTCACCAACGAATCAAAGAAAGACTCGGAAAAATTATTTTGACGTGCTACCGGAACTAGAAAAATAAGCAGCCAGATTATCAATATCATGATCGCTCAACCCTTCCGCGATGCCATTCATAAACGGATTGACGCGCTGTTTATCCCGGTAATCGCGAAGTTTGGCGGCAAGATACCCCTTTTTCTGGCCGAAGAGATTGGGGGTCATGGTTTCGACCCGGATATTTTCTGGCCCATGACACCCGCCGCAAAGATAATAAGCTGTTCTATCAACAGCAGCAGCAGGCGTGTCAGCCGCTGCTTGCTTTTCAAACACAGAACACCCTGATAAACCGACCAGAAAAACATTTAATACAACAACAATCAAAGCATGAGTCATGGCGTTTTTCCCGGCTGTCAAATTACCATTTACGGTCTGGAAGATGGGCATAGTATGCAGTGACATCGGCAATATCCCGTTCGCTTAATTTCGAAGCAACATCGGTCATAACCTGCACATGACGTACCTTGTCGCGATAAGCCGTCAATGCACCGTATAAGTACATGGCCTGCTGCCCCGCCAGGTTAGGAATGGTATCGGAGGAGCTGATGCCATATCTACCATGACAGGCTGCGCATGTCGAAATGGCTACATGCTCACCACGGGCAATATCTCCTTCCATATGCATGCCCATGCCCATATCCATATTGAAAAGCCCCATGGATTCATGATCCATCCCCGACATTCCGCTCATCTCACCAGCGCTCGTGCAAAAAGCAGGTAGCGAGAGGAAGATCAGCGATATGACAACCTTTACTGTTGAATTTGGTAGTTTGTGCTTATTAGTCATATTACATCTAAAACATCAGGTTACCGACAAAGTAAAGCGTGTTGTTAGCTTCAGCACTACGCCCATTGCCATCATAGTTATTGGAAGAGCCATTAAACTGTGTATAGGCCCAGTATTGCAGCGACAACCTCAGATTGACATAAGGATCGCTGACAAACGTACCTTTGCCGAACGGGATATAGTCCAGCTCAACCAGAAAGGAATTGGTATTGGGCGACCCGTTTGCCGTGCCGGTAATGGGGTTAACGCCCCCTCCGTTTCCGTTATAAAGCATCATATCGGCGCTGCCGCTCATGTAGTTCCAGCCAAACGTTAAATTATAGGTTTGCTTATAAGTCCACATGCCCATCAGCATCGTGCTGTTGAGATGATTGCTGGAGTTTGAAGAGTACCCAGCTGCCTGGCTCGCCGACATGCTCATGTTGTCGCGTGTGTATTTAAACATCGCCATGAACATGTTGTCGTCGTCCAACATAAACGAGTAGTTGGCGTCGACGTTGTACTCCACGTAAGAGTTGGTGCCGTTTAACTGGTTGTATAGCGGAGATACGTTAGCCTGTAGACCGTAGGTACCGATCATCATCGTATGCGGGCCGGTGCTATGCTGCAGGAACACTCGCCAATAAGGCGCGCCACCATTGATCAGCCCGCTTTGCGGCCCTTGCCCCTGGGATCCGCCATTCCAGACTCCCAAACCTTGAGCCATTTGCTGCGACTGGGAGGTATAGCCGCCGGCTTCCAGGTAGATATGGTTGTTGATCATGGCATACGCGGTCGAACCGGCAGTATTGGCGCCTCCCATCAGCGCCATCAGCCAGGGCTGAGCTGCTGATTTAACCGTCGCAGACGAAGTTGTGTACGGGTACATCCATGCATAAGAGGTCATCCAGAAGTCTGACATGGTCGGCGAATTATTGGCCGTGATGCCGTAAGTCACATTATTGCCGTCAAAAGTTAAGTGATCGGCGTAACGGATATCGGCCATCGCCAGGCTGATCGAACGGCCCACCTGAGGACTGAAATTGAGCTGCAGATAGGCACCCACCTTATCCCATACTCGACCGGTGTAGTAAAGCGCGTCCCAGTCATTAACAACGTTGTTGTTGGCCGATGACTCCCCCTTGTTGTTGGAATAATAAGCGGCGCCCGGAACATTCTGCTGGGTATTGGTAACGGAACCAACCAGCTCGAGCGCGAATGGGTTCAACGCATCGGGCAGCTTGCTGGCATGTCCAGCAACATAACCGTCCAACTTGAATTTTTGCCCATACTGTGTCAGCCACGGGCCATATCCCTGCATATGGCAAGCTGCACAGGGCTCGCCTGTCTGGCGCGCAAATGCCGTAGTTGCCCACGCGCCTTGGGGGGTAAACAGCGCCAAGAGTGATACAACAACAAGAAGGCCGATTACGCCTCCGCTGCGCGGCTTGATAAATACGAAGTTGATCATCGAAGGCTTCCGTTTTTGGATAGGTTGTATAGCTTCTGCGGTGTAAGCGAGGCAAGACACACAGGATGAGGCCCACTGACCTATACACAAACGATGCCAACCAATGAAACTCGCGGCCGCAGCGAACCGGACAGAATATACGCGTAGCCAACTCAGGTCGCTTACCGAGTTAAATCACACAGCGGCTATGGCATATGACACAATTAAAAGCTCAGTTAAGAAACGCAGGGTCCAGCTTGTCGAGATTGGACAACACCCGTTGATACGACTCGGGGCTCACGCCGTTAGGGCCGCGAAACGGGTCGTCCATGGTGGCAACCAGAAAAATCATCAGGCCGACAAATACCGCGAGCGCCCCGGTGAGAAAATAATGGGCCTTTCTGTCGCGCATGTGGAAGAAAAAGGTAACGCCGATGTTCAGTACCCCACCCAGGATAACCACGACCCATAATTCGGTGGGCAAACTGCCTCTGACGGAATCGATGCGCAAATGCCGCGCCTCGAGAAATTTGTTAAACGACATGTAAGCCGCGGCAAAAATGATCTTTTCACCTTCGTTGCCGGGCGCAAACGACGACAATACCTTGTGCATGCGCGTGATGATAACGGTAGCTTCCGTTGAACTGTCGCCATGCTGATGCGCCGGCCAGACCACCTCCACCATATAGTGCAAATAATCACGCACGCCATCCTGAAGACGTGTTTTATACGGCTCCGGCATCACGCTGATATTACGATAGAAGGTATCGGCCTCAGTCGCTTCCCGCGATATGAGCGCGTCCGCGTTATCGACATTTTGCCACGCGGTAACGGCAACCTGTCCCAGCAGCAGCCCATAAAAAACGCCGACGCCGGAAAAAAAACCGCTGACCGGCTCGTTGGTCGCGTCCGACAGGCGGAAACTGCTCCGTATCCAGCTGCGGGTGAGTACGAAGGCGCTTAAAGAAACCGAAACCAGAAGGCCGACCGTCAATACACCGAACTGCCAGCTGTGCAACTCGTAAACCCAATACATATCCATGTCAATATCCTGGATTCATGACAGCTCCCACACCTCCGGACAAAGTCCGGGGCGAGTGGGGAAGCTTTCGCTAAAGCGAGCCGTGGGCCCCATCACAGGTCACGCCGTTGGCGCTTTGGCGGCAGCCGCAGAAATATACGACTTCATCCTGTTCCGCCTTGTACTCGACAGGCCTGAAACCCGTGCCTTTATGCGCTCCGTCGCAAAAAGGCTGGGATTCCGTTTTTCCACAGGTACAATACCAATAACTTTTCCCGGTCTCGACCGCCACGGCGTATGGGGCTTTTTGCGCTATTACCGGCTCTTCGTCAGCCATGAGTGTCATCCTCGCGATTTATGATAATGATAAAAGTTTGCCGGTTTGCGGCGATAGGATAATAGGATACGCCGCCCCCGCGCGTCCAGAACCACCATAAGGATAGTTTTCATCATGAACCCATCGGCGCCTTTTATTCAACGCCCGGTCGCAACGACTTTGTTGACGCTGGCGATCGCCTTTCTCGGCATTCTGGCCATGTACCACCTGCCGGTGTCGCCGCTGCCTCAGATCGAATTTCCGACCATCCAGGTTTCCGCCAGCCTGCCCGGCGCCAGCCCGGAAACCATGGCGTCATCGGTAGCCACCCCGCTGGAAAGGCAGTTCGGGCGCATCGCCGGCATCACCGAAATGAGTTCGAGCAGCACTTTGGGCAGCACCTCGGTGACGATGCAGTTCGATCTCAATCGCGACGTCGATGGCGCGGCGCGCGACGTGGAGTCGGCGATCAACGCAGCGCGCAGCTCTCTCCCCGCCAACCTGCCGTCCAATCCCTCCTATCGCAAGGTAAACCCGGCGGATTCGCCGATACTGATCATGTCAATGACTTCCGATCTTTACAATCGCGCGCAGCTTTATGAAGCCGCTTCGTCCGTGTTGCAGCAAAAACTCAGCCAGATACGCGGCGTCGGCACCGTCACCATAGGCGGCGGCGCGCTGCCGGCAGTCAGAGTGGAGCTGAACCCGGCCTACCTGAACAACTACGGCCTCGGACTGGAAGATGTACGGCGGGTGCTGTCCAATGCCAACGCCAACAGCCCCAAGGGCATCCTCGAAAATGAGGAAAACAGCTGGATTATTCAAACCACCGACCAGCTCTGGAATGCGGAAGATTTTGGCAATCTGCTGGTCGCCGGAGGCGCGCGCGGCAACATCCGTCTGCGCGATGTCGCTCGCGTTACCGAGGCCACCGAGGAACTGCGCGCAATCGGCTTCCACAACAACAAACCGTGCATCGTCCTGCTCATCAACCGTCAACCCGGCGCCAATATTATCGGAACCGTCGACCGCATACTCGCGGAGCTGCCCAACCTGGCCGCATCGATTCCGCAGGGCATGGATTTATTACCGGTCCTGGACCGCACCACCACCATACGCGCCTCCATGGAAGACATAGAGTTCACCCTGATGCTGTCCATCGCGCTGGTGGTCATCGTGGTGTTCCTGTTTCTGGGCAATGCGCGCACCGCGCTGATTCCGAGCATAGCGATACCGGTATCGTTGATCGGCACCTACGGCATCATGTATCTGCTGGATTACAGCCTGAACAATCTGTCACTGATGGCGCTCACTATCGCCACCGGCTTCGTGGTCGATGACGCGATTGTGGTCACTGAAAACATTACGCGCCATATCGAACAGGGAGCCAACGCCCGGGAGGCGGCGCTGAAAGGCGCAAAGGAAATCGGCTTTACCGTGCTGTCCATTAGCCTGTCGCTGACAGCGGTTTTTATTCCATTGTTGATGATGGAAGGCATCATCGGAAGACTGTTTCGCGAATTTTCGATCACGCTGACGGCGGCGGTATTGATTTCCATGGTCATCTCCCTGACCACCACGCCAATGCTGTGCAGCGTACTGCTCAAACCGTCCGGTGTCCCGCAACACGGCGCGCAAAACCGCTGGCTGGCGCAGCTTGCTTCGATAGAAAGCGCCTACGAAACCGCGCTGCGCTGGGTTTTGCGGCATCAGCCCTTCATGCTTGCGATCACCCTGCTGACCATCATTGCAACCGGCTATTTATATACCGTGGTTCCCAAGGGGTTTTTCCCGCAACAGGATACAGGACGGCTGATGGGACAGGCCATGGCCGACCAGAGCGCGTCCTTTCAATCCATGGTGGCGCGTATCAAGGACTACCTGCGCATCATCGAAACCGATCCGGCGGTCGACACTGTGGTGGCGTTTGCCGGCAGCAGCGGTGGAAACCCCGGCAATCAGGCACGGCTGTTTGCTTCGTTGAAACCATTGGGCGAACGGCGCGCCAGCTCCGATGAAATCATCGGGCGGCTGCGCGGTAAACTGGCCGCGGTGCCGGGGGCATCAATGTTTTTACAGTCGCCACAGGATTTGCGCATCGGCGGACGCATGAGCGCGTCACAATGGCAATATACCGTGCGCGGCACCAGCCTGGACGAACTGCAGCAATGGGGGCCGCGCCTGCAGGAGGCGCTACGCAATCTGCCGGCGCTTGCCGACGTCAATATGGATCAGCAAAATGGTGGGCTCAGCGCCACCCTCGACATAAACCGCGAAAATGCGATGCGGCTGGGAATCTCGACGCAAGCGATCGACGATACCCTGTACGATGCGTTCGGCCAGCGGCAGGTTTCCACGATGTATAATCCGCTAAATCAAAACCATGTGGTAATGAACGTTGCGCCGGAGTTATGGGAAAGTCCGGACACGTTGAAAAATATCTATATCGGCGCGGCGGGCGGCAAACAGATACCGCTCAGTGAAATCGCCGGCTTCGTCCCGGAACATACGCCGCTCAACGTCAACCACTCAGACCAATTCCCGTCGGTCACCATTTCGTTCAATCTGAACCCGGCATTTTCCCTGGGAGAGGCCATAGAGCAAATAGAGCAGGCGCAACGCGATATTGGGGTGCCGACCGGCATACAAGGGCGCTTCCAGGGAGCGGCGCAAGCGTTCCTGGGGTCGCTGCAGAGCCAGACTCTGCTGATTCTGGCCGCCATATTTGCCGTCTACATCGTGCTCGGCATCCTCTATGAAAGCTACCTGCACCCGGTGACCATACTCTCCACCATCCCGTCTGCCGGCGTCGGCGCGCTGCTGGCATTGATGCTGTTTCACATCGAACTCAACGTCATCGGCATGATTGGAATAATTTTGCTGATCGGCATCGTCAAAAAAAATGCGATCATGATGATCGATTTTGCCTTGCACCTGGAACGCAATGAAGGCATGACGGCGGAGCAATCCATTTTCAGAGCCTGCGTATTGCGCTTCCGCCCGATCATGATGACCACGCTCGCCGCGCTGCTGGGCGCGGTTCCGCTGGCGTTTGGCAGAGGCACCGGCTACGAACTGCGCCAGCCCTTGGGGATCAGCATTATCGGAGGACTGATACTGAGCCAGATGATTACCCTGTTCAGCACCCCGGTGATCTACCTTTACATGGAGCGGCTGAAACAGACGGTACCGGCGCTGCGGCGCGCGTTCCGCGCAAAAAAACCTGACTATTCGGTTTGAGTCGTATCAATCGAGAATAAGCCGCTCAATCTCCGTCAACAACGCCGACAAATCTTCCCGGTTAGCCCTTGTTTCGACGTTAAGCCGCAGCAGCGGCTCGGTATTCGAACTACGCAGATTCAGCCGCCAGTTCGCAAACTCCATGCTGATGCCGTCGGTACGGTCCATGACCGGATCGAGATGCCGATAGTACTCTATCACACGATTCAGCACCGCGCCGACATCGGTTACCCGGTAGTTGATTTCACCGCTGCACGGGTAAGCCGCCATGCGATCGTTCACCAGTTCGGACAGAGGCCTGCCCGCCGCGCTCACCAGCTCGGCTATCAGCAGCCATGGAATCATGCCGCTGTCGCAATAGGCGAAATCGCGGAAATAATGATGCGCGCTCATCTCGCCGCCATAAACGGCGTTCTCGGCGCGCATGCGTTCCTTGATAAAGGCATGGCCGGTCTTGCTTTGTATCGCCTGTCCCCGATTACTGTGAACCACGTCGATGGTATTCCAGGTCAGGCGCGGATCGTGGATGATTTTCTCGCCCGGATACTTGGCAAGAAAAGCCGCCGCCAGTAAACCAACTATGTAATAGCCCTCGATAAAGCGGCCGGTTTCATCGAACAGGAAACAACGGTCGAAATCGCCGTCCCAGGCAATACCCATATCGGCCCGATTCACTTTAACCGCTTCGATCGTAGCGGAGCGGTTCTCCGGCAACAGCGGATTGGGGATGCCGTTGGGAAAATCCGCGTCAGGTTCATGATGAACCCTGATGAATTGCAGCGGAACTCCCATCCCTTGGAAACGCTGTTCCAACGCGTCGATCACATGACCCGCGGCGCCGTTGCCGGCATTCACCACCAGGCGCAGCGGACAAATTCGATCCGCCTGTATATAGCCAAGCATATGCTCGACGTAGGGTTCGAGTATGGATTGCTGCGACAGTTGCCCCTTGCGCGCGCTTTCCTCAAATTGAGCGCATTCGGCCAGACGCTGAATTTCGCGCAAACCGCTGTCGCCGCTGATCGGACGCGCGCCGCGCCGCACCAGCTTCATGCCGTTGTAATCCAACGGATTATGACTGGCCGTCACCTCAATACCGCCATCCACATCCAGATGAAACGCGGCAAAATACACTTCCTCGGTGCCGGTCATGCCGATATCGACGACATCGCATCCGGCATCCATCAAACCGCGTGCCAGCGCCTGCTTTAACGACGCGCTGGAGGCGCGAACATCGCCGCCGACAGCGACGCAGCGAGCCTGCAGAAATTGCGCAAACGCTCTGCCGATACGATAAGCGATGTCTTCGTTGAGCTCATCGCCAAGCCGCCCACGGATATCGTAGGCCATAAAACAGGTTAACGGATTTGTCATGGGCCGGGGTTTTGGTTTTGAGTCGCAAAAGTGTCATTATATGCCGGTCACGCTTGGATCGGTGTAACTATTCTCCCGGTTTTCCGTTCGATCCTTACGGCTACGCTCGGGGCAAGTCGCGCAGAACAGGCTCAGGCCTGTCGAAGGATGAATGGAGTATCCTCGTCCGGACAATCTATATGCTCATGCTTCGACAGGGCTCTCCTGAGCGTAGTCGTAAGCACACGCCACGAACGAATTAACTGAAGAGCACTGAGGCTGAGGAATCAGTAGAATGGTTACGAAAAAAACAATAACGCCACGCCTCTCTTTGAGAACGTGTTGAGGAGCACGCATGAATACGTCAAAAGGCCCCATACCCCACCTCGATCAACTCACGCTGGACCGGCTGATTACCGGAATCCGTCGCTTTGCCTCCTCCGATGTGGGTGGCAAGGCAAAAGCGCTGTTCGCGGCATTATTGCTGCTGATGCTGGCGCTGAATGCATTAAATGTGCTGAACAGTTTCATCGGACGCGACTTCATGACCGCGATCGAACAAAGAAACATGAACGGCTTCATCGGATGGGCCTTGCTTTATATCGGCATTTTCCTGTTGATTACCGGTGTAGCGGTATTGTTCCGCTTCTCCGAGGAACGACTGGGCCTGCTCTGGCGCGACTGGTTGACCCAGCAATTCCTCAGACGTTATCTGAGCCACCGCGCCTACTATCGATTAACCAGCAACGATGAAGTTGCAAACCCGGATCAGCGCATAGCGGACGATATCAAGGCCTTCACCACAGGGACATTATCGTTCTTCCTGATGTTCATGAACGCAAGCTTTACGGTACTGGCTTTTTCGGGCGTACTGTGGACCATCAGTCCGCTGCTGTTCATCGTAGCGGTGCTGTATGCCGGCGGCGGCTCCTGGCTGGCGATAAAACTCGGACGGCCGCTGGTCGGGCTGAACTACAACCAGTTCGATCGTGAAGCCGACTTCCGATCGGGCCTGACCCATGTTCGCACGAACGCGGAACACATCGCCCTGCTCCACCGGGAAACGCGTTTGCAGAACGATTTGTTGACTCGCCTGCAACGCCTTGTGGACAACATGAAGCAAATCATCGAACTGAATCGAAATCTCGGTTTTTTCACCACCGGCTACAATTACCTGATTCAGGTTATTCCGGTTCTGGTCGTTGCGCCGCTATTCATCCGCGGTAATGCCGACTTCGGCATTATCGCGCAAGCCGCGATGTCCTTTACCCTGCTGGTAGGCGCTTTTTCATTGATTGTAACCAATTTCCAGTCGCTCTCAACTTTCACCGCCGTGGTCACCCGGTTGAGCGCATTGGACCTGGCTATCAAGTATTCCGCGCATGAAGCGGCATGTCCGGCGTCAACAGATGAGGAAAGCGATACCGCCCCGGAATCCGCTATCATCTACTGCGAAGACGACAGCATACTCGACTACCAGCGCCTGACGCTATTCTCCGGCCAGGACGAGCGTGTTCTGCTCAAGGACTTGTCGCTGAGCATTGCGCGCGGCACGCGCACCAACATCCGTTGCGATGAGGAGTTAACGCAATATGCGTTATTCCGTGCAACCGCAGGTATATGGGAACATGGAAACGGGCATATCGTACGTCCGGAAAAAAGGAATATTTTCTTTTTACCCGAGCGTCCATACATGCCGAACGGCACCCTGCGCGAACTGCTCGAAGGTAGCGGCCTGGAACCGCGCCTGAAAGACAGCGAGATCATGGATGTGCTGCGCAAACTCAAATTCGAAGAGATCGTGCAGCGCATCGGCGGACTGGACGGAAGCTGCAAATGGGAGAGTATTATGTCGGAAGGAGAGCAACAGCTGCTTGCCTTCGCCCGGCTGATACTGGCGTCACCCTGCTTCGCCTTCATCGAAAACCCCGCCAGCGACCTGACGACTGAAGAAGTTTCCAGCGCGCTACGCTTGCTGAACGAATACAACATCACCTACATCGTCATCGGACAGGCTATCCGCAGACGCCGCGACGATTTGCAGGACAAGGAGTTTTTCGACGCCGAACTGAAAATCGATGCGCATGGAGAATGGACCTGGAGCAACTAACTACGCACTGCCGGCTTCCCGGACAGCGTGAGGGATGCACTCACGCCGGGAATCTGAAAGGTTTTTTTGTCGCATCACTCCCGATTGAGGGATCTGCAAAACACGCCGGTTATTTGGAAACACAGTTTCTTCGGCGCGCAAGCGGCCAGAATAGGTGATTTCGCCAACACTGCGCTGCTGAAAACGGAAGGTATTCGTCCTGGTTTACCGGTGTGAGAAACCATGAAACCATGAAAACGGCAGGACGATTACCGCTAATCTCGGCAGGTCAAGGTTGTAGCCGCGCCAGTTTTTTCAATCCTATAGTCGCCGGCGCGCCGAAAGTTTTGCGAAATTCATGGCTGAAATGGGCCGAGTCCGAAAAACCCGCAATATGCGCTGCGGTAGTAAAATTGTTGCCTTTGATGATTTCACGTATTGCCGTCCGTATCCGGTTCCAGCCGCGGTAACGGCGGAAAGGAACGCCGATTTGTTCGGTGAACAGATGCTGGAAACGAGATGAAGAGAGACCGGCGTTTTCTGCCAGCGTTGTTATCGGGCTGAGGTCCTCGCCGTGTTGGAGTAAATATTCCACTACCTGCGAGATACGGGGGTCGATGACTTCATTGTTTGAACGCCGCTTGGAAAAGCTCAACAGATCGTCCAAAGGTTCCGAAGTCCATTGCGGATTGTAACGGTCTTCGTACAACTCGCGCATGAATGAAATCTCCCCGCTGCCTCCGACCAATGCGCCGTTAACCTCGCGCGTATTACCGATAAGCGGCATTAATGCATGGACTCCGGCTATATTCGGTTCGATATACAACACGGTGAGAGGGTCGCCGTATACATCCAGCTCGTGCATTACCCCGGCCGGAATTACCGCTGTGCGGCAGGACAACCAATCGCCGCCGTGCATTCGCAGCCGAAAACTTCCGTAGATACCGGCAAGAAACACCGGCGCGCCATGTTGATGACCGGCGTTATAGTACAGCGGTCCGGTAAAAAACGTCTTTCCGTCGCGCATATCCCATAACGCGTCAAACTTGGCGTCGTTGGTTTCAGCTCGTTCATGCAAGCCAGGTGCGTTTATCATGATTTAAACTCCCAAACATTGTCGAACCGAGCCGCCTACTCCTCTGTCCCGGAGTCAATCATGCGAAGGTATTACGGGGACGGGAAGTTGGCGTAGTTAACCGGCGTAGACATCGAGTCCGACCGGAACCGCTTCTCAATATTTTAAAGTGGGCAGCTATGGTAAACAACGAAGTTGTTACCGGGAAAATTTAGACGAGCAAGCCTTTTCAGCCCGCGTTTGCCGAATCTTGTTGTGCATTGCGCTGGTTTTAGCCTGGGCTCTGCGCGTCACCATGTTGTTTCCCAAGGCGCGCCGGCCGGATACATCGTCCAAAGATCGGATATTGTCAGGGCTCATATCAATTATTTTATGATGTCGCAATTTCTGCTCATCTTTTTCCTGTTGTTCGGACCGCTTGCCGTCGACCTCTGATAATGCGAGATTTTCCGTGTTTTTTCACTACCTTAATCTGTTTCCAGAAGTGCCGGAATGTGAGCGATCACCGATATTTATTTACCTTTGAAAAATATCGAGTCCCAATACATTGTCACCCGGAAGCAAGCGTCCGGTTTAAGTCTCGGAGCTCGTCTTCCGGTAACGCTTAAAACGATTGAAGATATGCGCATCGCTCGCACCGGGGCTATGTTTGCAGAAAACAGGAAATCAACCATCTGCGGTAAAACTCTGCGGCGTTCGCCTTTCTCTCTACGAAGCGCAGCGAGACCAGCAAACGTAACCTGGTGTTTACCGGCAGAAATAGAATTGCGAACGAGAGGCATAGGATCGCTCATCGTCAGTTGTTTTATCCGAAAAAGGTGCGTACTCGACGGCAACGCGTGCAAGCCATTTTCGGATAATTTTTCTTCGCTGGATGACAGAGCAGCGGCAAATCGTTTTTCAATGGCTTCAAAGCACTGTCTGCAACCGTTGAAAATCCTCTTTCAGCTTCGGTGATATCGATGGTTTCGCTGCATCCATGCAGCACGGCATGTGGCTGGCTCGCAATTGGTCGCTGTTCAGCTTGCGAACCCTAACACACGCGGCAAGGCTCATGGCGAAACAAAACCGGCCGCTACCGTCCTGCCACAGCCGAAAACGGCACATCCAGGATGCCGTATGATTGCCAATCCTGATAATCATAGTGCCACCACTCGCGTGGATGCACGGTAAAGCCTTCGGAGGTCATTGCCGCCTTCAATATTTCGCGCAACGCCATGGACTCGGGCGTGCCGCCGGGATAATCGAAGTAGGCGCGTTGAGTCATTTCATCGTAATCTGTCGGCATCGCAACCGCTTGCCCGGTGATCAATTCATAGAGCGTCAAATCCACCGCGCAGCCGCGGTTATGGCGCGAACCCTGCGCCGGATCAGCGACAAATTGCCGTTTGGGGCCGGATACCGCATCCCAGAAAATTTTGGTAACCGACCAGGGACGGTAGCCGTCGTAAATCATCAAACCATATCCTTGCGCGCCCAGTTTGCGATGCACGCGTATCAGCGCTTCAGCCGCCGGTTTTTGCAGAAATGCGCGCGCTTCGCTGTACACCGGATAACCTACGAAGTTGTTGGCGGTCGCGTAACGGATATCAAGACGTAAGCCGGACTCCAAGTTAATCAGCTCCACCAGTTCCGGCGCACGAAAACCTCCATGCTCGAGCGGGGGGCGCTCTAGCGGCACGGCAACGCCGAGCGGACTCAGCCCAGAAAAAAAGCTGGTAAACAGTTTTGCAAATATGGGTAATCGTGTCATAAAGCAGCGAGGCGTTTCTTGCTATTGAGTGGCATTGTAATCCACATCGGGCAGATTTCCAGTTCCGCAGAGTACAAAGTGCGCGCCCTGCATAACGCTCTTTGAGCCGCATCGATGGTGGTGTTGTTGTTATACTGAACGCATGACTTTAATTTCGATCTAACGAACACAAGCTTGACTTGGCTTTAACTTGGTATCATATTTAATATCGTGACTCCGGCAGCGCTCAAGAAAATAAAGCAGGAACTCCGGCGCATACTTAGATCGCCGCAAGGGCGGAAGCCTGACGAATTGGTTTCACTTGCCAAAAGAATGGGACGCGAAAAAGACAGTCGCGGCAAGGAGCCGACCTATGTGCGGGAAAGGGAACCGGCCCTAGGCTCCCCGCTTTCGATACCCCGGCACGGTTCGAAAGAGCTGAAGCCCTGCACCACCAAGAATATTATTACTACGCTTATAGATGATGCCGACAAGTGGGAGCAGTTTTTAAATTCTGAAGACGAAGATGAAGACGACCGAATATGATTCTCGTGCGAAAGATATCCTTAACAGAGGATACGTGCGACGGTTGGCGCCGGATGAAACCGGTGGATATGTAGCTTCCATCCTTGAATTTCCGGGCTGCGTTGCGGAAGGGGATACAGCCGAGTCAGCGCTTGAGAACCTCGGGAACGCGGCAGAAGCGTGGATAGCGGTATCACTGGCTAACGGGCACCACATACCGGAGCCGATCAACTTTGACGGATATAGCGGAAGGCTGGCATTGCGGATACCGCGAATGTTGCATAGACAAGCCGCTGAACTTGCTGCAATGGAAGGCTGCAGTTTGAATCAGCTACTGGTAACCGCCATTGCGCATTACGTCGGAGGGAAACAGCTTTCCTCCAGGTTAGAGACATTGATTCAATCAAGCACTGTAACCAACGGCCACGTCGTTACCGTCCAAATGAACACCGTTGCCGTCCAAATGAAGTCCGTTGCAACCGTGGCATCGGAAAAGGAAACATCGGTTTCAGGAAATAAAGCACTTTCAACGGATATCAATCCGACAGCAACAACGCCTGTGCTGAATATGAGCTTACCACAACAGACCAGCCAGTCGAAGCCGCTTGCCGTTGATGTCGAGAAAGTTAATCCTGCCGAATAGCCTCTCCCCCCGCCTTGACCTGATTTGTTAACTGAATACCGCGAGTTTGAGCGGTGAAAACAGTGGAGTGGCGGGACACGTAACCCGGACTTGAAATTCTTGACCGGCTACCCCAGTTTATATTCATCTCGAAAGCACACAAACCCCTTGAAGAGGCATTGAATACGATGAGAATGGACAAACTGACCAGCAAGTTTCAAGCCGCGCTGGCGGACGCACAAAGTCTGGCGCTGGGGCGCGACCATCAGTTTATCGAACCGGTACACGTCCTGAGCGCATTGCTGGATCAGGAGGGCGGCACCATCAGACCGCTGCTGGCCAAAACCGGCTGCAACCTCCAGCAATTGAAAAACGCTTTGAACGACACCATGTCGCGCATGTCCAGCGTGGAAGGCACCGGCGGCGACGTGCAGATTTCCAATGAGCTGTCGCGGCTGCTGAATTTAACCGACAAACTGGCGCAAAAACGCGGCGACAGCTTCATTACCAGCGAACTGTTTCTGGTCGCGGCCTTGGACGACAAAGGCTCGCTCGGCGATGTACTCAAAAAGGCGGGGCTGAACAAAGCCGCCCTGGAGCAGGCCATCACCGCCCTGCGCGGAGGCCAGAGCGCGGGCGACGCCAACGTGGAAGAACAGCGGCAGGCCTTGCAGAAATATACCGTGGACCTGACCGAACGTGCGGAACAAGGCAAACTCGACCCGGTTATCGGCCGCGACGACGAAATCCGCCGCACCATACAGGTGCTGCAGCGGCGAACCAAGAACAACCCGGTGTTGATCGGCGAACCCGGCGTCGGCAAGACCGCGATAGTCGAAGGTCTGGCATTGCGCATCGTCAACGGCGAAGTGCCGGAAGGCATCAAGGGCAAGCGCCTGCTGGCGCTGGACATGGCGGCGCTGATTGCCGGCGCCAAGTTCAGGGGCGAGTTCGAAGAGCGCCTGAAAGCGGTGCTCAACGAAGTGTCCAAGCTCGAAGGCCAGGTCATCCTGTTTATCGACGAACTGCATACCATGGTCGGCGCAGGCAAGGCCGAGGGAGCGATGGATGCGGGCAACATGCTCAAACCGGCGCTGGCGCGCGGCGAACTGCATTGCGTCGGCGCGACCACGCTGAACGAATATCGCCAGTACATCGAAAAGGATGCCGCGCTCGAACGCCGTTTCCAGAAGGTGCTGGTCGAAGAGCCGAGCATCGAAGACACTATCGCGATACTGCGCGGGCTGAAGGAAAAGTACGAGGTGCATCACGGCGTCACCATTACCGACCCGGCCATCGTCGCGGCTGCGGTGCTGTCGCACCGCTACATCACCGACCGCAACCTGCCCGACAAGGCCATCGACCTGATCGATGAGTCCGCCAGCCGCATCCGCATGGAAATCGATTCGAAACCGGAAGAGATGGACCGTCTGGAACGCCGCCTGATTCAACTCAAAATCGAACGCGAGGCGCTGAAAAAGGAATCCGACGAAGCATCGCGCAAACGTCTGGAAACCCTGCAGGAAGCAATCAACAAAGCCGAGCGCGAATATAACGATCTGGAAGAAATCTGGAAAGCGGAGAAAGCCGCGCTGCAGGGTACCGCCAGCATCAAGGAGCGACTGGAAAAAGCGCGTCTCGATCTGGAAGCCGCGCACCGCGCCGGCGACCTGACGCGCATGTCCGAATTGCAGTACGGCGAAATTCCCAAACTGGAAAAAGAGCTGGAAAGCGCATCAGAGGTAGACACCAGCGAAAACCGCTTACTGCGCAACAAGGTTACCGACGAGGAAATCGCCGAAATCGTCTCGAAATGGACCGGAATACCGGTTTCTAAAATGCTGGAAGGCGAACGCGAAAAGCTGCTGCAGATGGAAAGCAATCTGCATAAACGCGTTGTCGGTCAGGATGAAGCCATTCATGCCGTAAGCGACGCGATACGGCGTTCGCGCGCCGGCCTCGCCGATCCGAACCGGCCCAACGGCTCCTTCCTGTTCCTCGGGCCGACCGGCGTCGGCAAGACCGAATTGTGCAAGGCGCTGGCCGAATTCCTGTTCGACACAGATGAAGCCATGGTGCGGGTCGATATGTCCGAATTCATGGAGAAACACTCGGTCGCGCGGCTGATAGGCGCGCCTCCCGGCTATGTCGGTTACGAGGAGGGCGGCTATCTGACCGAACTGGTGCGCCGCAAACCCTACTCCGTCATCCTGCTCGACGAAGTCGAAAAAGCGCACCCCGATGTTTTCAACATCCTGCTGCAGGTGCTGGACGACGGCCGATTGACCGACGGACACGGCAGAACGGTCGACTTCCGCAACACCGTTGTGGTCATGACCTCAAACCTCGGCTCCGACCGTATCCAGGATCTGGCCGGCGAGGAAAACTACAGCCGCATGAAATCTGCGGTCATGGAAATAGTCGGTCTGCATTTCCGGCCCGAATTCATCAACCGTATCGATGAAGTGGTGGTCTTCCATCCGTTGCGCAGGGAGCAAATCCGTTCTATCGCCAACATTCAGCTGGCATCCTTGCGTGTCCGCCTGCAAGCTCGCGACCTCGATATACAGGTCAGCGACGCAGCGCTGGACTTCATAGGCGAAGCCGGATTCGATCCGGTTTACGGCGCCCGCCCGCTCAAGAGAGCGATCCAGCAGCAACTGGAAAACCCGCTGGCCCAGGATATTCTGGCGGGCAGGTTCGCTCCCGGCGAGCTGATCCAGGTCGATATCGATCAAGGTCATTTGCGCTTTGTCGCCAACGCCAAGGATGAACATAAATAACAAACGCTTACCTTTTACGTCATATATCTGTAATATTAACGGCTTACTATGGAGAAGATTCATTCTTTGAGAGCCTGAAATGACCGAGATCAATGTACTCGTAGTCGAAGACGAGGAAGCAATACGGGAAATGCTGGTGATGGTGCTGGAAACTGCGGAGATGGAAGTGCGCGCCGTCGCCGATACCCAGCAGGCGCTCGAAGAACTGGACAAACGCATACCCGACTTGATCATTCTGGACTGGATGTTACCGGGCATGAGCGGCGTGGAATGGGCGCGCCGCATCAAAAAGGACGATCTTTTTGCGGATATTCCGATCATTCTGCTGACCGCAAGAGGCGAGGAAGAAGATAAGGTCAGGGGCTTCGACGTCGGCGTGGACGACTACCTGACCAAACCGTTTTCTCCGCGCGAATTGCAGGCGAGAATCAAAGCCATACTGCGCCGGACGGGCCGGCTCGGCAAGGATGGGAAGCTCGAAATCGCCGGCGTCACGCTGGATTACAACGAGCACAGGGTATCGGTCGGCGGCAAGTCGCTGGAAGTGAGCCCGACCGAATACCGGTTGCTGGAGTTCTTCCTGACCCACCCCGGCAAGGTCTATAGCCGTTCCCAACTACTGGATCAGGTATGGGGGCGCAGCACCTTTATCGAAGAACGCACTGTCGATGTGCATATCCGCAGGCTGCGCAAAATTCTTGCCGACCATGGACTTGAGGACCTCGTACAAACCGTGCGAGGATTCGGGTACCGCTTTTCCGAGCAAACGACTTAATCCCCGTGCGGAGTTTCTGGCAATTCGAAGCCTCCTGGATAAGCGGTCTCCTTTTAGTCGCACTGCTGGCCGGAAAAGTATCCGGCGCCTATCTGGCTGCCTTCACCGGCGCGCTGGCGCTCTATCTATTAAGACATATTCTCCACCTGTACCGTCTGCTGGCCTGGCTGCGGAGCGGTAAACGCAAAATGCCGCTGGGAAGCGGCCTGTGGGAAGAAATTTACTATTTACTTTACCGCCTGATGCGGCGTAACAAACGCAGAAAAAAGCGTTTACTGCACATGCTGGAGCGCTTTCAAACCGCCACGGCGGCGCTCCCCGACGCCACGGTTGTGCTGGGCGTCAGGAACGAGATCATCTGGTTTAACGATGCCGCCATTACCCTGCTGGGCCTGAGAAAATCCGATGTGGGTCAGCAGGTTATCAACCTGGTGCGCTTCCCTCAGTTTGTTGAGTTCCTGCGCCAGCCGCAGCCGCATACGCAATTGGACAGCGTCGACATTGCGTCTCCGGTGCTGATGGATGCCCGCCTGCAGGTGCGCATAGTTCCCTATGGCGAAGGCCTGCGCCTGCTGGTGGCGCAGGACGTGACGCAATTGCGCTTCATGGAACGGGTCAGAAGCGACTTCGTAGCCAATGTTTCCCATGAGCTGCGTACGCCGCTGACGGTGCTCAAAGGCTATCTCGAAACGCTGGAAGATGCGCAGGAACAAATGCCCCGCCGCTACTTTCAGATATTCAAGCGGATGAATGAGCAAACGCGGCGCATGCAGTACCTGATTGACGACTTGCTGATGCTTACGCGCCTTGAATCCGATCACAAGCCCAGATCGGAAGATGTACCGGTACCCGATATATTAAGAGAAATTTGCGACGAAACCGCGCTGATGAAAGAAGAGCACGCGCCCATTTCGCTTGAAATCGCTACGCAAGCGCATATCACCGGCGACAAGTCTTTATTGTACAGCGCCTTTTCCAATCTGATCGTAAACGCGCTTAAATACACCCCGGCGCAGGGGCGGATTACTGTGCGCTGGCTGCAAGACGAAATCGGCTTGCGCATGGAGGTGGAAGATAACGGACCCGGCATCGCGGTTGAGCATTTACCCAGAATCACCGAGCGTTTTTATCGTGTGGAAATCGGCGGCGTCAGTAATAAAGACGGCACGGGTCTTGGACTGGCCATAGTCAAACATGTACTGAGCCGCCATAATGCGGAACTCAGAATACGCAGCAAACCGGGAGAGGGAAGCTGCTTCGGCTGCTATTTTTTGCATTGATCAACAAAAAAAATACATGGTATTTACAACCTTTATAAACGAAAGGAAAAATGTTTTCGAAAGCAGTCCGCCCCCTTGTCTTCCTTTAATTTTCTGTTATTATCAAGCCTGTCGTTACTTTTACCAAATACTGTTGCCACTAAACAACAAGGGGATACGAATGAAAAAGCGTTTAATGACTATGGGACTGGCAAGCATTGCTGTCATGGGATCGGTTGCTCAAGCTGAAGAATTTCTTGACGACCGCTTCTACGTAGCGCCGTTTGGCACTTACCTGCAACCGGGCGGAAACACCAACGGTTACGGCGGCTGGGGCGCCGGCGCCGGTTTCGGTAAGATACTCGACGAACACTTCAACGTCGAAGTACGAGCGTTCTGGGAGAACTACCAGAGTAGCAGAGTCAACCCGGGGGTAGGCACATCCAACGCAGTGAATACCCAGTGGAGAGGCAAAGTAGGCAACTGGAACGGTCAAACCGATCTGACCGGCGGCACCATCGACGGACAGTTCTATTTCTTCCGCGATACGCTTTCGCCATACGTCGTCGCCGCCATCGGCGGCATGAACACCAGCGGTCCGCAGCCGTGGACCAAGCTTGCCAACGGCGCCAGCAACGCATCTTTCATTTTCGAAACCGGCGTCGGCGCAACCTACGAGGTGCTCGACAACCTGTTGCTGAGGGCGGACATACGCTATCGCATCAATACCGCCCCCACTACCGGCGGCAACAGCTATACCACCGCCAATGGTGTCACCTACTCCAACAGCGGCAGCGGCGTGTTGAACGATATGCTGATCAACTTCGGCGTTGTTATTCCTTTCGGCGACAAGCCGAAACCGACGGCGCTTGCTGCAGCTCCGGCTCCGGTAGCCGCTGCGAAAAACGAGTGCGCTACCCGCGACACCGACCATGACGGCGTCAATGACTGCGACGATAAATGCCCAGGCACCATGGCAGGCGCCAAGGTCGATGAAGTTGGTTGCCCGCTCAGCATAGAATTGAAAGGCGTGAACTTCAAGGTCGATTCGGCTGAATTGCTTCCTGAATCCAAGAGAATTCTGGATCGCGTAGCAGAGCAACTGATCGCATACCCAACGAAAAAGGACATTGAAGTGGTGGGTCACACCAGCACCGAAGCCAGTGTCAAGCACAACCAGGCGCTGTCCGAACGCCGCTCTGAATCGGTTGTTCAGTACCTCAAGTGGGCAGGAGTGAAAAACAAGCTGCATGCAGTAGGCATGGGCGAGTCGCATCCGTTGATACCGCATGAGCGTAACGAAGCTGACCGCACGGTAAACCGTCGTGTACAATTGGTCTGGAGAGGAGAGCCTGATTACAAAACCAAGTAATTCTAACTTGCTATAGGTTCTTGTAAATAAGCTTAGTAAACCCGTCCTTGCGACGGGTTTACTGCTTTTAGCTATGCCGATCAAGATAAATCTCCTCCTTTTAAGTTGGAAAAGACCGCTCATCGGTTATATACTGCATGCCGTTATGTTTGTTTCGCCTGCCTATTTAAAATAATGCGTTCGGTTTTTACTGGTCTGGCTTTTATCTTGTTGTTGCTGGTACAGATACTGGCGCCGCTGCTGCATGCGCACACATCGGGCAACAACGGCAAGGGCGTCTTGCATGTGCCGGGACTCGAATCCTTTTACCTCTCACACAGCAAAAAAACAGCGCAAACCACTGATGCCGGGCAGGTTGACGGGATTGTCGTCGGTATAGCTGAAGGGCTGCGTCAACCGTGCGATAACGATATCGAATTTCCGTCTTCACACAATGCGGTTGTGGATAATCCACCCGCTATCCTGCTTATCGCGTTAACCGGGCGATTGTCGGCAGACTCGCCGTGTCCAGCCGTCACTCACGACAGCCTCTGGCATATTCCTCCCACGCGCGCACCACCCGTCTGATACTTCTCCTCTCTCCCCGCCGAGAAAGCTGAAGAGTAAAGCTGGCGACAGTCATGCGATGTTCATCGCGTTTCCGTTTCCAGCACAAGGTCGTCAACCTTGCTTCATTCGCTCGAAAAAAGATTTACATTATAGTCACTACGGGGCTTCCAATGGCCGATGCCAGACGATTCCAAGGCTATCCAGGCATGGATATTTACCACGATGCGCGCCTTTAAACCAATAAAAGAAATGAAGAGCAAAATACGGGTATTGCTCTGCTGCATGTCGATCCTGACGGTAACGGATGCGGATTACGTCCTGGCATCGGAACTGCAGATCGATCATGTCGACAACCTGCAAACCGCGCCGTCGATGAGCTTGCGCGACGTGGTGGAAGCGACGTTTGAAAACCACCCGCAAGGCAGCGTGATAACCGCGCTACACGATGAAGCGGCAGCGCTGCATCAACGCTCGGACAGCCTGATCGCCGGTTATCCGATGATTTACCTGCAATATATCGACGGCAAGCCGTTCAACCCCAGCAGCTCCGTCTATGCCACCTATGCGCAAACGGCGTATCAGATCCCGATCTGGATGTGGGGGCAGAGGGACGCCAGCCAGGCCATGGCGGATACCGCAGATAAAGGCGCACTGTTGTTTGCAGGCGCGATTCGTCACGAAATGGCTGGTCTGGTCAGAACGGCATTGTGGAATTTGCGTCTGGTGGAAAACCGCCGCATGCTGGCAGACGAAGTTTATACTGTTTCGGAACAATTGTTTACATCTGTCAAGCGCCGAGTGGAACTCGGCGATCTCGCGCTTTCAGACCAATTGCTCGCCGAAAGCGACTTGCTGGAAAAACAATCGCTGCTGACCCAGGCGGAAGCGGCGGTAATGGATACGCGCAGAAGCTATATCAACTTGACGCGGCTTGAGAAAATGCCCGCCAATTTCACGGAAATCCTCAGCAACAGAAAAGAGATTGTCGACATTCATCCCGCCGTCGCCGCCGCCAATGCAATGATCGAGAAAGAGCAGGCCCATGTCGATTACCAGCGCACCTCCAAACAAGGCAATCAGCCGACGATAGCGTTGGGCACTCAGGAAGAAAAGCTGGCGCAATTGAGCGGAGGATGGTTTCACGAAATGAATGTGATCGTGCAAATCCCTATCGGCGGCGACGATTACAACGCCCCGTTTGTCGCCCAGGCCAATCTATTGCTTAACCAGAAACTGGCCGAGCGCAATCAGTTGCTGCGTCAATTGGAAAAAGCCCTGCACGAGGCGGAACACACGCTGGCTGTCGACCGTAAAACACTGGCGATAGCCGAACAGCGTAAACAACTGGCGGAAAAGCAAATAGGCATGGGGCGTCTGGCCTTCGAAAATGGAGAAATTCAGTTGATCGATTACCTCAAAATACTGACTATCGCTCAGGCGGCGATACGCGATGCCCATGAAAAGGCCATCCTGGTCGAACGCGACATCGCCTTTTACAACCAGGTAGTCGGGGTAACGCCATGAAAACAGGTTTTACAGCCGTTGCGACCGTCGCGCTATATTTAATGGCGCTTGCCGTTCATGCCGGCGACGCCCTGATCAAATTAAGCGCCGAGCAACTGGAACATCTCGATGTGCGCAGCGTAAAACCGGAAATCGTCGACGCCCTGCCGCTGGGCTGGGCTCCGGCGCGGGTGGTGATCCCGCCCGACCGCGAATATATCGTCAGCGCGCCGCAGGCCGGAGTTATCAGCCGTATCAATGTCGCACTGGGTAGCAATGTCGCGCAGGGACAGATCATCGCCGAAATGCAGAGTCCGGATATGTTGACCTTGCAGCGCGGACTGCTCAATGCGATGACGGAATACAATCTGGCGCAAACCAAGCTGAATCGCGATCAAAAGCTGCTGGACGAAGGCATCATATCCAATCTGCGTTTACAGGAAACCCGCAGCATCTACGATAAAGCCCAAATCAATCTGCGCGAATCCGAACAGATTCTTGTCTCCAGCGGCATGAGCCGCAAGGAAGTCAAGGCAATGCAACAGTCGCGCGCAATCAGCAACGCTTTGATGCTGCGCACGCCGATCAACGGCGTGCTGCTGGAGCGGCTAGCCACGGTCGGACAGCGGGTCGGCATGCTCGCCCCGCTGTTTCGCGTCGGCAATGTCGATCAATTATGGCTGGAAATCGACATGCCGCAGGAACGCCTCAAGGAAGTGCGGCTGAATGACCGGGTCGAACTGCAAGCGCCGCAGATACGCGCCGTCATCATCGAAGTAAGCCGCAACGTGCGCATGGACAGCCAGAGCGCGCTGGTGCGCGCGCGCATTGACGAACATGACGAAAACGTGCGCGCCGGCCAGAACGTCAATGTGCAGATCATGCATGCCAGCACCGACTTCATCTGCCGCGTACCGCTGACAGCGGTCGTTTCCGAAGAGGGCAAACAATATGTCTTCGTAAAAACAGGGGACGGCTTTACCGCGCGCGAAGTCAGGGTAGCGGCGAGCGACGGACACCAGGCCGTCATCCACGAAGGCCTGAGCGAGCAGGACCGCGTGGCGGTGCAAGGCGTCGCGGCGCTGAAAGCCGCCTGGACCGGGCTCGGCGGAAGCGTGGAATGAGCGGGCTGATACAGTTCGCACTCACGCAACGCCTGCTGGTGCTGATACTCACCCTGCTGCTGGCCGGGGCGGGCTATGTTGCGACCGTCAATATCCCGATTGACGCGTTTCCAGACGTGTCGCCGGCCCAGGTCAAAATCATCGTCAAAGCGCCCGGCATGACGCCGGAAGAAGTGGAAACGCGCATTACCGCGCCGATAGAGCTGGAACTGCTGGGCATCCCCAAGCAGACCATGCTGCGCTCGATTGCCAAATACGCGCTGACCGACATCACCATCGACTTCGAAGAAGGCGCCGATATCTATTGGGCGCGTCAGCAGATCGCCGAGCGCATCAACGCGGTGTGGGGTGTTCTGCCGGAAGGCGTCGAAGGCGGCATGGCGCCGATGACCACGCCGCTCGGCGAAATGTTCATGTTCACCGTCGAGGGCGGCGATCTTACCTTGATGGAACGGCGCAACCTGCTGGATTGGGTTATACGCCCGGCATTGCGCACGGTGCCGGGGGTTGCCGACGTCAACACGCTGGGCGGGCTCGTACGCAGTTATGAAGTAATACCGAACAACGCCGCGCTGTCCTCGCGAGGCATCACCACCGAAGCCTTGATTTCCGCAT
This sequence comes from Candidatus Methylospira mobilis, assembly GCF_009498235.1. Classification (NCBI taxonomy): domain Bacteria; kingdom Pseudomonadati; phylum Pseudomonadota; class Gammaproteobacteria; order Methylococcales; family Methylococcaceae; genus Candidatus Methylospira; species Candidatus Methylospira mobilis. Next base: position 717,494 of record NZ_CP044205.1, on the reverse strand, counting down.
TGAAGAGCAATAATCGCAACGACGGCGCCGGACGTCTGGCCGAAGGCGAAGAATCCTTGCTGGTGCGCGCCGAAGGGCAGATCCGCGATCTGGACGACGTCAAAGCCATAGTTGTCGCCAATCAGAACGGCGTGGCGATAACAGTCGGCGACGTGGCCGAAGTGCGTATCGGTGAGCTGACGCGCTACGGCGCGGTCAGTCAGAACGGCGAAGGCGAAGCCGTCGAGGGATTGGTGCTGGGTCTCAGAGGATCGAATGCCCGGCAAGTCGTCGTAGGCGTGGAAAAAAAGCTCGATGAAATCCAAACAGCGCTGCCGGAAGGCGTCAAGCTCAGCGTCTTTTACAACCGTAGCGAACTGGTCAACCGCGCGATACATACCGTGGTCAGAGCGCTGGTGGAAGCCATTGTCCTGGTGTTGATACTGCTGGTGCTGTTCCTCGGCGACCTGCGCGCGGCTCTGACCGTGGCCGGCATACTGCCGCTATCCGCGCTGTTTACCTTTCTGCTGATGCACCAGTTCGGGATTACCGCCAACCTGATGAGTCTGGGAGGTCTTGCGATCGCGATCGGCAAACTGGTTGACCCCGCCGTTGTTGTAGTGGAAAACATCACCACGCACCTGGCCGATCCCAAAATGCAAGGCAAGCTGCCGCGGCTGCACCTGATCTACCGCGCGATGCGCGAAGTCACAGCGCCGGTCGTTTCCGGCGCGCTGATTATCGGCATCGTGTTCGTTCCGTTGTTGAGCCTGGAAGGGCTGGAAGGTAAATTGTTCAGGCCGGTCGCGTTTACCAACGTATTTGCGATGACCGGCTCTTTGTTCATGTCCATGCTGGTAATCCCGGTGATTGCGTCCTGGCTGATGCGCAACGTCAAGCATGAAGAACCGTGGCTGGCGCGCAAACTCCATGAAATCTACAAACCCGCACTACTGTGGGCGCTGGCGCACACCCGCCAGGTGATCATTGTTGCCGCGTTGCTGCTGTTGGCCACAGCCGTCATTTACACGCGCATCGGCAAAACCTTCATGCCGACGCTGGACGAAGGCACCGTCATCATACAGGTGGAAAAGCTGCCCTCAATTAATCTGGAACAATCGGTGCGCCTGGACGAGCAGATACAAAAAGCGCTGTTCCGACATGTTCCGGCAGTCGCACGCGTCGTTTCGCGCGTAGGCTCCGATGAAATAGGGCTCGACCCGATGGGCCTCAACGAAACCGACAACTTTCTGGTGCTGAAACCG